>CACGIS010000004.1 GCA_902573175.1 Paracoccaceae bacterium | reverse complement strand
TTTTCCAGTCTCAATTAACGGAAGCGCAAGATCTATGAGCCTGTAAGCAGCGTTAACACCTGCTCGATCTCCATCAAGAGCAACAACAGGACTAGGACTTATTCGCCATATCAAAGCTAGCTGGTCTTTTGTTATAGCTGTTCCCAATGGAGCAACCGAAGCTTTAAAACTCGCCTGAGAAAGAGCAATAACATCCATATAACCTTCGGCAACAATCAATGACGATTTTGTACTCAGGGCAGATCTAGCAGTACTGAAATTATAAAGACTTCTACCTTTATCAAATAATTTAGTTTCCGGGGAATTAAGATATTTAGCACGAGCATTTTGTGACATTGCTCGACCGCCAAAAGCTATACAACGTCCTTGAGAGTCTCGAATTGGATACATTATCCGATCTCTAAACCGGTCATATACCGATCCACCATCATCAGGACGCAGACACATTCCAGTATCAATTATATGTTGCTCTGGAATGTTTTTATCGGAGAGATAATCAAACAGTTCAGTCCTACTATTAGGTGCAAATCCAAGCTCAAATTCATCTATAATTTCTGAAGTTAATTTTCTACTTTTGATATACTCAAGAGCCCTTGCACCCTTTGCCGAACTTAGTGAGCGCTGATAAAATCTCACCGATAAGTCCATAATTTTAAAAAGTTTATCTCTATAGCTAGACTTTTCTTTTGCTTGTGGATCTTGCTCGGGGATTTGAAGACCAGCCTCTTTAGCCAATATTTCAACAGCCTCTATAAAATTTACATTTTCAGTTTCCTTTACAAAAGAGATAGCATCCCCTTTTGCATGGCAACCAAAGCAATAATAAAATCCTTTTTGATCATCTACATGAAATGACGCAGTTTTTTCCTGATGGAAAGGGCAAGGAGCCCACATATCACCTTTACTCTGGTTTGATTTTTTCAAGTCCCATGACACTTTGCGACCAACAACTTGGGTCACACTTATTCGTGCACGCAACTCTTCAAGGAAACCAGGTGGCAAACTCATAGTCTAAATATCGTTTTAGATTTACTTAGAGTCCAGTCTATATTGACTTTTGACTAACTAAATATTTCTTAATCACGAGCAGCTACTGCGGAAAGTGCTTGGGTCAGTTCATGACAAAGTGTTTTTGCCATGGAACGAAAACCATACACATCAATTGTGTTTGCTCCTACCCGGTGCAGTGTAACATTAACATGAAGAAGACCGGTGCGAACAACACTGCCAACTTTAAATGTTTTCAATCTGATATCAACAGGACTTAAACGCATGAGAACATTTTCTAGTAAATCACCACTCATACGCAAAACAACCCAGGCGTCACTTTGATCTGTTAAAATCGCAAACTTATTTAATTTCTCATCACATTTTGGACCTACTAAAAGGGTGTGCTGCCCAAACCACAAAGCTCTTGCTCCTTCTCGACCACTTGCACGTCCATTGTGGGGAAGAGACATTCCATGCGATTTTTTTAACTGTTCAGATAACTTTTCAGACTTTCCTTTATTTGCAGAAATTGAAGTAAGTGTTAGCGTATCAATTTCTATAATTGTGGTATTTGAAATTTTTATAGGCGTCAGCCCAGCAGCAGCTGTTTTGGGTAATAACTTAATCACGAAGTCTGTCTCCTTTGGGATCAAAGGAGACAGTATTAATAATCTCACACTCAGTCTCAATACCTCTCAGGTGATCCACCATTTTTATTTGCTCACCTAATCTAGCTTGGCCACCTTTAAAAAAACCTAGACCTATGACATGCCCAAAAGTTGGAGAGAATCCAACCGACGTGATATAGCCTCTATCATTTTCCCGTATAGGGTCATCATTACGATCAAAAAGATGAGCACCCGCAACAATTTGTTTAACAGAGCCAACGGGTTTAAGTGCAATAAGTTGCTCTCTTTCACTATCAAGCAAACCTGGGCGAGAAGCCGAAGTCTTTCCAATACAATCCTTTTTTTCGGAGACCATACGTTGCATACCTAAATCAAAAGCGGTTATCCTTCCATGAATCTCAGCGTGAGTTATAAAGCCTTTTTCTATTCGGAGAACATTGAGCGCTTCCATACCATATGGCCCACCACCTATTTCCTCTGCACGTGAAACTAATAAACGAAAAAGACTTTCGCCAAACCTGGCCGGCACTGCGATCTCATAGCCATGCTCTCCACTAAAAGAGATCCTAAATAGGCGACCTTTTTCTCCCAAAATGCCAACAGACGAACAAGACATAAATGGAAAAGTTTCTGAAGAGATCGGCTTATCCAATACAGCATTAATCAATTCTTGAGATTTTGGTCCAGCTATTGAGAATTGGGCCCATTGCTCAGTAACTGAAATAAAACTTAAATCCCATTCTGGATGCAGACATTGGTGAACAAAATCTAAATGACGCATTACCTGCCCCGCTGCAGCGGTAGTGGTGGTCATCACATAGTGATTCTCAGCCAAATGTGCCGTTGTTCCATCATCCATCACGTGTCCATCTTCGCGAAGCATCAAACCATATCGAACTTTTCCAACTTTGAGCGTGCTAAACATATTTGTATAAACAAAGTCTAACAGCCTATGAGCATCGGGACCCTGAATATCTATTTTTCCCAGCGTTGAAACATCACAGACGCCTACATTAGTACGAACCATTTCGATTTCTCGGTCACATGACTGACGCCAATTAGTTTCACCAACTTCTGGGAAGTAGCTTGGACGGTACCAAAGCCCCGCTTCAACCATCGGAGCTCCACGATCAACAGAGGCAACATGAGAAGTCGTATAACGCTGGGGAGCAAATCCTATTCCCTGCGCATTTTTACCCATGGCAGCAATTGAGACAGGTACAAAAGGAGGGCGAAAAGTAGTTGTTCCTGTTTCAGGAATTCCTCTACCCGTTGCGTCTGCCAATATTGCCAATGCAGCCACGTTTGAGTTTTTACCTTGATCAATTGCCATACCTTGAGTTGTGTAACGTTTCATATGCTCAACTGATTTAAAGTTTTCCTGAACAGATTGACGAACATCTTTGACAGTAACGTCATTTTGATAATCAAGCCATGCTCGTCCTTTTCCTTCCACAGCCCACTTTGGAGAAATTTCAAATTTTGTTGACTCTACCTTTGGTATTTTCCTTGTTTTTGATGATTTTCCAAAAGTTTTAAGTAAAGAATTAATCTCTTTTTGCGCCGACTCAAAGCACTTCCCAGTGTCCATGTGACCATTGGCTGACCCCACAACAGCCATATTTGGGATTGCGCCAATTTCTGGAACAAAACTTAAAATTTCATCATTCCAAGTTGGCCGACCATTCATGTGACAGGTTAAATGCACTGTCGGGTTCCAGCCTCCAGAAACAGCCAAACAATCAGCTTCTATTTTTGTTTCCACATTATTTTTTTTAATGTTTATTGATTTAAGACCCTGGCGCCCAAATGTATTTGAAACCTCAGCTCCTTTATAAAATGGGACATCCAACGCCGTTTCACTATTTTCACGAGTGTCAATTATAGCAGCAACATTTACTCCGCTTTCCAGCAAATCACTCGCCGTTTTGTGAGCAGCATTATTATTACAGAAAATTACGACAGATTTACCTGCAGAAACCCCATAGCGGTTGAGATAGGTGCGTACCGCGCTGGCAGTCATAATTCCGGGCCGATCATTATTTGGGAAAGCAATTGTTCTTTCAATTGCTCCGGCTGCTAATATACTATTCTTGGCGACAATTCGCCAAAAGCATTCAAGTGGCAGGTCCCCTCCTCTTTTGGATAAGTGGTGTCCCACACGCTCAACAGCTGCAAAAGTTCCCTGGTCATAAACACCTGTAATAGTCGTTCGTGAAAACAAGCGCACGTTATCCATTAACTTAAGGCTCTCTATGGTTTTAGCAGCCCATGTACTACCAGGCATACCATCGACCTGCTCTGTTTCACTATTTAGGCGTCCACCAAAAATAGGTTCTTGTTCTGCGATTATCACATCGAGGCCGGCCTCAGCAGCCAGCTTTGCTGCCAATAATCCCGAAGGCCCTCCACCAATGACTAACAAGTCACAAAATGCATAGGCTTTTTCGTAAGTATCTGAATTATGTAGTCCACTTAAAGAGCCCAGGCCTGCTGCTCGCCTGATAAATGGTTCATAGATTTTTTCCCAAAAACTTTTGGGCCACATAAAGGTTTTGTAATAAAATCCAGCACCCAAAAAATGAGAAAACAGATCATTGATAGAAAGAATATCATAATTCAAATTTGGCCAATTATTTTGGCTTTTTGTGACCAAACCTTCAAAAATTTCTTGAGTTGTCGCTCTAACATTTGGATCTTGAAATGAACCTTCACCCACTGTGATAAGAGCATTTGGCTCTTCACTCCCAGCAGTTAGTACGCCCCTCGGCCTATGATATTTAAACGACCGACCAAATAGCTTTTTACCTGAAGCTAAAAGCGCTGAAGCGACGCTGTCACCTTCATAACCAGTATAATTAACTCCATCAAACTTAAAATTCACCGTATTCTGACGGTTTATAAGGCCTTTACCCGAAACTCTCACGATCCATCACCCTTTAACTTGGTCACCAATTCAGCATGCTGTACTTCGTGAGTTCTAGTGTTTCGCGTTACCACCAACCATGAATTACACCCGTTTTCATGGTACCATAAATCTTTTGTTACTCCGGCTGGATTATCACGATTATGCAGGTAATCATTCCATATGTCTTCTGAAGCCTCGGGAGACGGTCTATTTATTATCTGCGCATCGCCTACGTAATAAAATTCTCGACGATCTCTATCTCCGCATGTTGGACAAGGGATTCTCATAAAATTCCTTCCTTAGTGAAGATTATGTTGAGAGCCGGTACCCTCTTCATCAATCAAACCATAACCAGTTTTAAATCTATCCAAGCGAAAACCACTTGCAAATTCGTGATGTTTATCGGTCGCAAGTAAATGGGCGAAGCAATAGCCAGAAGCAGGTACGGCTTTAAACCCACCATAACACCAACCACAGTCTATATATAAACCTTCTACATCTGTCTTATCGATTATCGGAGAACCATCCGGCGTCATATCCATAATCCCCCCCCAAGAACGCAAAACGCGGGCTTTTCCTATCATTGGCATCAATGTCATACCCGCTTCCATAACATGTTCTTTCATCGGCAAGTTGCCTCGCTGCGCGTAAGAGGCATAAAAATCTAAATCGCCGCCAAAAACCAACCCACCTTTGTCTGACTGACTTATGTAAAAATGACCCATGCCAAAGCTGATCACATGATCAATGCAAGGCTTCAGACCCTCAGTAACAAAAGCCTGCAAAACATGGCTCTCGATCGGTAAACGCATGCCGGCCATGGCCGCTACCTGCCCGGAACGACCCGCTACTACAATGCCAACTTTTTTAGCACTGATTTGACCGCGAGTTGTTTGGACGCCTGTGACACGGCCTTGAGAAATATCTATTCCTGTAACTTCACAGTTTTGAATAAGATCAACGCCTCTAGTATCTGCGCCACGCGCGTAGCCCCAGGCAACAGCATCGTGCCTAGCAGATCCACCTCTAGGGTGGTACAAACCGCCGTAAATGGGAAACCGAACCTGTTCAAAGTCTAGATAAGGGAGTAAATCACGAACACCTTCCGTATCTAATAAGATAGCATCATCACCCTGATTTATCATTGCATTGCCACGCCTTGCAAAAGCGTCTCTCTGCCCATCCGAATGAAACAAATTTATCAATCCTCTTTGAGAATGCATAACATTATAATTCAAATCATGTTCCAAGCCTTCCCAAAGTTTAAGAGAGTGAGAATAGAACTCCGAATTGCCTGGCAAAAAGTAATTTGCTCTAACAATTGTTGTATTCCGTCCCACGTTACCTCCTCCGAGGTAACCTTTTTCTAGAACAGCTATATTCTTTAAACCGTGATTTTTTGCCAGATAATATGCAGTGGACAGGCCATGCCCACCGCCGCCAATTATTAGAATATCATACTCCTGTTTAGGCTCTGGATCCCGCCAATGATTAGTCCAACCTTTATTTCCAGTTAAACCCTCTTTCAATATTTTTAATCCAGAAAATCGCATATTTAACCTCAGTGACGCAGATCATCAGTTGATCAATTTTTAAAAATAAAATCAAGTCTGACAAACGACAAAAATACAGATCTTTTCGACTAGTTTTTGTTATTCGTTTAACTTAAATATAATCCTTGCTGATGAATAAAAAGGCAAAAACCTAATGGGCTTTTACTTCGACAAATATCTGCTACTACAAGTAAGATGAGTACTAATCCTTCATTAAAAAGGCCTGACCAAGCGAGAGCATCTTTAAAAAGTGAGAGAAGCTCTGAACAACCAAACATCGGGATGGTTTCATTAGGGTGCCCTAAAGCACTTGTTGATAGTGAAAGAATCCTTACCAGGCTCCGCGCAGAAGGGTATGGCATCTCACCCGATTACACGGGAGCCGACGCTGTCATAGTAAACACTTGTGGGTTTTTAGACAGTGCAAAAGCTGAAAGTTTAGATGCAATTGGTGAAGCAATTAATGAGAATGGACGAGTTATCGTTACGGGGTGTTTGGGAGCCGAACCAGAATTTATAACTGGAACCCATCCTCGTGTTCTAGCTGTAACTGGGCCGCATCAATATGAAAATGTTTTGGATGCAGTTCATCAGATAGTACCACCTAAACCTGATCCCTTTATAGATTTACTTCCCGAAACTGGAGTTAAATTAACTCCTCGCCACTTTAGCTATTTAAAGATTTCAGAAGGCTGCAATCATAAATGCAAGTTTTGCATAATCCCAGACATGAGAGGCAAGTTAAAGTCAAGGCCAGCACACGCAATAATTCATGAAGCCACAAAACTAGTTGATAACGGAGTGAAAGAGCTTCTCGTAATATCGCAAGACACAAGTGCTTTTGGGTTAGATTTAAAATATTCACGCGAGAAAGATCATAGGTCTCATATTAAAGACTTGGCTAATGACTTGGGAAAACTTGGAGCTTGGGTGCGTCTACATTATGTTTATCCATACCCGCATGTTCGTGAACTCATCCCACTGATGGCAGATGGCTTGATACTGCCTTACCTGGATATTCCTTTCCAACATGCCCATCCAGCAGTTTTAAAGCGAATGGCAAGACCTGCTGCTTCGGTAAGCACTTTAGAAGAAATAAAAAAATGGCGGTCGATCTGCCCAGAAATCACCCTTAGATCAACATTTATAGTAGGTTATCCAGGCGAAACTGAGGATGAATTTAATACGCTTATCGATTGGCTGGATGAAGCTCAACTAGATCGCGTAGGATGTTTTAAGTATGAAAATGTTGAAGGTGCTAGGTCTAATGCCTTGGCCCATCAAATATCTGAGGAAGTTAAACAACATCGGTGGGAAGTTTTTATGGAAAAGGCATTGGAAATATCTGCTAAAAAGCTTGCCAAAAAAATTGGTAAAGAGATTGACGTAATTGTTGATGAAATCGATGAGGAAGGCGCAATCTGCAGAACAAAAGCTGATGCGCCAGAAATTGATGGAAACCTTTTTATTGAAGACAATTTTGAAAATATTCACGTGGGTGACATTGTCAAAGTCAATGTGACAGCATCAGGTGACTATGACCTCTGGGGGACTATTTCAAAAAACCAAAACTGAACAGTTTGAAAATCTAATCCCAAAACTTGCTATATGACTTTTTAAATCTATCTGCTCTTCATGGTCACTAGAGTTTTATTTAATGAAGACTGTCCAGTTTGCAACGCGGAAATCTGCCACTATAGAAATTATGCGGAGAGAAAAGGTATTGAACTTTATTTTGATAAGTTAGGCGAGACCGATTTATCACTTTATGGCGTCAGCAAAGATCAAGGTGCGAAACGCCTGCATGTAATATCAGATGGACAAGTTATCCATGGTTTGCCAGCGTTCCGAAAGCTTTGGGCAGAAATGCCCAGATACAGAATTTTGGCTATTTTGACCAATTTTCCTATAGCTAGGGAAATAGCGGCACTTGTTTATGACAAAATACTGGCACCAATACTTTATAGGTCCCATTTGAGGCGTTTAAAAAAAAAATCTGAACAAAGCTAAAGTTTTAAACAGCAAAACTTAAAATGTCAGATTTATTTCTTAGTCTTATGAGTGGGTGCAAAAATTACTCCTGGATTTAATATACCCTTTGGATCCATAGTTTCTTTAATTGACTTATTAAGCTTTAGTTTAACTGGGTCAGAATACTTTACTAAATCATTTATCTTTAATCGCCCTATTCCATGCTCTGCACTTACAGATCCTGCATGTAGATGAACAAGGTCGTGGATCGTCTTCTTAATTTCTGGCCTGATGTGATCGTAGTCTTCTCGGTTTTCCCCTCTGTTTGGGAAAATATTAAAGTGAAGGTTTCCATCTCCTAAGTGGCCAAAACAGTTTATTCTAAAGTTACCAAGTTTTGAAATTTCAACCCTAGCTTCATCGATAAATGTACTTATTACTGATAATGGCAAAGAAATGTCATGACTTGATACAGACCCAATTCGTCGATTTGCTTCTGGAATATTTTCACGAAGTGCCCATAAATCATTTTGCTGACCAACGTTTTCTGCAAGCACGCCATCCACTGCAAGCCCACTACTTAAAATATTTTCAAAATAATCGTTTGAGTTTTTCTCTGCACTATTTCGTCCAGGGTGCCCAACATCCAATAGCACCATCCACTCCGGAATTTTAGAGAAGGGAATTTTGACTTCCACTTTTGTTTCCTTAAAAAAATCAATGCCCATTTTATTAATCAATTCAAAAGCAGAAATTGTTTCACCAAAATAATCTTTTGTCTCAGAAAGTAATCTAAGAGCATCCTTAGGAGACTTAACTGCGATTAGGGCCACGGTATGCTCTAGTGGTTTTGGAAATAGCTTCATCGTTGCTGCAGTAATAATTCCTAGGGTTCCCTCTGAGCCTATTATTAAGTTTTTAAGGTCATAACCTGTATTATCTTTATGTAGCCGTGACAATCCATTCCAAATCGAGCCATCTGAAAAAACCACTTCTAGACCGAGGCATAAATGTCTTGTGCTTCCATATCTCAGCACATTAACACCACCTGCATTTGTTGCTAGATTTCCACCTATTTGGGCTGTTCCCTCAGAAGCCAGGGAAAGGGGAAAGATTCTTTTCACTTCTTGTGCTGCGTCTCTTAAATTAGACAAAATCACACCAGACTCCACTGTAATTAAATTTTCGTCTAAATTCAGAGACCGTATCTCATTCATTCGTTCCAAAGATAATAGAATGCCTGAAGGTCCTTTATCTTGTATTTGCCCGCCGACTAAGCCAGTACCCCCGCCGTAAGGAATAATTGGGATATTCCTAGCGTTAGCCAAACTAACTACGGTTGAAACTTCATTAACATTCTGGGGCAATACAAGAACTGAACTAATCCCTCGCCACCTAGAGCGTGGCTCTGACAAATAGTCATTAGGAACAGCCAAAACCGCCTCAGGAGATAAGCCTAATTTCAGCTCATCAATGAATTCTTCCGTCACCGGTTTCAAAGCCACGTTTTTTCCTCAATCATTTTTTACTCAACCCCGGCAGAAGTTTTACCCCTTCGATCATAGCGAAGTGCAGAATATAAAACATGCGTTCGCCAGCGCCCGTTGATCTGGATGTAGGCCTGAGCAACACCTTCATATTTAAAGCCACATTTCTCAAGAACACCCCGGGAAGGTTTGTTATCAGCCAAACAAGCACTTTCGATCCTGCTCAGGTCAAGATCCATAAAGGCATATTGTACAATCGCATTAATTGCCTCTGTCATATAACCGCGACGAGCATATTCTTCACCAATCCAATATCCCAGGGTTCCACTTTGCGTCGGACCCCGTCGAATATTATCAAGGGTTATAGCTCCATATAATTCATCTGTGCCGTTATCAAAAAGAAACAATGGTAAGCCAGTACCTTGATTAATCGCCTTCTTCGACCAATAGACTCTATTTGAAAATGACTTCCGTGTTAGATGGTCAGTGTTCCATTTAGGCTCCCAAGGCGTTAAAAACTCTTTGCTCGAATAACGAACTTCTCGCCATTTCTTAAAATCAAAATGCATGGGCGGCCTGAGTGTCAACCGGCTTGTATTTATTTTAATTGTTTGCCTAAATGAAAACATTAAGCCGCTCTAAGTGCATCCAATTCTTCTAGCGATGGCGCCGATGAGATGGGACCGTAAAGAGCCATTGCAAACTTAGCTTGTGTCATTACATGCTCAGCATAAGCTCTCACTTTTTCTAAATTTACTGAATCGATCTTTTTAATTGTCTCATCTAAGCTGGGAACTTTACCCCAAATTTGAATCATTCTCGCCAGCCTTTCGGCTCTACTCGAGGGACTTTCCAATCCCATTAATAAACCAGCCTTCATTTGCGATCTGGCTCTTGTAACTTCAGCTTCTGAAAGATCCAGAGCTGCTCTTTTGAGCTCATTAACTGTTAAATTTGCCAAATCAGGTATTTGCTCCGCCGAGGTACCTGCATAAATAGTAGTAAAGCCTGTATCAGAAAAGGCTCCCGCTTGTGCAAAAATCGAGTAGCAAAGCCCGCGCTTTTCTCTAATCTGTTGAAATAATCTTGAGGACATACCACCGCCCAGTGCGATCGAATAAACCTGAGCGGTATAGATATCACGGCTTTTATAACTCGGGCTTTCAAACGCTAAAGCAAAGTGAGCTTGCTCAAGTTTTTTATCCCTTCTAAATTCACCACCAGAAAAAGCTGCAGCCCTAGATCGATGCGATATTTTTGGTTTCGGCAAATCACCAAAAGCTTTTTCAGCAAGTCTGCAAAGCGTATCATGATCTATTCCACCAGCCGCAGAAAGGATCATTCTATCTGGACTATAGTGCTCGTTTACAAAGGCAGACAAATCTTCTCTAGAGAACCTTGAAATATTTTCACTAGGCCCAAGAATAGATCGCCCTAAAGACTGCTCAGGATAAGCGGTTTCTTGCAACCAATCAAAAACTATATCATCTGGTGTATCTAAAGTTTGACCAATTTCTTGTAATATAACTCCACGCTCGATATCGACTTCACGTTTATCAAACACAGAATTCCTCAAAATATCAGCCAGTATATTAGCTGCCATTTCAACATCTTCATTTAAAACTCTAACAAAGTATGCTGTTGTTTCTCTCGAAGTATAGGCATTTATGTACCCTCCTACGTTCTCAATAGCTTCTGCTATATCCAAAGCTGACTTTGTTTTTGTTCCCTTGAAAGCCATATGCTCCAGAAAATGGGCAATACCGTTTTGCTCAAGCCGCTCGTGCCGACCTCCAGCAGAAATCCAAATTCCAAGAGAAGCGGACTTAAGGCCAGGCATATTTTCTGTGATTACTTGGAAACCGTTACTTAATGTATGATGATGTACGCTCATATTTATATCCGTTCCTTTACAAAAGCTTGGATGGATTGAAGATTATTTTCTACTTTTGTTATTCTCTCATCAAGGTCAAATAGATTATCCATGCGAGACGGTAACTCAGGAAATACTGATGTTGCATTTTTTACAGCTGTTGGAAATTTAGCGGGATGGGCAGTAGCAAGTGTAACCATAGGAACACCAGTTTTACGCTGTTTTCTTGCAGTCAGCACACCTATGGCGGAATGAGGACAAAGCAACTCAGCATGCTTTTGGTGATTATAAGCAATCTCAGAATGAGTTTCATCCTCAGAAGCCCTCCCACTATCAAAATTTTCACGCAATCTTTCTAAAATACTTCCAGAAATAGTGAATTGACCAGTACTTTTGAGTTGCTCCATCAAATTCGAAACTTCACTTCCATTACAATCCGTGGCATAAAAAAGCGCTCGCTCAAAGTTGGAACTAACTTGGATATCCATAGATGGGCTTATGCTTGGTAAAACTTTATCTGTTTTATAAACACCAGAACTTAGGCACCTGTGAAGAATATCGTTTTGGTTAGTAGCTATCACAAGGCGATCAATTGAGAGACCCATTTTTTTTGCAATAAAACCAGCAAAAACATCTCCAAAATTTCCAGTGGGCACGCTAAAACTAATTTTTTTATTTGGAGCTCCCAGCTTAACCGCTGAGGAAAAGTAATAAACGACTTGGGCTAAAACCCGCGCCCAGTTTATTGAATTCACACCAGCTAAATTCACTCCATCTCGAAACTCAAAATCATTGAACATGTCCTTCAAACGGGCCTGGCAGTCATCAAAATGGCCATTGATTGCAATTGCATGAACATTATTTTCAGAAGGCGTTGTCATCTGCCTTCTCTGGACATCTGAAACACGTCCATCAGGGTATAAAATAAAAACGTCTACGGCATCTAACCCACGAAAGGCTTCAATTGCAGCACTACCAGTATCTCCACTGGTTGCACCAACAATGGTTACTCTTGATTTTTTTCGTTCTAATGCAACTTGAAAAAACTGACCAATTAGTTGCATAGCAAAATCTTTAAAGGCCAGAGTTGGGCCATGAAATAATTCTAGAAGGAAATGGTTACTTTCTAATTCAACAAGAGGAGCGCGCTCTATATGCCCAAATTCAGTATAGGCTTTGTTTATGATCTTGATTAATTCATCATCAGAAAAACAATCTCCAACAAAGGGCAATATAACTTTAAAGGCTATCTCCTCATAACTTAAATCTGACATCGATGATATATCATCTGGAGAAAAGTTTGGGATTGATTGAGGAACGTACAGACCACCGTCTCTTGCCAGGCCTGTTAACATTGCTTCCTCAAAATTTAAAACTGGAGCTTTCCCACGAGTAGATATGTACTTCATATTTTTCGGCCTCTATTGACGCTCGTTCTATAAATGAAAAATACTCCCATCCCAAGCCAAATAAATGCAAGCGAAAACCAAGTGATTGCATACTGTTTGTGATTATTAGGGATATTTTCTGTATTAATAGGAAGTGGATCAAGATGGGTAATTGATGGACTGAAGCTTTTAGCAATCACTAATATCGGCTCAGTTCGCAGCTTTTTTGATAACTCGTTTACATCACGGGCAAACCAAATATTATTTTTTGTATCTGGGTCCGGTGTAAAAAAATCAACTTCTTGTGGCCAATGTAAATTCCCAATTATGCTTAGATTATCATCTAAGCTAATATCCGGCGCAAATTCATGGCGTATAAATCCCAAATCTACTAAGATTGTTCTACCTGTTTCCAATTGGAATGGCACAATTATTCGATAACCAGCCCCAATAAATTTTTGGCTGGCCATCACTTTTATAAAACTTCCTTTTATTTTTCCGGAAAGCTGTATCGGCATATATTTGTGAATAGTTTCCTTAACATCAGAAGGTAAAGACTGCGGCAATCCAGAAATTTTACTTTCAATCTCTACTAAAATAGATTTTTTCCACACAAGCCTATCTAACTGCCACTGCCCGAGTAAGAGCAAAATAATTGTCCCGGAACATATAAATAACCAAGTAAATAATTTATGTGGCATAAATTTAAATCCAAAAAAAAGCGCGCGAATTGCTGCGCGCTTTCCTATTAATATTCCTTTAGGTTAGTAAACCAAAATATCTTTACGAAATTTTAGTGAATTGTCGCGCCAACGCTTCCCCAGACATAAATAGCTGCAAACAAGAATAGCCATACGACGTCCACAAAATGCCAGTACCAAGCTGCAGCTTCAAAGCCAAGGTGCTGATCCTTGGTAAAGTGTCCACGCATCGCTCGTAGCATACAAATCGCAAGGAAAATTGTGCCTACTATCACATGAAAACCATGAAAACCTGTGGCCATAAAAAAGTTTGCTCCGTATATGTTTCCTGAAAAACCAAACGCTGCGTGCTGGTATTCATAAGCCTGGAAAATTGTGAACAAAACACCCAAGCCAACCGCAATAACAAGACCCTGCACCATAGATTTTCTATCTTCGTCATGAGCAATTGCATGGTGCGCCCAGGTTGCAGCTGCTCCAGAACACAACAAAATTAAAGTATTAATTAGTGGTAGATGCCAAGGGTCAAAAACCTCTATGCCAGCGGGGGGGAATTGACCATCCTGCAATGGGCTCATATCACCCATTGGATACATTGCATGCTTAAAAAAACTCCAAAACCACGCGAGAAAGAACATAACTTCCGACATTATAAAAAGAATGAAGCCGTATCTTAAACCAATCAAAACTACTGGCGTATGATCACCAACTTGATTTTCTTTTACTGTGTCTGACCACCAGACATACATCACAAACAATACACCTACAAAACCTGCAATAAACATCCAAGGATTTTCGCTATGAAAGAAAACTACAGCCCCAAAAAGCATCACAAAAGCTGCGAGCGAACCAATGAAGGGCCATATAGAAGGATTTAATATATGATAATCGTGATTTTTTTCATGCGCCATTTTGTTTCCCCTCACTTAGGAGCTGATTAAATTTACTTATTGTATTTACACTAACCTGAGCCGGTTCCAGTGTTATGTCTTTTTCATAGAAAGTGTAAGACAGCGTGATTACCTTGGTGTGCTTGGCATCGCGATCCTCAACTATCTCAGGATCAACAAAAAATGTCACAGGCATTTGAACACGCTCACCAGGCATTAAAACCTGCTCTTCAAAACAGAAACAATCTATTTTGCTAAAAAACCCCCCAGCCTCGTAAGGAGTTACGTTGTAACTAGCCGTTCCAGCAACTGGTTTATCAGTAGGATTGTACGCCTCATAAAAAGCCAAACCAGTAGCTCCGATTTGAAGTTCAATTTCACGCTGAACCGGTTTAAATTCCCAAGGCATATCTCGCTCCAGCGATGCATCAAATCTAATTTTGACTGTTTCGCTCAACACAATTTCAGAGCCGCTATCTGCCACCTGAGTAATTCCACCAAATCCAGTGACCCGACAAAACCAATCATAAAATGGTACAGACGCCCAAGCCATAGCTCCCATAAAAACTACCACACCAACCATTTGAGCGGCTGTCTTTTTCTTCGCTCTATCATTCACTGCGCGACACCCCAGCTAAAGCTTGAGCAAATTGACCCTCAGTGACCTTAACCACTGTAAGGCCAAACATAATTGCTACAAACCCAATTAGCACCAAACCGAGACCTAAATTTCTACCCCTACGCCGCTTGTGTAAATCATGTTCCCTTCCAAAGGTCATGCTAAACTCCTGGCCAAGCTATGTTTGTTTTAGTTTCCACCATGATAGCTCCAAAATGGCAAAACAAATAAAGCAAAGAAAATTTAAAAAACTTTCGTTCTACACTAGAATTATCACCAACACTGTCATTTTCAGATCTAGCCCATAATTTAAATGCTGAAATTACAAGCTGCATGTTGAAAACTAGTGCAACTAACAAATAAATTGGCCCACCCAAAGAGGATAAACCAATGGCTACAGCCACGAAAGCTAGGATTAATGAATATGCAAAAATATGGTTTCTTGTTGATCTTCTACCATTAGTAACGGTCAACATTGGCACCTTAGCTGAATCATAATCATTCTTCATAAAGAGTGCTAAAGACCAAAAATGAGGAGGCGTCCATACGAATATTAAAGCAAACATTAAAATGCTTTCAAAACCGATGTTTCCCGTAACAACCGCCCATCCAATAATTGGCGGAAATGCTCCAGCAGCACCCCCAATAACGATATTCTGCGGCGTAGCCCGCTTCAACCAAATAGTATAAATAATAACGTAAAAGAATATTGTGAACGCCAGTAAAAAAGCGGCCAACCAATTAGAGGCAAGGCCAAGCATAACAACTGATATGGCTGAAAGTACAATTCCAATATACTTTGCATCATTGGCAGAAATTTTTCCGGCTGGAACTGGCCGCGATTTAGTTCGTGACATTATACTATCTATATCTGCGTCATACCACATATTTAGGGCCCCAGAAGCTCCGCCACCCAACGCAATAAACACAATCGATACAAAAGCCACAAATGGGTGAATGTTTCCCGGAGCGGCTAACAATCCAGCTATAGCAGTGAATACTACTAGCGACATAACCCGAGGTTTCAGCAAGGAAAAAAAGTCACTAAACTCAGGCTCGTCTGAGTAAAGTTTATGTAAGCTGACTTCTGACATTTTTAACCTGTTGTGTTCCAAACATAACGTTGAATAAAAAATTAAACTATTATTTGGCAACCTCTGCTATGTTATACGATTGAGCGGTTCCAGCATATTCCGATTTAGCTGCAGATAACCAAGCGTTGTAAGCATCCTGGCTCACAACCTTTACTGTGATAGGCATGAAGGCATGATCTTTTCCGCATAGTTCAGAGCACTGACCAAAATATATTCCCTCTTTCTCAGCTTTGAACCACAATTGTCCTAGCCTACCAGGCACTGCATCCTGTTTTACGCCAAAGGCGGGAATAGTCCAGCTATGTATAACGTCAGCTCCAGTAACTTGCATTACAACTGTTTTATCGACAGGAACGACCACGGCGGTGTCAGTAGCAAGTAAAAATTGATCACGAGTGTAGCCTGCTTCTTGTAATTCAAGCTCAACCTCCGGCGTTAAAACTTTTCCTTCGCCAATTAGAAAACTTTCAAACTCGAAACCTTCATCTACATATTCATAACCCCAATACCACTGATATCCGGTCACCTTTATATTTACTTCACCCTCAGGAATTTTCTGCTGATCAAAAAGCACTGGTAAGGAAAACGCACCGATGAATACAAGTATAACTATGGGTATAATGGTCCAAGCTACTTCCACTGGGGAATTATGAGTAAAAGTTTCTGGTACCGGATTTGCTTTTCGGTTGTACCGTATAATAACGAAAGCCAACAAACCAAGCACAAAAACCGTAATTGCAGTAATAATTATTAAAACCAGTCCGTCTAGCCATTGCAGATCCCGCGCCAACTTAGTTGCAGCCGGTTGAAACCCTATACCATCTGCTATAGGTTGCCCAATTATTTCGAGTCCATCTTCAGCACATACTGGCAAAGCTAATAGGCCAGAACTTAATCCGGTTATTATTGATTTTAGTCGCATTTTTCACCCTGATTTTTCAGTGTTCGTGTAAATTTTATAACAGTTTATTAAGTGTTAAAAACTCTTGTTGTAATTAAGGTAGTGTAAAACCATATTTTGACAAAGAGATAAAGAAGTATAATTGCGGCAAACGGACGCTTTTTTTTGATTTAAAAGTGTAATAATTCAAACTTATATGGGAATAAAGATGAAAACGTGCGATTTTGATCCTTTTGGAAAACACTTAACTTGGGAAGATGCCGTTAAGTCTTTAAAACTGGCGACCAAAAATTCCGATGACGGAGAGTTGTTTTTCGAGCAACGACAAACTGAAACAATAACTTTAGATGACAAAAGAGTAAGATCTGCAAACTTCGATGCTTCAGAAGGAATGGGATTACGATCAGTTTGCGGCGAAATAACAGGTTATGCTCATTCAACTGATTTGTCCCACTCCGCACTTTTGAAAATGGTTCCAACTGTTCAAAAGGCCTCCCAAGGGCAAATGGGCAAGTTTGCTAATTCACCTTCAGAAACGGAAAAAAATATATATGATCCTTTCAACCCGATAATGGAGTTAACTTTCTCGAAAAAAGTTAAAATCCTTCAAGAAATTGATGAATTCAGTAGAAGTCTTGACCCAAATATCAAACAAGTGACAGCAACAATCTCTTCATCAGCTCAGAAAGTTTTTATACTGCGCCCTGATGGTTCCTCATCTCACGATGTAAGACCCATGGTACGACTAAACATATCCATTTTATTAGAACATAACGGTCGAAGGGAAAATGGATACACAGGTATTGGTGGGCGAAGTAACTTGCTCAACTATTTAAAGCCAGAAATTTGGAAAAATGCTGCCTCCGAAGCATTAAGAATTGCAAGAGTAAATCTCAAGGCCAAGCCAGCTCCAGCAGGTGTAATGGATTTAGTTTTAGGTCCAGGCTGGCCAGGAATTTTACTTCATGAAGCAATTGGACATGGTCTTGAAGCAGACTTTAATAGAAAAGAAACAAGTGCGTTCAGTGACTTGATGGGAAAAAGGATCGCTGCTCCAGGAGTAACGGTTTTCGATGACGGTACAATTCCTGATCGCAGGGGCTCAATTACAATTGATGATGAGGGCACACCAAGCCAAAAAACGAAACTGATAGATAACGGCGTTCTAGTCGGTTACATGCATGACCGACAAAATTCTAGATTGATGGGATTAAAATCTACGGGTAATGGCCGCAGACAAAGTTATGCACATGCTCCAATGCCCCGAATGACCAACACTTACATGCAGGAAGGAAATGAAGATCCACAAAATTTAATTCAAGATTTAAAAGACGGTCTTTATGCTGTGGGCTTTGGCGGAGGGCAAGTAGATATCACAAATGGGAAGTTTGTTTTTTCTTGTACGGAAGCATATCGCGTTAAGAATGGTAAAATCGAAGAAGCTGTCAGCGGCGCAACGCTAATCGGAGATGGAGCATCTGCCCTTAAAAAGATTAAAACTATTGGAAACGACCTTCAACTGGACCCTGGGATAGGCAATTGTGGAAAGGCTGGGCAATGGGTTCCTGTTGGAGTTGGACAACCAAGTTTGTATATCAGTGGCCTTACCGTTGGGGGTGTTTCAAATTGAAGCTTGGACTCCCTAAATTGGAAAAAACCATTAATTAAGCTATGTCTTAAAAGTAAATCGAAACAGTTTTATGTTAATTTTGTTTAAGCAGGATTGACAAACCTTCCCAGCTGGAGCCATGTTCCCGCGCGAAGTCGCAATCGTGAGTCGAAAGGATATTTAATGCCAGTAGTGGTTGTAGAGTCACCAGCAAAAGCAAAAACGATCAATAAATATCTGGGCTCCGATTACACCGTTTTAGCGTCATTTGGTCATGTTAGAGATTTGCCAGCGAAAGACGGATCCGTGGACCCGGATAAGGGTTTTGATATGAAATGGGAAATTGGTGCTGACAGTAAAAAACATGTCAAAGCCATAGCCGATGCTCTGAAAAAAGATAATGAGTTGATATTAGCTACAGATCCAGATCGTGAGGGTGAAGCTATAAGTTGGCACCTCGAAGAAACATTACGAAATAAGCGGGTTATAAATAGTGACACACCAGTAAGCAGAGTGGTTTTTAACGCGATTACTAAATCAGCTGTTTCGGAAGCGATGGCCAATCCTCGAGAAATAGACGCACCATTAGTACATGCTTATCTTGCACGAAGAGCTCTCGATTATCTCGTCGGTTTCAATCTATCGCCAGTGTTATGGCGTAAATTGCCAGGGGCTAGATCAGCTGGAAGGGTACAGTCAGTTTGCTTGCGATTAATCGTAGAAAGAGAAATAGAAATAGAAGCTTTCAAACCAAAAGAATACTGGTCTGTTAAAGCATGTTTAAAAACTCCTAGAGGGCAAGTATTTGATGGGAAACTAATAAACTTTGCCGGAACGAAACTAGATAAATATGATTTGAAAAGTAGCTCGGAAGCAGAGTTAGCAGCACAGGCAATCACGACACGTGACCTTATCGTTGCCTCAGTTGAAAGCAAGCCAACTAGCAGAAACCCCTTCGCTCCTTTCATGACATCTACTCTTCAACAAGAGGCTGGAAGAAAATATGGAATGGGTGCCAGACAAACAATGCAAGCAGCTCAAAGGTTATATGAGGCAGGTCATATTACATATATGCGAACTGATGGGATTGATATGGCGCCAGAAGCTGTTACCTCTACGAGAGAAGCCATAAGGCAAAGATATGGTGATCAATTTTTACCAGCATCTCCTAGGTTCTACAAAAATAAAGCGAAAAATGCTCAAGAAGCTCATGAATGTATTCGACCTACTTCCATTTTAAAAGATGCAAAGCAATTAAAACTTTCCGATGCTGACCAGTTTAAACTATATGATTTAATCTGGAAAAGAACGATATCGTGTCAAATGGAGTCCGCAAAGTTACAGAGAACTTCAGTAGATATACAAAGCCCAGACAAGGAAGTTACTCTTAGAGCTAACGGGCAAGTTGTGTTGTTCGAAGGATTTCTCAAAGTTTACGAAGAAAGCCGCGATGACGTGGAGCAATCAGACGATGAAAATCGTCTTCCACAAATGTCTAAGGGAGAAAATATTGAAAAGCTCAGTATTGATCCTGAGCAACACTTCACCCAACCACCACCAAGATATACAGAAGCCAGTCTCGTCAAAAAAATGGAAGAATTGGGAATAGGCAGACCTTCAACTTATGCTAATATTGTGACGACAATTCAGGATAGAGAATACGTTAGAAAAGAGAAAAATAGGTTATTTCCAGAAGATAAGGGACGCATAGTTACAATTTTTCTATTGAATTTTTTTAAACGGTACGTTGAGTTTGATTTTACGGCAGGTTTAGAAAATCAACTTGACTCTGTGAGTGCTGGAAAAGGGAATTATAAAGAACTTCTAGGTCAATTTTGGGATGATTTTTCAGAAGCAATCTCTGAAACATCAGAGCTTAGAATTACAGAAGTTTTAGACGTTTTAGATGATGCATTAGCGCCCCAGCTTTATCCCGCTAAAGAAGATGGTAGCGACCCAAGGAGGTGTCCGAAATGCGGAAATGGTCAACTCCACTTGAAATCATCGCGAACTGGCGGGTTTGTTGGGTGTGGAAACTATCCAGAGTGTAATTTTACCCGTCCTATATCCGGTGAACCAGATGAAACAGCAGAGCGTTTACTTGGTGAAGATAAAGGAGATAAAATATTTCTTAAGAGTGGCAGGTACGGTCCCTATATTCAACGTGGCGAAGCCTCAGAAGAGAATAAAAAACCGCCAAGGGCTAGCCTGCCAAAAGGGTGGTCACCGTCAGATATAGAACTCGAAAAAGCGCTAAAACTTCTTAGTTTGCCAAGAAAAATAGGGCCTCATCCTGAAGATGGTCAGATAATAGAAGCAGGGATTGGGAGATATGGCCCTTTCGTACGTCACGGGCGGACTTACGCAAATTTAAAAGATCCTGATGATGTATTTAACGTTGGGATGAATAGAGCTGTTGAAGAGCTTGCAAAAAAGGCAGCCGCCGGAAGTGGACGTGGCACAACCTCCAAAGCAATTAAAGAACTTGGCGAACACCCTGATGGGGGCGGGCCTGTGAATGTGATGGATGGAAAATATGGCCCTTATGTAAAGTACGCAAAAATCAACGCCACGATACCTAAAGGAAAAGACCCCGAAGAAATTACACTTGAAGAAGCTGTAAAGCTTATAACCGAAAAGGCGGCAAAAGGAAAAAAAAGAGGCAAGAAAAAATAAATCTTTTCTAATTTAATTTTTTTTGAATTTTTATTTTAGGACAATTGTCCAAATTTAAGAAAGGTAATCGTTCAATGCAAAAAGTTTATGGTACTGCCGGCGAGGCTCTAAAGGGTTTACTGTTCGATGGAATGTTCATCGCCTCAGGAGGATTTGGATTATGTGGAATCCCAGAAATATTACTGCAAGCTATTAAAGATGCGGGGACAAAAGATTTAACTTTCGCATCGAATAATGCTGGTGTTGATGATTTTGGAATAGGTATATTACTCGAATCTCGCCAAGTAAAAAAGATGATATCTTCATACGTTGGAGAAAACGCTGAATTTATGAGGCAGTATCTATCAGCTGAGCTTGAATTAGAGTTTAATCCCCAAGGTACTTTAGCAGAAAGAATGCGTGCAGCAGGGTGCGGGATACCGGGTTTTTATACGAAAACCGGAGTGGGCACCATAATAGCTGATGGAAAGGAACATAAAGATTTCAATGGAGAAACCTATATTTTAGAAGAAAGTCTGTTTGCGGACCTTTCAATTATAAAAGCGTGGAAAGCGGACGAAACGGGAAATTTAATATTCAGAAAAACAGCCAGGAATTTTAATCCTCCAGCTGCAATGTGTGGAAAAGTTTGCGTTGTGGAAGTAGAGGAAATTGTACCTACAGGCTCGTTAGATCCAGATTTGATACACCTCCCTGGGATCTATGTTCACAGGATTATTCAAGGTGATCATGAAAAACGAATTGAACAGCGCACAACGCGCCCTGCTGCTTAAAGGACAAAAAATGTGGGATCGAGATCAAATGGCTGCCAGAGCAGCAAAAGAACTTGAAGACGGAATGTATGTAAATCTTGGTATTGGAATTCCAACTTTAGTATCAAATTATATTCCAGAAGGAATAAACGTTATGCTTCAATCAGAGAATGGTATGCTTGGCATGGGGCCATTCCCACTCGAGGGTGAGGAAGACTCGGATTTGATTAATGCTGGCAAGCAAACGATAACAGAACTACCCCAAACTGCATATTTTGACAGTGCCACCTCCTTTGGAATGATCCGAGGAGGTAAGATAGCAATGGCTATATTAGGTGCTATGGAAGTTGCTGAAAACGGTGACCTAGCTAATTGGATGATACCGGGTAAACTAGTGAAAGGAATGGGCGGTGCTATGGATTTAGTTTCTGGTGTTGGTCGTGTAATCGTGGTTATGGATCATACTAATAAACACGGTGAATCCAAATTGTTGAAGGAGTGCACTCTGCCGCTCACTGGGAAAAGTGTTGTGGACAGGATAATAACAAATTTAGGTGTTTTGGATGTCGTTTCAGGAGGTTTGGAGATCATCGAGTGTGCGGATGGAATATCGGACCAAGAAATACGCAGTGCCACAGAAGCCAAAATAGTCAATTGATCTTCCGCTCTTAAAATTCACTTAATGCTAAATTATGAATTACCTCAAAAATTTGAAAATTGGATTGAAACAAGAAACTGGGTCTTGCGACCCCATCAGATTGAAGTACTGAATAACTCAAAAAGACAATCTCAACTCCTTATTGCGCCAACTGGGTCCGGCAAAACATTATCAGGATTTTTACCGACCTTAATTGAGCTTGATTCTTCAGAATTCTCTGGGCTCCACACAATTTATGTTTCTCCTTTAAAAGCACTAGCATCAGACATTAAACGAAATTTGATGATACCTATTGAAGAAATAGGGCTGAATATAAGAGTGGAAGATCGAACTGGCGATACCAAAGCAGCAATAAAGCGACGCCAACGAGTTGATCCGCCACATATTTTACTTACCACCCCTGAAAGTTTGGCACTACTCATCTCGTTTCCAGAGTCTAAAACCCTTTTCGCCAACTTAAAAAGAATTGTGATTGATGAAATACACGCACTCGTTGAAAACAAACGTGGCCATCAATTAGTATTAGCAATATCTCGATTACAATCCTTGTGTACAAACCTTCGGAAAATAGGACTGTCTGCAACAGTTGATCGTCCCGAGGAAATAGCAAATTTTATTTCGGAAAATAAAGCTAATTGTCCAATAATATTTGCTAAATCTGGGATTAATCCAGACATTTCAATGCTTCAATCAAAGACCCCTCCTCCTTGGGCAGGTGCTGGAGCGACCTACTCTATCCCAGATGTTTTAGAAAAAATATCTAATCATAAAACTACTCTGATTTTTCATAATACACGCGCTCAAGCAGAAATTTTTTTTCATAATTTATGGTTGAATAATAAAAATAATCTCCCCATCGCAATCCATCACGGCAGTCTCGACCTTGATCAACGACAGCGAGTTGAGGCAGCTATAATCAGAGGTGAATTGAGAGCTATTGTCTGTACAGGAACCCTAGATCTAGGCATAGATTGGAATGACGTAGACCTTGTCATTCAAGTTGGTGCCCCAAAAAATATAAAACGGCTAGTACAGAGAATTGGAAGGGCTAACCATAGCCATAATGCTCCTTCCAAAGCAATAATGGTTCCCGCTAATAAATTTGAAATTATTGAGTGCCAAGCTGCCTTAGAAGCTGTCAAAGATAGCGATCTAGATGGTGAACCAGTAAACTCAGGATCATTGGATGTTTTGTGCCAACATATTTTGCTTGTGGCCTGTGCGGGGGCAATTTGTCCTCATCATTTATTTAAAGAAATAAAAAAAATAGGCGCTTACGAAAACTTAACACAGAGTGATTTTAATGAGTGTTTAAGATTTTGTATAGATGGAGGATATGCACTTAATCGATATGAGCAGTGGCACCGATTGAAGATTGATAATAGTGGAAATATCGTTCTACGGGATCCAAGAACGGCAAATAGAATAAGAATGAACGTAGGAACTATACAAGATACGGAAACGCTAAAAGTTCGGATGCACCGTCGAAGTGGTGGAAAACCTCTTGGAGAAATTGAAGAAGCTTTTGCCGCATCGCTTACAAAAGGTGATACTTTTTTAATTGGTGGTAAAATAGTGCGCTTCGAAAGTTTACGGGAAATGGTTGTCGAGGTATCACAGAACGCAAATAAGCAGCCTAAAATCGCTACGTTTATGGGAACTAAATTCGCAACAAGTACAAAACTCAGTGATAGAATTTTAGATAGTTTCAAAAATGAAAACTGGGAAGATTTACCTGCGGATACAGTAAACTGGTTAAATAAACAAAAAGAGGTTTCAGAATTACCAGTTAAAGATAGCTTATTAGTTGAAACTTTTTTCAGGAAATCTCGTCATCATATGGTTGTTTACAGCTTCGCAGGGCGAAATGCGAACCAGACTTTAGGATTGATTTTATCAAAGCGATTAGAAGAGTTAGACCTTGCTCCATTGGGCTTTGTGGCAAATGATTACGCCACTCTTCTTTGGGGGCTTAAAAAGGTGGAAAATCCAAACAAATTATTCAATTCCAGTGCGATTGAATTAGGCCTAGATAAATGGCTTTCAGGCAACGCTTTAATGAAAAGAACTTTTAAATCTGTAGCTACAGTTGCGGGATTAATTGACCGCAATTTACCAGGCCTTAGGAAATCAGGACGCCAGACAACTTTTTCTTCAGATATTTTATACGATACTTTAATTAAATATGACCCAGGCCACCTTCTTTTAAAAATAACTAAAGACGAAGCAATGAAAGGGTTAATTGACTTTAACCGCATTAAGGAAATGTTCGATAGAGTAGACGATAATATAACCCACAGAAATCTACCACACGTATCACCTCTAGCTGCTCCAATGTTGCTAGAGGTGGGTACGATACCTATTGAAGGAAAAGCAAGGGAATTAATTTTACAAAATGAGGTAGGCCTGCTTATGAGAGAAGCAGGATTGGATTAAAGAATATGACACTAGTATTAATTTATAAGAAATTAAATGGACTGTTTTAAGTTTTCCATCTCAGAAAACGAACTTGTGGCTATGCCATCAGGCGCTCTCTGGTGGCCAGCTCAATCCATACTGTGTGTCTCCGATTTACACTTTGGAAAGTCAAACAGATTAGCCAGAATGGGTCAGTCGTGGATCCCACCTTATGAAAATCAGGATACTTTATTAAGGTTAGAAACAGACTTAGACTCTACAAATGCTAAAAAAATAATATGCCTTGGGGATAGTTTTGACGATAATGAAGCAAGTCAATCACTACCATCAGATGAGCTTCTTTGGATTACAAAAATGCAAGCAGGTCGAGAATGGATTTGGATTTCTGGTAATCACGATCCATCCCCTAAAAATTTGGGTGGTAGCTTTTTAAACGCTCTCGAAATTGAAAAACTTAACTTCCAGCATATTGCAAATGCAGAAGATCGCTTTGAAATATCTGGCCATTATCATCCAAAAATAAGGATAATTATTAAAGGTCAATCCTTCACAAAGCGTTGTTTTTTAGTAGACGAAAATCGCGTAATATTGCCAGCATATGGAACCTATACTGGGGGCCTTTATTGTAATCGTGATCCGCTTCGCTCAATTATGCAGCAAAAAGCTATTGCCTTAATGACGGGAAAAGAAATTTACCCAATTCCAATTTCTAAAGCCAATTAATTTGGAATAATATCTGGCTCGGCCAGCTTATGTTTACGACAACAAGCGACTAGAGTATTTACTAATAGGCATGCAATTGTCATCGGTCCAACACCACCAGGAACAGGAGTTATAGCGCCCGCAATTTCTGAACAACTTGAGAACTCTGCATCACCAACCAAACGCTTCCCGCCATCATTTCCTTCTACTCTATTGATCCCTACGTCAATAAGCGTGGCGCCCGGCTTTATCCAGTCCCCTTTGACCATTTCTGGTCTTCCTACCGCAGCTATAATAATGTCAGCGCGTCCAACCATTTCTTCCAAGTTTTTTGTTTTTGAATGGGTTATCGTAACTGTGCAACTTTCGCTCAACAAGAGCTGGGCCATTGGTTTTCCAACTATATTCGACCTACCAATAATAACAGCATCCATACCAGATAAAGATCCATGTAAATCTTTTAGCATAAGTAAACATCCTAAGGGTGTACAAGGAACCATAGATTTTTGACCTGTAGCCAGTAAGCCAACATTGGAAATATGAAATCCGTCAACGTCTTTTACTGGATCGATAGCATTTATTACAGCGTCTTCATTTATATGTTCTGGTAAAGGCAGTTGAACTAAAATTCCATGCACTTCATTATCATCATTCAAACGGTTTACCAATTCTAAAAGATCTTCTTCAGAAGTATTCTCACTTAATCTATGCTCATACGAATTCATTCCAGTTTCTATAGTTTGTTTACCTTTTGATCGAACGTAAACTTGGCTTGCCGGATCCTCACCAACTAAAACCACAGCCAGGCCTGGGGTAACATTATTTTCTTTTTTCAAAGCATACACATGTTCAGCAACTTGGTCCCGTAGCTTCCTAGAAAAAAGCTTCCCGTCTATTATTTGCGCTACCATTTTTGGTAATCCTTTAAATTTGAGAAAATTGAGCTCACTCTTCGCGAATAATTTCTGCTTCCCTTTGAATGGACCAATCGATTAAAATTCGCCAAATTTTTTCAACAAGATTTGCGTCTAGATCTAGCTCTTCAGCCGCATTTCGCGCGTTGGAAACGACACTTTCAATTCGTTCAGGAATTCTAGCAGGCATCCCATTTAATTTCTTCAACTCAGTTGCTCTATCTATAAATTCTGAGCGATTTGCCAAAAGCTCAACTACTTGGACATCCAACTTATCAATTTGATGACGTAATTCATCCATATTATTACAATCACCTGGTTTTGTAAGTTCTGTCATTACGGTCTCCTGAACTCAAAGCTTAACAATGTAAAACATTAAATTTTAGTCTAGAACAACCCTTCTATTTCGCCAAACTTATTGAGATATATAGATTCTGCGGCAGGAACCCGAGGCAGACCCGGCATCGTCATAATTTCTCCACATACAACAACTATAAAACCGGCACCTGCACTTATTCTCACCTCCCGAACAGGCACAGTGTGTCCCGTAGGGGCTCCACGCAAGTTAGGGTCTGTTGAGAAACTATATTGTGTTTTTGCCATGCAAATTGGCAAATCGCCGTATCCCTGTTCTTCCCATTGCTTTAATTGATCGTAAATTTTCTTATCTATAAGAGCTTCTTCAGCTCTATAAATTTTTTTACAAATCGTCTGTATCTTTTCAGCAAGTGGCATTTCATCAGGATAAATTGGAGCAAAATCAGAAACTTCTGAGCCTGCTATTTCTGAGACGCGCTTGGCTAAGTCTACTGAACCCTCTGATCCAAATTCCCAATGTTTTGAAACAATAGCCTCCGAACCCTGACTTGTGACAAACTGCATCACTGCGTCTATTTCGTTCTGAGTATCTTTTACGAAATGATTGATTGCTACGATTACCGGTACGCCAAAACTTTTCAAATTCTCTATATGACAACCTAAATTTGCACAGCCAGACTTTACAGCACTGACATTTTCTTGCCCTAAATCCTCTTTTGCGACTCCGCCGTTCATTTTCATAGCGCGAATAGTGGCAACGAGGACAATAACCGCTGGCGATAAACCCGCCTTACGGCATTTAATATTCAAAAACTTCTCAGCGCCTAAGTCGGCTCCAAATCCTGCCTCAGTTACAACATAGTCAGATAACTTAAGCGCTGTTTGAGTTGCTATTAAGGAATTGCATCCATGCGCAATATTGGCAAAAGGCCCCCCATGTACAAAAGCCGGATTATTTTCTAGAGTCTGCACTAAATTAGGTTTGATGGCATCTTTAAGTAATACTGTCATCGCTCCGTCTGCTTTTATATCACGGCAAAAAACAGGAGAACGATCACGCCTGTAGGCAACTATCATATTGCCCAATTTTGTCTGCAAATCATTCAGATCTTTTGCTAAACAAAGAATTGCCATAACTTCTGAGGCAACTGTGATGTCAAAGCCTGCCTCGCGAGGGAAGCCATTTGAAATACCTCCGAGAGATGATGTAATCTGACGGAGTGCTCTGTCATTCATGTCTACCACTCTCCGCCATACAACTCTTCGAGTATCAATACCAAGGTCATTACCCCAGTAAATATGGTTATCAATCATAGCTGAAAGTAATGAATGAGCAGAAGTTATTGCGTGGAAATCACCCGTAAAATGTAAGTTCATATCTTCCATTGGGATAACTTGGGCATGTCCGCCTCCAGCCGCACCGCCTTTCATACCAAAATTTGGACCTAACGAAGCTTCTCTAATACAAATCATGGCATTTTTGCCGATTTTGTTAAGTCCATCGCCAAGACCAACTGTTGTTGTTGTTTTGCCTTCACCTGCAGGTGTGGGATTTATGGCCGTTACAAGAATTAATTTTCCATTTTCCTTATCTTGAACACCATTTATAAATTCTTGGCTTACTTTGGCTTTATCATGACCGTACGGTAACAAATGTTCTGCAGGAATTCCAAGGTGAGCACCAACTTCTTGAATTGGTTTTTTTTCTGCACTTCGAGCAATTTCAATATCACTTTTATAGCTCATCCAGGTTTCCTTTATCCAATGATAAACATCTTTAAATCGTATAAACCTTGAGTAAAAATGTAACTTTGCATTTCCGACATTTACCAGACCACTTACGTCCAGATTTCGAAAAAAAGTATTTAACAGAAACCTAAAGTGATGGTGGTGCCTAAAAATTTTGTTTTTATTTATATTTTACTTCGGCAATTAACTGATTTGTTCTTTTTTCTATAGAATTTTCAAGTTCAGACATAAGTTCCGAGTTTTCTAATCCTGCTGGTATTAAAGGCAAACATTCAACGACTGCCACCCCGGGTTTACGCATGATGCCATATTTAGGCCAGAAAACCCCTACATTGCACGCTACTGGCAAACAGTCTTGACCAGTCTGTTGATAGAGTGCAGCTACACCAATTTTATATGGCTTAAAATCGCCTGGCGATACTCTCGTTCCCTGTGGATAAATAATTAGCTGACCAGGAGGGGTTGCACCCGATGCAACAGCAGACATCATTCTTTGTATGGCTTCAGATCTTCTCCCACGCTCAACGGGAACACATCCTATTTTTTTTGCATACCACCCCAACACCGGAGCCCATCGCAACGATGACTTCATTATAAATTTTGGCCTTGGCGTTTCACTAACAATCAAAATTATATCGAAGAAACTTTGATGTTTCGCAGCGATAATTAGCTCATTATCTGGAATAACACCCCTAACCTCAGATTTTAATCCAACCATCCAAGCAGCTGTCCAGCGGACCCATCTACACCAAACATGAACAGCCAAATACGAATACTTTCTATTGAGCATTACAAATGGAGAAAACACCAAGCCAAAAACGACCATCATTAAATACATCTGAATAAGAAACAGAAAAGAACGTATATATTGAACCGCGTATAGCATTAAGTCAGGGATCTCAGAATACTGAGAGAGGCTATTCGTGCCGTTAAAAATGTAAAAACAAAAAAGGATAAAGGCACAAAAATCAACCACGACCATTCAAAACCTTCCAGCCGTAGTCCCGCCAAAATTACAGTTTGATCGGCCTCAGAAGGCAAAAGAAGTAGCGTCATTGACGCTCCAAATGCACCCAACATTGAGCCAAAAAAAGCTCGGAAAGCAAATTTACGCACAAAAGCCGCAGCAATATATTGATCTGTAGCTCCCACTAACCTTAAAACTTCAATCACTTTTTTATTTGACGACAACGCAGCACGGGTTACGAGACTCATCATTGAAATTACAATGAAAAATACCAGTCCAATTGATAACCAACCCAAAAACCAAATACGATAAGCCGCTTTTACAAGGGGCTCGCGCCACCTGGTATGATCGTCCAATACGGCAGAAGGAACTTCAGCGGCAAGCCTTAACCTAAGACCTACTCTATCATATCCATTTTCATCTTCTTCGATACTTATGAGGCGTGGCATAGGTAAATTGCTTATCGGCACTTTTGGTCCAAACCATGGCTGAAGTAATGCCTGCTGTTCTTCTGCTTTCAACAAACGAAAAGATGCTATTCCCTTTGTATTAGATAAAACATTCAAAGCAGCCGCAGTTTGGCTCTCTAAATCTGCTAATGGGGCAGATACGCGCAATGTTGCTGAATTTGCCAAGGAATCTGACCAGCTTTGAGCTAATCTATCAGCTGCAAAAGACATAGCTAATGAAAAAACGATCAAAAAGGCCATTGCCGCAGAAGTAAAAAACGTCAAAAGCGTGGTAAATCCATTTGTAGGGACAACCTGATTTAAGTGTCTATCAGGTAAAAGAATATTTTTTATACTAGCCATCAAAGATCACTTCCGGCGAGCTGGACTGTTTTATTGCTTATTCTTAAAACACGCGCCTGCACGCTGGCTTTTGTAAATCTAATCAAATTCAAGTCATGAGTAGCAATAACAACTGTTTTTCCCATATGGTTTAATTCGATTAATAAACGAATTAATCTCTGCGACATCTCCCAATCTATATTACCTGTTGGCTCATCAGCTAATATAACATCTGGCGACATAATAATTGCACGCGCTAAAGCTGCTCTTTGCCTTTCACCTCCTGAAAGTTCAGGAGGTAGCGCTTTAGAGCGATGAGATAGACTAACCCAATTCAAAAGCTCTTTTAAATTTACACTATCAGATAAGGAATTCCGCGCTGAGACTTTGATTGGCAAAGCAATATTATCGGCAACATTCAAATGATCAAGAAACTGACAATCCTGGTGTACAACACCTATTTTTCTCCTGAGATATGCAATTTCATCACGTGACCAACCAGATGAGTCTTTACCAAAAACACTAAGATTGCCCGATGTTGGAATTAGAGAACCATAGCACATTTTAAGGAAAGTTGTTTTACCTGATCCCGAAGGCCCCGTAAGAAAATAAAAAGAACCTTGAGAAATAGAAATATTTAGCTCTGATAAAAGCTCCTCACCGTAAGAGTAAGCGACGCTTTCCATTTCAATCACAACTAAAACTTCCCTTTTTCTTTTAATTCTAAATCCATACTATGACCATAGTCTAATAAACGGTTGTTCAACAATAAAAAGCATGTACTTTTACGGCTATATATATTTTTTTATATGTCATAAAGTCTGATGTAGTCATTTTTTCACAGAGGAACTAATGCGTTTAGTTTGTCCAAAATGCAAAGCAAATTATGAGATTCCTCGCCATGCTGTTCCAATAGGCGGTAGGGAAGTAAAATGCGATAGCTGTGGGCACTCATGGTTTCAAACTCGAACTAAAACATCTAACGATGAGCAGTTAATTCAGCCTCAAACCGAAATCAGAAAAGAAGATACTGAAGAAGTAGCGAGTGCGGCATCTGATCTGAAAAAAATTGATCCCTCTGTTATTAAAATATTAAGGGAAGAGGCTAAAAGAGAAATTGAAGCTAGAGATCAAGAGCGCAACAAAAAAAATATACCATCCAAAAACAAAAGAAGTTTGAAAAATGTTAGAGATAGTGAGCCTGCAACTCTCACAAAAGATGCCATTCTAAAGCATCAAGCAAAAGATGCACTAGCTGAGGTCTTAGAAGACAAAAAAACAACAAAACGTTCAGGTTTCATTTTTGGCTTATTGATAGTTTTATTTGCATTGCTAGCATACACAAATAGCAATCAATTAATATCAGTCTTGCCAGAGTCTGAAAGCTACTTAGTTTCGTATATTGAAATAATTGATGAAATAAGATTGGAATTAAATAAGTTTGCAGGCAAAGTGACCTATTTAGTAACCAATTTGATTTAAAATATCTTCAAAGAAGTTAGTGATTTTAATTCTTAAGATCTATTTCAGTAGCCTTTTCAATCAACTTTAAAGCATGCGGGCTTGACCAATCAGCATCGCCAATAAATCGCGCCACTTCCTTATTATCTTTATTTAACAAAATAGTTAATGGAAGCCCTGCTATTTTAAGAGAGCGAGCCAATTTTCCCTTAGGATCTTGATATTTTGTCAGGTTATCGATTGAGTTTTTATTAAAAAAATTTTCCACAGATTTTGGTGAGTTTCTCATCGTAGCGATAGTTACCACGTTAAAATTTTCACTACCTTTTATTTTTTGAAGGTTTGATAAACTTGGCATTTCTTCTAGACAAGGGGCGCACCAAGTTGCCCAAAAGTTCACTAATGTAAGACGCCCAAAAAAAGATTTTAAAGAAATAGGATCGTTGTTTGAATTATAAAAAACCTCTTCACTGACAGCCTTAGGGCTTTCATGCAAAATGAGTTTTTTCATTTCGCCAACCTTAAATTCCTCAAGAACAGAAAATTTATTATCTTCAGAAAGCACAGTATTTGCACAGAAGCTAAAGGCCGTATAAAGAACAACCAGCGTCAAAAAATTTTTAACTCCTCTAAAAGGTAGTTTCATGTCAAAAAAATCCTCTAACAAAATGTGGGGCGGTCGGTTCTCTACGGGACCTGATGCTATAATGGAAGCAATTAACGCCTCAATTGAATTTGACAAGCGTTTAGGGCCTCAAGATATTGAAAGTTCTATCGCACATGTAGATATGCTGGGCGCAACTGGCATATTAAATGTTTCTGACGTTTCGGCTATCAAAGAAGGGCTTGAAGAGATCCTTAATGAGCTCAATTCGGGTGAATTTGAATTCTCAAAAGCACTCGAAGATATTCATATGAATATCGAGGCAAGGTTAAAGGATAAAATCGGCAACCCAGCTGGCCGGCTGCATACTGCACGATCACGTAACGATCAAGTCGCAACAGATTTTCGTCTTTGGGTCAGAGGCCAGATAGATTTGATTGACAAGAACATAGCCGATTTAATGAGAGCCCTGCTTGACCAGGCCCAAAGTGGGGTGTCTTGGATTATGCCCGGATTTACTCATTTGCAAACAGCTCAACCAATTACTTGGGGTCATCATATGATGGCATATGTTGAGATGTTCGCAAGAGATCGCTCTAGGTTTATGGACGCAAGAAATAGAATGAATGAGTGTCCATTAGGTTCCGCGGCATTAGCAGGCACTTCTTTTCCAATTGACCGAGACCACACTGCTAGAGCTCTTGAATTTGAAAGACCTACAGCAAACTCTCTGGACGCGGTAAGTGATAGAGACTTCGCTTTGGAATTTTTAACTTGTTCTTCTATATGCGCCATGCATTTAAGCAGATTGGCAGAAGAACTTGTTATTTGGTCTTCAGCACAATTTAAGTTTATTGATCTATCAGATCGATTTTCAACGGGATCTTCTATTATGCCCCAGAAAAAAAACCCCGATGCTGCTGAATTGGTGCGTGCAAAAATAGGGCGAATATTAGGAGCTAATATAGGCTTAATGACAGTTATGAAGGGCCTCCCTCTGGCTTATTCTAAAGATATGCAGGAGGACAAGGAGCAGGTTTTTGACGCAGCAGATAGTTTAAGTTTAGCTTTATGCGCAATGGAAGGCATGATCCAAGATTTGACCGCCAATAAAGAAAATTTGGAGTTTGCAGCAAAATCTGGCTTTTCTACGGCCACTGATTTAGCAGATTGGCTAGTTAGAGTTTTAAACTTACCCTTTCGAGACGCACATCACGTGACAGGTGAAATAGTAAGCCTTGCTGAAAGATCAAAATGTGATTTATCTGAGCTAGAACTTAAAGACATGCAAAGTATCAATTCTGATATTAATGAAGATGTGTTTAAGGTTTTGTCTGTTGAAAATTCTGTTAAGTCGCGATCTTCATATGGAGGAACATCACCTAAAGAGGTGCAATTTCAAATAGATAGATGGAAAAAGGTATTAGGATGAAAAACTTTGCTTTAGTTCTAATACTGGGTTTTGCGGTAGTTGGCTGCGGCGTGGACGGCCCACCCAAAGCGCCTATCCATGAAGAAACAAAATAAAATCATAATTAACTTTTGGAAAATTTAATGACGCAACTAAAATTCGCCGACAGTATTTCCAGACTGGGAACGGAGTCGGCTTTCACAGTGCTCGCTAAAGCAAATGAATTAGCTGCAAACGGGAAAGACATAATTAACCTTGGGATTGGGCAACCTGACTTTAGAACACCGGACCACATAGTTAAAGCAGGAATAAAAGCGCTTGAGGACGGACATCATGGATACACTCCAGCAAACGGAATTCCTGAATTGAGGGAGGCTGTTGCAAACGATTTAGAAAGGCGGCATCAAACTTCGGTTAATCCCAATAATATCATCGTCGTTCCAGGCGGAAAGCCAACAATGTTTTTCGCAGTACTTTTATTTGGAGAAAAAGGGGCAGAAATAATGTACCCTAATCCAGGTTTTCCTATTTATGAGTCAGTCATAAATTACACTGGTGCTACCCCTATTCCAATTGCTTTAAAAGAGGAGAATGGTTTTGCATTCGATGCAGAGGCAGTTCTCTCCCAGATCACAAACAGAACTAGGCTTATAATTATTAATAGCCCAGCTAATCCAACAGGTGGGGTCACTCCCAAATCAGAAGTTGATAAATTGGTTATAGGACTAAAAGATTATCCGAATGTAGCTATATTATCAGATGAGATTTATAGCCAGATGTTGTATAATGGAAGGAAGCATGTCAGCCTGTTACAGTATCAAGAAATTCGTGATAGATTAATCGTTTTGGATGGTTGGTCAAAAACTTATGCCATGACAGGCTGGCGTATGGGGTATGCTGTTTGGCCTGATCAAATGGTCGATCAAGTGACCCGTTTATGTATAAATGATCACTCTTGTGTAAACGCTGCTGCGCAATATGCTGGCTTAGCGGCACTAACGGGACCAAAGGAGCCAGTTGTAAAAATGGTTTCTGAGTTTGATACGAGAAGGAAGGTTATTGTTTCTGCCCTTAATGAACTTAAAGGAGTTTCCTGTATAGATTCAGCTGGTGCCTTTTATGCGTTTCCCAATATATCAGGCACAGGGCTCTCCTCGTCACAAGCTCAAGATTTATTTCTAGATCAAGCAGGGGTTGCTACTATTGCGGGAACGAGTTTTGGCACATTTGGAGAAGGGTATTTAAGGTTTTCATATGCAAATAGCAAAGAAAACATATTACGTGCTATTGAGCGAATAGACAAAATTCTTACCTGAAACGTACTATAGTTATTAAGAAGGACAAATAAACAAATGGATCATTTCAATTATAGAAACGGGCAACTTTACGCTGAAGATGTTTCTGTGGCTGAAATAGCAGAATCTGTTGGAACGCCTTTTTATGTTTACTCAACAGCCACTTTAGTACGACACTTTCAGCTTTTTGATGATGCTCTCGACGGTATGAATCACTGTATTTGTTACGCGATGAAAGCCGCTTCTAATCAGGCGATACTTAAAACCCTTGGAAACCTGGGAGCTGGAATGGACGTGGTATCTGGAGGCGAGTATAGGCGAGCATTATCTGCCGGTATACCTCCTGAAAAAGTTGTGTTCTCAGGTGTAGGAAAAACCTTTGAAGAAATAATGTTCGCTCTTCAAAATGGTATTCGACAATTTAACGTGGAAAGCGATTCAGAACTCGAGCAAATATCTTCAATCGCTTCATCCATGAATAAAATAGCCCCTATAGCTATCAGAATAAATCCAGATGTAGATGCCCAAACCCATGAAAAAATTGCGACGGGTAAAGCTGAGAATAAATTCGGAATTCCTCTATCTAGGGCGAGAGAAGTTTATTCTAAAGCCTCCCAAATGCCAGGCATCAGTATTGTAGGAATAGACCTGCACATTGGAAGTCAATTAACTGACCTTGAACCATTTAAAAAAGCTTACCAAAAGCTTGCAGATTTAACTCAGGTCTTAAGACAAGATGGGCACAAAATCAAAAGACTAGACCTCGGTGGAGGACTTGGAATTCCCTATGAGAAAAATCAATCTGCTCCTCCTCTTCCAGTAGAATACGGAAAAATGGTCAAAAAAGTTCTTGGCCATCTGGATTGTGAAATAGAAATTGAACCAGGCCGACTAATTGTTGGTAATGCCGGCATCCTAGTTTCATCTGTTCTGGGTTTAAAAAATGGCGATAATCGTAATTTTTTGATACTCGACGCAGCTATGAACGACTTAATTCGCCCAGCAATGTATGATGCATATCACGATATAATACCTGTCAAACAACCAGGTTCAACTGAGGCTGTTTACGATGTGGTTGGACCGGTATGTGAAACTGGGGACACCTTTGCTAAAAAGCGGACAATGCCTGAAGTCAGTGAAAACGACTTAGTAGCATTTAGATCAGCTGGAGCATACGGCGCGGTGATGTCTAGTGAGTATAATACTAGACCATTAATTCCAGAAGTGATGGTCAACAAAAATGAATTTTCAATAATTCGCAAACGACCTAGCTACGAAGAAATTATTGATAGAGATATTATGCCTAATTGGCTTAAGTAACTTTAACTTTGGAAGAGTAAAAATCTATCAATATTTTAATTTAATATTTTTCTCTACAAGCGCCTTAAACAAGTCTAAAAGTGCAGTAAACATTAGCGGAGATTTTTTATGTCACTTTCACTAGGTCAAAAAGCCGGCTGGGGTTTGGCGGATATGGGAATCGTTGTTTTCGTTATCGTAAAACAACTGTTAATTTTGGCCTTTATGAATAGTTTTCTTGGCATTCCAATCGCTCTGGCGGGTGCTGTGACGACAGCTGTTTTAATTTTTGATATAATCACGGATCCAATAATCGGCTATTTTAGTGACAAGACAGTTTCTCGTTTTGGAAGAAGAGCCCCTTGGATGCTCGTAGGAGCCGTCGTTTTGGCACTTGCCATGATTGGACTATTTGCTGTGCCAGAAAATTTCACCACGAGTGCAAGCCTTATCTGGGTTATCGTTTTTTTCTTGATATCAACTTTAGGTTTTACAATGGTGTCAATACCTTACGGTGCTATGGCAGGCGAAATGACATTGGATAAAAAGGAAAGATCTTCAATGACCGCGTGGCGCATGGCATTTGCCTCTTTGGGTATTTTGGTTGGTGGCGCACTAATACCAATCTTAGCAGGAGATACAAAATCTGGCTATACTTTTGCGGCAATCTGCGTAGCTCCACTGATAATTTTATCTATATGGTTTTCAGTATTTTTTACACGAAATGCACCCCGCACTTTGGTTCCTTCCCAACAAAATTTTTCGTACATTTTAAAATTGGTTTTAGCTAATCGCGCATTTGTCACACTGGTAATTTTATATGGCATTATGACACTAGCCATAGCCTTGATCACTGCCGGGCTACCTTTTGCGGCAATGTATTTGATAATGGATGATGGTAATTCGTTACTTTCTGGCATTGCGAAAGGTCTTGGAACTCTTTCACTGATGTTCGCAGCATTTGTGATAGGCTCAATTATAAGTCAGGCCATATGGGTTAAATTGTCAAATTTATATGGTAAAGTTGCGGCGCAACTCATTGGTATTTTGTGCTATATTGCTCTGTTGATTTTTATATTTTTCAGTTTGCCTAACTATAACGTCACACTGATTGCAGGTCTTTTTATTTTAGCTGGAATGACCAATGGTTCTTACCAACAAATTCCCTGGGCACTTTATCCAGATCTGATGGATGTAACTCGTGAAAAATCAGGTGAGTCCATTGAAGGCGCTTTCTCTGCAGTTTGGCTTTTTGGTCAGAAGGTAGCAAATGCTGTTTCTCCGCTAATTTTAGGTTTCATCCTAAGCCTGTATGGATGGAAAGAAACAACTGAAGGAATTACTAAGCAGACCGATGCTGCGCTTAATACTTTGCAAACTTCCATTACATTAATTCCAGCTGCAATATTGGGATTAGCTGGAATTTTGCTTTTCAGCATTTATCTACCTCAGCATAAAAGGCTGATGAGCGGACAATCTTAAGACGATGCTACTATAATAAAGACAAAGACACCTAATCCAAGCAAAACATAAGTTGCCACTTCACCAGCTATCCTGGCGTCTGATTTTGGCTTTTTTTTGTTTTTTTTGGTCATTTAATTAATTTCCAACCTTCCATATCAACTTTACTTGGAAGAGCCAACGGTTCCACTATCAAAAAGTGCCCCAATCTCACCTGATCCCAACTTCATTATGTCACCCAAAATTTCCTCAGTGTGCTGACCAAGCTTTGGGGGCTTTTGGGCAGGCAAAGGATCATAATTAGAAAATTCTAACGGCGATCTAGGGACCATATATTGGCCAATCCCTTCAAAATTTAATGTTTCAAACATTGGATTATCAGTGAATGTATCTTTGTCCTCAGTAATTGCCTCTTTTGTTGTTCGAAATCGCGACCACGTGAGACCAAAATCATTAAAACTTTTCTCAAAATCAGAAATTTTTCGCTGTGCAAACCAAGACCGAAAAACATCATTTATTTCATGCCTATGCTCCCACCGATACCCTTCGTCATCTAGGGAAAGGTTTAATTTTTGTTCAAGGTTTTTGATTTCCTGTGCTTTATCTGTGGCTTTTAATAAGCCACGCCATTGCCTTAAGGTAAGACCAATTACTACAACTCGACCACCGCAAGCACACTCAAAATCCTGGCCATAGGCTCCATATACAGAATTGCCCGATTTTCCTCTTTGTTGATCGTAAATTGTCGCCTCTCCTATCATTCCAAGGTGACCAACTACTGCAGCCGCAGCATCTTTTAAAGCGAACTCCACATCCTGGCCCCTTCCGGTTCGCAAACGATCTCGCTCAGCTGCAAGTAATGAAGAAACGACCATATTGCCTGCTACGCAATCCCAGGCAGGAAGAGCATTTGCAACAGGTTCTGTGCTGCCCTCAGCGCCAGTAATGTGTGGTATTCCAAGCGATGGGTTAACAGTATAGTCAACTTCTGGCCCCCCATGTCGATCGCCTTTCAGAGTAACCATTATTAAATCAGCGCGCTTTTTCTTGAGGCTTTCATAATCTGTCCAACCAGGCACTCTCAGATTGGTTATGAACAATCCTGCGTCATCACCGTCTGAAGTGATTAGATCGCTGACCAGTTCACGCCCTTTTTCAGATTTCAAATCTACAGCAAAAGATTTTTTTCCCTTATTTAGACCATGCCAGAATAAACTTTCACCGTTGGGAGCGAGCGGCCTTCTGAAGTGATCAAGGCCTCCCCCTAAATTATCAAACCGGATAACTTCTGCACCCATTTGGGCTAACTGCATGCCTGCTAGAGGTAAAGCAACAAAAGCTGAGCTTTCAAAAACCCGCATACCATGCAAAATACTCATGTATACTCTTTCCCTTTTGATTTTGCCAAAAGCCGTTAGATGCTTTTTAACCCAAAATTAAAACACCTCAATGTTTATCCCGTAATAGCGATTGATGCAAAGACCCCAAAAATCAAACTCAAGTTAAAATTGATATTAACAGGTATGATTTTAGATATTTAATTACTAGCGAGCTGATACTAAGACTTTTTCAATTAATTCAGGTAGTTCCTTGAAGGACGAAAATTGAAAGGTATGTGGAATCTTTTCTACAGGTGTTTTACGGTATCCCTCAGAAAAGAGTAAAAATGGAACCTCAGCTCTTTTAGCCGTCTCAGCATCAACTTCACTGTCGCCAACATAAATACATAGACCATCCCCTACGCTTGCAGATGTTTCAAACAGAGGCCTTGGATCTGGTTTTCTTGCAAATGGGTTGTCCCCTCCTGTTACACATTTAAAAAAATGATCTAGTTTTAAATGCTTCAAAATCTTTAACGCAGGCCTCAGCGGTTTATTTGTGCATATTCCTAGATCATGGTTTGCCTTCAGCATTTCCAAAACGGTGACGACATTGTCATAAGGCTTACTAAATTGCACAGCTTCCTCATAAAATTTTAAAAATTGCTCTAGCAGGAAATCATGTTGAGCGGTTTCAACTGACCGAGCCACAATCATTTTCTTAACAAAAAGCGGAGCACCTTCACCAATAAAGCTGACAGCTTCCTCGTAGCTGATTGGAGCAACTCCAATTTCAGATAAAGCAGTATTGGCAACCCATTGAATGTCTTTCGCACTATCAATTAAAGTACCATCCAAATCGAAAATTATACTTGCTTTATGAGCAACCGCTTTTCTCAAATCACACTCCAGACTATTTGCTAAATTTAAATGCTATCTTTTTCCACTAAGGATTTTTTACTGATGTGTAAAATCTAATCTACTCTTTAAGTCTCAATTTTTTACTAAAAAGTTGATAACTGTATAATTATGTTGTTTGAAAACTACTTGGCGCTTACCCTGTTTCTTAGAATCGATAATACTGGAGAGGATAAATGATCGCTAAAATAAAAGTTGGCGCCGCTATTTCGGCTGCCGTTATGTTGTGTGCAAGTTTTGTTACGCAAGCAGTGGCAGAAGACTGTCACAGGGGAACTCTAGATGAGGCTTATTGCGACAGAAATTTAGACCAAGTTGCTGATTTGCCGCTTGATCCAAAGGATTGGGTTGACCCTAAAACAATCATATTCACGTACACGCCTGTGGAAGACCCTGCTGTTTACGCAAATGTTTGGAAACCATTTACAGACCATCTGGAAAAAATGACTGAACGAAAAGTGGTATTTTTCCCGGTCGAGTCAAATGCTGCACAGCTTGAAGCAATGCGCTCAGGCAGACTGCATGTCGCTGGCTTCAACACAGGATCAAATCCAATAGCTGTAAGTTGTGCGGGTTTTGTACCTTTTGGAATGATGGCATACGACGATGGGAAATTCGGTTACGAGATGGAAATTATTGTGAAAAAAGGCAGTGACATAACATCTCCAGCAGATATTGCGGGTCGAACAATGGCCTTTACGTCACCAACATCTAATTCTGGCTTTAAAGCGCCTTCCGCAATCCTTAAAGGTGAGTTTGGCCTATTGGCAGACAAAGATTTTACGCCAACATTTTCTGGAAAGCACGATAACTCTATTTTGGGCGTTTACAATGGTGACTACGAAGTTGCTGCTATAGCCAACTCGGTACGGCAGCGAATGGAGCGCCGCGGTGTTATAGAAAAAGACGTACTGCAAATAGTATACAAATCGGCAACATTCCCAACAACTGGATATGGCCACGCGCATAACTTACATCCAGAGCTTGTTGCAAAAATAAAAAGCGCTTTTTGGAGCTTTGACTTTGAGTCAGATGCTACTTTCAAAAAAGAGTTTGCAAAAGCTGACCGTTTCATCGGCATTCGTCATAAAAACGACTGGGCTGTTATTAGAGGCATCGATACAGCAAACGGCGTTAGTTACGACTGTAAATAATTCAGACGAAGTCATAAGAAAATAAAGTCAGGCCCATTATAGGGCCTGACTAGCGCAATAAATCAATTAGACATACAGGTACCAAATGCTGCAACTTGCCGAATTAACCAAGAAATACAATACTGGAGAGTTAGCTCTTAAAGGAGTTACTTTGGAGATTCCCAAAGGGCAGGTTTTGGCACTTATCGGACCATCAGGTGCAGGAAAATCTACTTTAATTCGCTGTGTAAATCGGCTTGTACAACCAACCTCTGGAAGTGTTGTTCTGAAAGGAACAGAGCTAACAAAATTGTCTTCGTCAGCTTTGCGAAAAGCAAGACGGAGAATGGGTATGATTTTCCAAGAGTATGCTTTGGTTGAGCGATTGACAGTTATGGAAAATGTTTTGTCAGGCCGTCTTGGTTATGTTGGGTTTTGGCGCAGCTATTTCAGAAAATTTCCAAGTGCAGATATTCAGGAAGCTTATCGCCTATTAGACAGAGTTGGCTTAAAACATATGGCAGATAAACGTGCAGATGAGCTTTCCGGTGGGCAACGCCAGCGCGTGGGCATCTGTCGTGCACTAATACAAAATCCAGATCTGTTGCTTGTTGATGAGCCAACCGCAAGTCTTGATCCAAAAACATCGCGGCAAATCATGAGATTGATTCAAGAGCTATGTTCCGAAAGAGGACTTACGGCTATAATAAACATTCACGACGTTTTCCTCGCTCAGATGTTTTCTCAGCGTGTTGTAGGCTTAGAATTAGGTTCGGTTGTCTATGATGGAAAACCCGAAGGTCTTACACCCGAAGTTTTAACAAGAATTTATGGTGAGGAAGATTGGTCTGCGACTATCAAGTCAACAGACGAAGATGACGAAGATGAGGAAGAGTTTTAAACATGACGGACTCTTCAGAAACAGGCAGTTACCCTTCCAGTTGGAAAAAAGCCCCATTTATAAAGAATAGCTTTGTAAGATGGTTAATAATTGTGGGTGGAGCAATTTACCTTGCCGCAGCTCTTGGGACAATGAATATCGATTTGGAGCGCGTGAAAGAAGGGCTACCTAGAGCTCAAAGGTTTTTGGATTCATTTTTTCCTCCAAATTTTTCAGATAACCGCGGGGTACTTTGGGAAGGAATTGCTGAAAGCATCTGGATGGCTATTATATCCACAGTCGCAGGGATTGCTTTATCGATCCCAGTTGGCCTCGGGGCTGCCCGCAACTTGGCACCAGCCTGGGTCTATTTATTTTGTAGGGGCGTAATAGCAGCTTCAAGGACCTTTCCTGAAATAATACTAGCGATATTTGCCGTAAAATTATTTGGTTTTGGACCATTTGCTGGCTTTGTTGCATTGTCACTTGGTACAATTGGTTTTTATGCAAAATTACTCGCTGAAGACATTGAAAACTCAAGTGCTTCACAAGCTGAAGCCGTAAAGGCAACAGGTGCAAATTGGTTTCAATGGGTAAATTATTCTATACAACCTCAAGTCATGCCACGAATGATAGGACTATCTATTTATCGCCTAGATATTAATTTTCGCGAGTCTGCAGTTGTAGGCATTGTCGGTGGCGGCGGGATAGGTGCAACTCTAAACACATCTTTTTCTAGATATGAATTCGACACAGCAGCAGCAATACTTATTATAATAATATTAATTGTGATGTGTATGGAATATACATCCAGCTTTTTCAGAAAGTGGGTGCAGTAATGCCAGCAAGTACAAATAATGGTATTGAAACTTGGCGGCTTCGCACCTCCAAAGAGCAGTGGATAAGATGGGTTTGCTGGTTAATCGGCATAGCCGTTATTATGTATGCTTGGCAGATGATATCTGAAAAAACGGTATGGTTTTTTGTGACCGACGCACCAACCCAAGCTGCAGACATCGGCTCACGCATGGTACCTCCAAAATGGTCATATATGAATAAGTTGTGGAAACCTGTTTGGGATACAATAAATATCGCAACAATTGGAACAATTATAGCTATGGCTATTGCCGTACCGGTTGCATTCGCGACAGCTCGCAATACCACTCCGAATATTGTTGTTCGTACAATTGGCCTGTTTATCATAGTATCATCTAGATCTGTGAATTCATTAATTTGGGCTTTAATTCTAGTTTTTATTTTGGGGCCTGGTGTTTTGGCAGGTACAATTGCTATTGGGCTTAGGTCCGTTGGTTTCTGCGCAAAATTAATTTATGAATCCATCGAAGAAATAGACCATACACAAGTAGAGGCTATCGAAGCAACTGGTGCTAGTGGTCCGCAAAAAATGATATTTGGAATATTACCTCAGGTGCTTCCAACCATAGCTGGAGTGGGCATTTACCGTTGGGATATCAATATTAGAGAATCTACTATCTTAGGATTAGTTGGAGCCGGCGGCATTGGATTACAGTTAAATGGCTCATTAAATACACTGGCCTGGACCCAAGTGTCTTTAATCTTGATTGTTATTTTAGTTACTGTTTTTATCTCCGAATGGGTTTCTGCTAAGGTTCGTGGCGCTATTATTTAATAACCAGTACTGAGATTAATAGTGCCTCGTTCTTCTGTTATTAATTTTTTTGTAAACGCAATTAGAATTTAAAATGAAGCATACAAAGTTGGAAGATCTTGCTGACCAATTTGATGCGTTTTTCATTGATCAATTTGGCGTACTAATGGATGCTTCCGGACCTTATCCATTTGCAATAGATGCAATCAAAAGACTCTCTGAATATAATAAACCAATAGTTTTGCTTTCGAACTCAGGGAAAAGGGCTATAGAAAACTGTGAACGACTTGAAAGACTTGGTTTTGATTTAAATTTGTTTACTGCAGTTATTACTTCTGGAGAGGTCGCGTATTGGACTATTAAAAATAAAATCGAAGATGGAAACTTTATAAAGCCAAAAATATATTTAATTTCAAGGGATTTAGATACATCGCCGATCGATGGTCTTTCTTGTGAAATAGCCAAATATACAGACGAAGCTGATTATTTAATAATTGCAGGGTCTGAATCTGACAGGAAACCTCTTAGTTACTACACATCTCTTCTTGAGCCATTGGCCACCAGAGGCGTACCTGCCTTTTGCACAAACCCAGATTTGATAATGTTGACCCCAAATGGAACTTCTTTTGGAGCAGGCTTAATTGCGAAGGAATATGAGAAAATGGGAGGACCTGTCACGTGGTTGGGAAAACCCCATCCATCAATTTACAAGTTTGCTCTTAATAAAATCCCAGAAATAGAATCAAAGAAAGTTCTATGTATTGGTGACAGCGTAGAACATGATATCAGAGGAGGCTTTAATGCTAATTGCTCAAGTGCTCTTGTTAAAACTGGTATTGGCGCAACTAAAAAAAATACAGATTTAATGAATTCTAATAACCTTTCTGAAATACCAAATTTTATTATTCCTGCTTTTTCATTTTAAAGCACGATTTATTGAATTATTCCGATTTTAGTCAATTTACATTATTGCTCGGCTAAGAAAATTGATGCTAAAAAGTTATTAATGTCAGGATTTTTACACTTATCAGACTTCCATCTCGTCGAAGATGAAACAACCTTAACACGAGCATTCAACGCAAAGTATATTCTAAAAAACACAGTTGATAAAATTTTAGGTAAAAAGCAAGATTTTGGTAATCTTGATGGCGTAATTATTACTGGTGATATTAGTGATGATGGGAGTACAGCAAGTTACTCCGATGCGTATGATATCTTAAAAAAGCTACATTTACCCTTATTAGCTATCCCAGGAAATCACGACCTTCGTCAACCAATGATGCATTATTTTGCGAAAGACATAGATATTCAAAGCTCAGGATTTTTTGATTGGGTGTACGAGACAAGTGATACTTTAATTATTGGCTTAGATACATTAGTTGAAGGTCAAAACCATGGCATGCTACGGTCAGAAAGTTTAAACTTACTATTTGAGAATTTAAATCAACCTACTGAAAAAAATATTATTCTCGCGATCCACCACCCTCCAATAAATACGGGTATTCCTTTCATGGATGAGATAGGGCTTAAGAACTCAGATGAACTTTCAGAGTGTCTTGATGCAGCTAGCCAACCAATCAGAATTCTCTGCGGGCATGTGCATGGAATTTATCAGGGATTATTAGGTATTCATTCAGTCGTGACAGCACCTTCGACCTGCACAAGATTTTCGTTCAACAGAAGAGTAAATGCGCCAAAAGGATTTAAATTGTTTCCGACTGGTTTTGCATATTTAGACAGTTCGAGTAATGGTTTTTGGACGCCATTAATAACTTCAAACTGAAAATAGTTTGATTTGAGAAAACGGCTAAAATTTTAGCTCATTGAATAAAATTTAGACAGAAAATTCCTCTAAATAATTTTTTTTCCATAAACAGCTCCAAAAATTTTCAACTCAATTCGATGTCAGTAAGACTAGAGTAGCTAATCCAAAGGTTGGCAACGGGATGTTGAAAATTTTACAAAATATAAACGAAAATATTTCTTCGTTTTTCGATGAAAGTGCACGTTATTTTGATTTGCAACTGCAGCTTTCGGAAAAAGCTAAAAACTTGATTGATAAAAGTTGTCGTTTTGAAGTTTATAAAGCTAGAGATACTATTTTTCATCAAAACCAAATAGCGGAAAATCTATACTTTTTGGTTGACGGAAAAGTTGAATTTACAAGAGAAGCTGAAGACCAAAATATTACTTTTGCGACTGTTACTGAACGTATTGTGCCACTCGGTGTATCAGGATTAAATTCACCAGGCAGGTACATGTCAAATCTTACAGCCAAAGACGAAAGCAAGGTTTTAGTTTTTCCGCTCTCTGTTCTATATGATCTTTTAATGATCGACCAAATTTGGGGCTCTTTTCTGATGAGCTTTATTCTTAGCCGATCAACTGAGCTTTTATGGGCTACACGCCATTTCAAACCAAAGAAACCAAAGCAGATACAAAGAAAATTTAATGGTGTTTCATTTAATAGCGACAGAGATATTGTCAAAAGGCTAATTAACAGTGCTTTTTTTGCTCAACTTGACCACGACAGATTACCCGACCTTTTAAAGTTTAGTGAATTAATATTATTCCCAGCCAACGAAGTCATCATTAATGAAGGGGAACCATGTGAAGATCTAATAGTTTTATTCACAGGTAGTTTAGAGACTAACTTTTCATTTAAACTAAACAATAAAATAATTCAAAAGACCCGAACAATTGTAACGCCAGGTGTTACCCTTTCTTGGGCAAACGGAAATTCTAAGTTAATAGCCCCCTACTCCCTAAAATCGAACCGCGACACGGCAATCCTTAAGTTTTCTCGCAAAAATTTGCAATTGATGATGGAAAATGAACCCCTACTCGCTTCTTTTCTATTTCAAAGGCAAATTTGGCAAATTGGTCGTTATCAACAATCAGCTAATAGCCACTTTAATTTTTCGGACAATCCAGGATCTAATTTTCTAAAGACCTTGATTACCTTTAATGGATCAAAAATTCCCGTACAATCCTCATTACATTCTGCAGTCCACATGATTGACAACAGGTTTACAAGAAAGTTTGGTTTCGACTGCATTTATGAGGCAGCTCTTAAGGGAAACGAGGCTGAAAAAACAGTAGGGTCACTGGCGCTAGATGCTCTTAAGCCAGTTGAACGGGAGCATCGTTTTTTTGAGCAATTGAACAAAATTTATACCCGCGTTACGAGTGCAAAAAAGGGTACTAACGCATTAAGTTTAAAAGAGCCTATTCAATTGGATTTCGCCAGGGCATTTGATCAAGTACCTTACGTCATAAAAGGTATGGAAAATCTGCCTAAAGAGCCCCAGACCATTTTCATATATAATCACTTGGCGTCATGTCCGGAAAACGTTCTGGCAAATGGTCACGCTTTTTCGATTGATAGCCATTTTGTAAGTACCAAAATTCTGTATCCAAAATACGGCGATGGAGGACAAAGAATTGTTCGTGCAAGTAGAAATACCGAATTTTGGCGTAACGGTTACTACTCACGGCTTGATAATATTGTAGTCCACACACCAGAGTCAGACAGACTAGAGGAAACTCAAGTTGAAAAGGAAACCAGAAAGGAGAGTTTGTTTATAGAAGCTCAAAAAGCATTTGACGAAGGGCGTCCACTCGTTATTGCTCCAGAAGGAACATCAGAAACTCCAGATAATTTAACAGAGACATCTCCAGGGCCTTTGAAAATTGGAGCTTTTAAACTTGCTGCACGTTTGAAGCCCTCTCCCGTTATCGTCCCAATAGCTCTTGCAAATTTTGATTCTCCTGTTTCCAGAGCGAATTACGCGGCTGTAATAAAACCAGGTTTCAGATTGTCTGATATGGTAGAGGACACTTCAAGCGATGCTGAGATAGAAAACTTCCTTACAAAATATAGAAAAACATTCAGATCATATGTTGAGGAAGCAATAGAACTTGCTGTAGAATTAAATGTTATGCCTCTGGCAAAACGTCAAACATTGTCAACAAACGTTGGTTTGCTCAGCCCTGTGGAGGAAGAATTTGGGACTGACATCCGTGAAGTTGAAATCCAAAACCATATTAGCAAAACAAAAGAACAAGATTTCATTTTGTATGGGAGTTCGACTCTAAGACTTTGGAAAGATGCAAAGACTGATTTAGGCGTCTCATATCTATCTAATTTAGCGTTTGGCGGTGCAACTCTTGCTGCTTGCCAGGCATTTGCAGAAAAGCTTTTAACCACCAGCATAACCAATGGAAAAATTATTATTTATGCAGGGGATAATGATCTAGGTAGCGGTCTATCTGTTCCTGAAGTTGTCAGGGACTATAAAAATTTTCTTACAACGGTAAAAGAACTTCTGCCAAAATTTGAGGTTTTTGTTATTTCGATCAAACCTTGTCCATTCAGACGCCACCTGAGACAAGAGATTGAAAAGGTCAATTTTTGCTTAGAAGAACATGTTAAAAATCAAGAAAATTGGAATTTTATAGATATACACTCCTCCATGCTCGAGGCTTATGGAGGGGATAAAAATACTTTTTACAGTGACGACCCACTTCATATGAATGATGTTGGTTATGCTCTTCTAAGTAAAAAAATACGGACGGCTATAAACAAGTAAGCATCAGATTGTAGGCCCTATTAATTTTAAAAAAAATCTTTTCAGCTTTCAAAATAAAAAAATACTCTTCTAAAATTAAGTGGCCATCTTTAGCCCCTTTACAAAGACAGTGGACTCATCAACTACTTTAGAAAGTGAATGAATAAGAATTGCCTGTATTATTTATGGTTAAGGAAACTCAGAACCGATATGAAAATGCGCTGGCATATTGGCCTTATGACTGGGACAGTTTTAGATGGAAACATCGATGTTGCGTTTTTGCGTACTGATGGGAAATTGATAGAAGAATTTGGGTACTATAATTTGATGCCCTACGATGAAGAAGTAAAAGCTCTACTCATTAAAGCTATTAATGAAGCTCAAATTTGGAATTTTAATGGGCCTGAGCCAGAAATCTTTTCTAAAACAGAAGCCGCGCTAACAAACTCTCAAACAGTAGCTGTTCAGAAGTGCATTAAGCTTTCAGGAATAGATAAAAATGAAATTGAAGCTGTTGGTTTTCATGGACAAACTGTTCTCCACAAAGCTCCGAATAAGTTATCAAAAGGTAAAACACGGCAATTAGGTGACGGCCAAAGAATGGCCAATGAGCTTGGTATACCCGTCGTTTATGACTTTCGAACCAACGATATGACGGAAGGCGGACAAGGTGCCCCACTTTGTCCAATTTATCATATTGCGCTATTAAAAACAATTGCAGCGACTTCAACTACAGCAATACTAAATTTAGGCGGTTTGGGAAATTTAAGTTGCTACTCTGATAAATACGGGCTTATGGCTTTCGACACCGGTCCGGCCAACGCGCCATTAAATGATTGGATAAAGTCCTTCAATATTGGCCAAATGGATATAGATGGCGAAATAGCAGCCGGGGGAAAAGCAGACGAAAGCAAACTAGCTGAAATATTGAAAGACCCCTATTTTGAAGTTTCTTTCCCAAAGTCATTAGATCGCTTTGATTTTTCTTACAAAATTGCCGAAGGCATGTCACTTGAAGACGGTGCCGCAACTTTGACTGCATTAGTAGGAGCGTCAGTTGGAAAAGGCCTTGATCTTTTACCCATACGCCCGACACAGTTGATCGTTTCAGGCGGTGGACGAAAAAACCCTACAATGATGCAAGAAATTTCATCTCGGGCCAATATCAATGTTGAAACCGCCGATAAATATAATTGGCGCGGTGATGCTATAGAAGCAGAGTGCTTTGCGTTTCTTGCAGCAAGAACTCTGGCCAATCTTCCAATTTCATATCCCAAAACAACGGGTGTTTGGAAACCTATGACAGGTGGTTTAATCGCATATCCATCATAAAATTTTATTTAAGATTGCTCTTTTCCACCAACCCAAACTTTTTCAATCTCCAAGTCATTTTTCATCCACAAAAAATCTGCTCGAGCTTCTGGTACTAGGCAGCCAATTTCACTTTCCACGCCCAAAACTTTGGCAGGAATAAGGCTCGCCATTCTAATTGCATCATCTTGCAAAATCCCCACTTCATTTACCATGTATCTTACAGCATCTGAAAGATGAATGTCGGCACCAGCTAAAGTCCCGTCCTCTAATAATAATTTCCCCCGGCTCCGAGTGATTAATCGATCGTTCAAAAAAAAGTGTTTCTGGTCTGAGCCTATGGTAGACATTGAGTCACTAACTAAAAATAAAGCACTAGGCCCTTTCTTGGCCCGTAATGCTAAATTTATGCTTATTTTATTGACATGAAAACCATCTGCTATGATGCCAGAAAAAAGCTTTCCGCTATCTAACACTGCACCGACAAGTCCAGGCTCACGACTTTTAAAGGGACTCATTGCATTAAAAAGATGGGTTGCACATGTTGCTCCTGCGTCAACGGCCTCGGCTGCCTGATTAAAAGTGCAATCAGTATGTCCCAGAGAAATAATAGCACCCGCTTTTGATAACCTAGTTATTTGTTGAAGCGATGCGGCTTCTGGAGCTATTGTTAACATTAACTTAGGGATTTTATTTGCTAAACTTTCAAGTTCAAGGCAATCGAACTCTTTCATCGGCCGTATAAAGCGTTCGTCGTGAGCACCCTTACGTGAAAGAGCCAAATGTGGACCTTCCAGATGTAGTCCAACTAATCCGTTGATTTGCTGATCTAAAGCATCAGTAATTGCCGAAATTGCTCGTTTATTCACCTCAGGACTATCCGAAATGAGTGTCGGCATAATTGAAGTACTTCCAAGTTTTGCATGTGCTTCACAAATTGTCTTCAAGTTTTCCAGTGATGGATTATCGTTAAATAAAACACCACCACCGCCATTTACCTGCAAGTCAACAAAACCAGGTGTTAGGAAACCTCCAGCTAAAACGATTTGCTCAGTTTCAGGATCAACTTTTTCTTCAGGAATAATTTCAACAACTTTGCTATCCTTTATTATTAAAGCGGAATTTAAGTGCCGCTTGAAACCATCAAAAATTGTTGCCCCAACGAAAGATTTTTTTTTAGCCATTGTTTAATCTAAACCTTAAGGTTTGACGGGTTATACATTAGGCTTCTAACATAAAACAACGATTAGCTCTAATTAAACAAAATATACTATGCAAACTACCGAGAAATTACATCCTGAAGCTATAGGCCTCGACAAAAAAAGTGATTTAGAAATACTGACTATACTTTACGAAGGTCAAATCAAAGCTGCTAGATCCATAAAAAAGTCAATGGCTTCCCTTGAAGCCGGAGCAAAAGCAATGGCAGACACAGTCTTAATGGGGAATAAATTAGTTTATGCCGCAGCGGGTAGTTCTGGACTTCAGGGTATGGCAGATGGCTTAGAACTTACACCGACATTTGGCATCCCAATTTCACAAATTAAGATATTAAGGGCGGGTGGACTTCAAGATATGTCACAACCAAAAGGTAACATGGAGGATAATAAATCAGCTGCCATATCTGATGCCGAAATTATTGAACCCGGAGATTGCGTGATTTGTTTGGCAGCAAGTGGAAATACTACCTACCCTTCAGTGATTATGAAAATAGCCAAAAAGGTGGGGGCCACAACAATTGGAATAGCAAATAATCCAGATACAGAACTTCTTGTAGGCTCTGATATACCAGTCTTACTACCAACTCCTCCTGAAGTAGTAGCTGGTTCAACACGACTGGGCGCGGGTACAGCACAGAAAATAGCTCTAAACACGATGTCTACTTACATGGGCATATTGCTAGGTCATGTAATGGACGGTCAAATGATCAACCTTACTGCAAATAATGCTAAGTTGTTTAAGAGATCAGAAAAAATTGTGATGAACATAACTGGCTGCAATACAAAAATGGCAAAAGACGCTCTGACAGAAGCTAACGGCGCAGTGAAACTTGCTATCTTGCTAGTTTCAGGAGCAAAATCTATCGTTACTGCTCAAAATATCCTTAAAAGTGAGGATCAAAATCTAAGGTCGGCTATCAGACGGGTTAAGTTAGAAAAACTCAGTTCATAATGGCCAAGCAGATGCTAAATAGTAAATAAGTTTTGCCAAATTTTAATTATACGGCTTAGTTTATAACTACGACTGGGTATGAGTTTCTAAAAATTCTTCAGCTTTTTTAAAAATTAAAACTTTCCTATCCTCACTCATTCTGCTCAGTACTCTAGTTTGAAAAGATAAGCGCGGATTTGAAGAATAAAAACTAATGTTTTTTTGAATAAATCTCCAATACAGGCCGTCAATTACGTCACACCAAGCACCCTTCTCATAGTTGCTCATTTTTAAAATATAATTAGAACTACAGGTATATGGTTTTGTCGACATTAAACCACCATCAGAGTACGTCGCCATTCCAAAAACGTTAGGGATCATAACCCAATCAGAGGCATCAATATACATCTCCATAAACCATTTATAAATAAATTTTGGATCAATTTCACACATATTCATCAAATTACAAATGACCATAAGCCTTGGTATGTGATGGCTATATCCGTCTTTAAGAGCAGATTTAATACAATCATCAAGGGGCAATAAACCAGTTGAACCATCATACCAACTTTGGCTCAGTTTCCTTTGGTGACCCCAGAAATTCGATTTTTTCTGTTCTGTTCCTCTGAGTTGGTAAATACCACGTACAAATTCACGCCAACCCAATATTTGCCTTATAAAACCCTCAACAGAATTCAAAGGAGCTTTATTTTTTTTGAATAAGTCTAATACCTTTTCAATTACTATGTCTGGAGTAATTAATCCGATATTGAGCATTGCAGATATACAACTATGAAATAAAAAATTTTGATCCTTTAGCATAGCATCTTCATAAGCGCCAAAATTTTCTAATCTCTGAATCAAAAAATCGTCCAAAAGTTCTAAAGCTCCGGAACGTGTTACGGGAAACCAAACATTTTTAGTATTTCCTGGATGCTCCAAAAAATGTTTTTCAACGATAGTTGAAACCGCGTCATGATGCTCTGATAAATTAAATTTGGGTAATTCAGGGATGTGCGTTTTAGCCGGAATTTTTTTCCTATTTTCTTCATCAAATGACCAGCGATCACCTAAAGGACTTTCATCGCCATCAACTAGAATGTTGAACTTCTTGCGACCTACTTTATAAAAATTACCCAACCTAAAGGATTTATTTTTGCCATAGAGCGAGTCAAATTCCTTGCGAGAAAATAAAAACATTGGAGTTTCAAAAAGCTCGTATTTTATTTCAGCTTTTTCTAAAGCTGCTAAAATATTTTTTTCAAAAGATTTATTTTCAATTTCAAAAATATCTACTCTATCAATTTTTTTTTCGTGTAAAAATTCAACCAAAAACTCTATATAAGTTTTATCATCTGAACGAGCCTCTAGAGAGAAATAGTCTACTTTAATACCGTTACGTTCTAACTCCTCCTTATATTCGCGCATGGCACATAAATATAAATAAATTTTGAGTTTGTGGTGCTTCTCGTAAGTACATAGACCGTAATCTTCAGCCATAAACACCCGCTTACAGCCCTTATGCTTTAATATTTTGGGATCAAAAAGCTGATCACCAAGCAATAAAAGCGTGTTATTTACCATTCTAACTCCAATTTCTTTAATAAAAGAAATGGTACTGTTTAAACGTATATCAAGGCTATTTTAAGTGAGAGAACCAACTATCTAATTTTCTAATTATATTTAAAAATCTCGCTTTGTTTTTTGTTAGGCATCTGTAGCTTTTTTGATTAGTTAAATAAAAAATTCAGAAAATCTTAGGCATCAAAAATTGTATGGTTTTAAATTTTCAAATGATACAGATAAATAGTGAACGAAAACTAAGTGATTTAAACTCTTACAAAAATTCAGTAAAGTCGGTAAAATTTAAAATTGGTGCTAGAAATGCAAAAAGCTGTAATAATTTATTCAACAACCGATGGGCAAACAAAACGAATTTGCGAATTTTTGGTTCAAAAGCTTAAAGCCAAAATTGATATAGATTTATTCTCAATCGACGACATAGATCAAATAGAGCTCAACTTTTATGATAAAGTTATTATCGGCGCTAGTATAAGATACGGCAAGCACAGTCCAAAACTTTTCAAATTCATTGAAGAAAATATTCAAATATTAAAAGAAAAGTTCACAGCATTTTTTTCAGTCAATGTAGTTGCCCGAAAAGAAGGTAAAAACACCCCTGATACAAATCCCTATATGAAAAAATTTCTCCAATTAACAAACTGGCAACCAAACTTGCTCGGAGTATTTGCAGGGAAAATTGACTACCCCTCTTACAAATTCACGGACAAACAAATGATTAGGCTCATAATGTTTATAACAAAGGGGCCAACAGACACTTCAGGAACCTTTGAGTTTACAAATTGGAAGTCTGTGGAAGAGTTTAGCGACCGACTTTTATAGAACTGAAAAATTTACCTAAATTTATTAGAAGGTTCAAAATTTGATTTCTGAGGTTTCCGAGGATCACGAACCCATAGTGACCTATTGGGATGCATACCAGCTCCATAAACCGCAGAAACTGCCGAATTACGCATCCGATTAAGTAAACGGGTATCAGCATCTCCAACCGATGGGTGCAAGCCATCATTTTCCGCCACAAGATCTTTCCAAAGCGTCTCACGCTCAAGTCTCGTTTGCTCCTGCTGAAGTTGAGTACAATTCAACTCATTTTTATTCAAATCTACAACTATTTCATCACCAGTTTCGATTAAAGCAATGGCACCGCCTGCAGCTGCTTCGGGGCCCACGTGACCAATAACCAAACCGACTGACCCGCCAGAGAACCTGCCATCGGTCATAAGTCCAACTACAATATTTTTCTCACGACAAAGCGCGGTAATTCGAGAGGTCGAGTCTAGCATTTCAGGCATGCCTGGCGCGCCAAATGGCCCTTCATAGCGAACCACGATCATATCAAAGTTTTCGAACATGTCAGCCTGAGAATCTAATGCTTTTAATAGTTCCTGTTCTCCATCAAAAACCTTAGCTGTCCCCTTAAAAATATTATCTTCCAGACCACCTTCAACGCCAGCTAACTTTAAAACAGCGCTAAACTCAGGTGACAAATTCCCACCTAAAACACGCAACCCGCCTGTTTCTTTATATGGTTTTTGAACACTATAAATAACATCTTCATCCGGTGTAGGAGGGTTCAGTCGTTCAACTTGCTCAAACAGGGTTTCTCCTGTGCAAGTCAAAGTTTCGCCATTTAATAATCCAGCGTCCATTAGTTCTTTAACTATCACTTGCATACCGCCTTTGGCATCAATATCTACCATCGAATATTGTCCAAAAGGCCGGGCATCTATAACCACAGGAATAACATTTCTTGATAAATTATTAAATTCTTCGGGGCTCATTATTTCATTCGCAAAGTCTTTATATCCAGCAGCTCTTGCTAATTCAGGAGCATGCAACAAGACGTTAGTTGAGCCACCAACAGCCATAGCCACAATAATTGCATTTCTTAAAGACTCTCTGGTAACTATGTCTCTAGGTGTAATGTTTTTATTAATCAGGTTAGCTAAATAGTTCACCAATTCAGCGGGAAATTCTTCAACGCGTCTTTCATCTTCCGATGCTGGTGAGATCATATGCAAAGGTTGCATTCCGACAACACCAATAAAAGTTTGCATAGTGTTATAAGTAAACATACCGCCGCAACTTCCGTAACCAGGGCAGGCTTCTTTTGCAATTCTACTCTTTAATTTTTCGTCACCACTACCAGCCATTTGATAGGCTGTAATTAAGTCAATACTTTCACCAGTTTCCGAGTCAATACCAGGTCTTATTGAACCATCAGACATTAAAATTGCAGGTCTATTGTGTTCTAAAATAGCAGCTAGTGTACCTACAGGCGGCTTGTCGCATGCAACAACTGCAATTACGCCCTCAAGCCCAGTAGCACTGAGATGTTCTGATAAACTATCGTTTGTAACCTCTCTACCAATTAAGGAATATCGCATCTCTTTTGTGCCATTCCTAATCCCATCAGAAGTAGCAACAGTAAACTCTGGTTGGATTAGTCTCATTGGTAATTGCCCAGGTTTACTGCCCACCTTATCTTTGAGAGCATTATGAATAATCTCAACCTTTTGTGAAACACCAATATAACATTGAGAGTCACCCTTATTCCCGACCACGCCGACAGATGGTTCGTGAATGAGCCCCAAATCAGTACCTAATTCTCTTGCAATACCGTAGGTTTGAGAATTTCGACCAGGATTTTTGTCGATCAAAACTGTATTTGAATTCTTCATTTTTTCTCCACTGGGACTTTAAGCTTTTTTTAATATCTGGTGCCGAAAATAGGCTCTATCTTCTCTTTCAATAAATTGAATATCAGTTGTTAATTAATTCACCTGGTACCCGTGGGCGGACTCGAACCGCCACGCCCGAAGGCCACAGATTTTAAGTCTGTTATGTCTACCATTCCATCACACGGGCCAGGTGGGCTGACATTACTTATATTGTTCGGAGTGTCTAGTATAAAGAATAGTTAATTTATACTAAAATTTTGAAATAACTTACTTAGATTTAACTTGACTGCTATTATTGAAAGAATACACCCAGAAATATGTTTCCGATACGCGATCATAATCCCTCTCTAAGGTTCCCCTACATAACTTATGGGTTAATTTTAATAAATACTTTTATATTTGTAAGCTATTGGCCCATCTTGGGAGACCCCAGTAAAATAAACCCTTTATTTCAAAACTGGGCGCTTGTGCCAGCAAGTATAAAAGAGGGAGGCGCTTATTTAGGTTTATTAACGTCTATATTTTTTCATGGTAGTTTTATGCATTTGCTGGGAAATATGCTGTTCCTGCACATCTATGGCGATAATCTAGAAGATAAGATGGGGCATTTTTGGTTCCTAATTTTTTATTTGTTTGCAGGAGTATTTGCAAACTTTGCGCAATTTGCCGCGGATCCTTACTCTAACGTTCCAGTCATAGGAGCTTCTGGCGCAGTGGCAGCAGTCATGGGCGGCTATTTGCTCCTATTTCCAAAAGCTAGAATTGATATTTTATTTATCTTCGTCATTATTTTTAAAATTATCCCAATCCGAGCATGGGTTGTCTTAGGTATTTGGTTTGTATTGCAACTCTACAATGGGTTGGCAGTGCCAGCTTCAGTTAGCAGCATAGCTTATTGGGCTCATATAGGCGGATTTGTTTTTGGTGTTGTTGCCACCTTTACGACCTGGAAGAAACTAGGTGGAAAAAAGTTTTGGTCAAAAAATCATGGTGCCCCAGATCACAAAGAAGCGACATATTCATTCACACGAACAAATATTCCAAAAGTAAGAAAATGATTATTCGCGTATAATTTTTGCGAATTTATTAAACTGTACTTCGGTTGCGGCAATTATATTTCCATCCATCAACGGATCTCCATTTATAGAAATTGACTCAACCATGGCTCCAGCTTCTCTTGCAATAATAACGCCACCGGCAATATCCCAATTATTCAGATTACGCTCCCAATAACCTTCATATCGGCCAGCAGCAACATATGCCAGATCTAGTGCAGCAGCGCCATATCTGCGAACTCCAGAACATTTGGGCATTAATTTTTTGAGGTCATTTATTGTTTCTGGCAAATCTTCTATTCTTCCCGAGAATGGAATGCCCGTTGCATACAAGCTATCTGCTATACTGTGACGAGCTGATACTCGAATTCTAGTTTCGTTCATCCATGCACCTAATCCTTTTTCTGCAAAGAACATTTCATCTTTGCAAGGATCATAAATAACTCCAGAAATAATTTCACCCTTGTGTTCTAAGGCTATTGATACCGCCCAGTGAGGCAGACCATGTAAAAAATTAGTAGTCCCATCAAGCGGATCAACGATCCAACGGCGAGTTGGATCCTTTCCTTCCTCTTCGTCACTTTCTTCACCAACCCACCCATAAGTTGGTCGGGCTTCCATAAGTTCATCACGAATTATATTTTCAGCAGCAATGTCCGCGCGGCTGACGAAATCACCAGCACCTTTACGAGATACTTGAAGGTTTTCAACTTCCCTAAAATCTTTTGATAATGAGCGTCCCGCTTTGCGAGCAGTCTTTAACATAATATTCAGGTTCGCACTGCCTGGCATAAAAGGCCTCCACAATATAAACTGTAAAAGTCTATACTTTCAAAACCGATGAATGCCAATAGATCCCTAGGCTGAACGGGAACTCATAATATCAGCCAAAAACTGCGCGCGTAATGACTACACCCGCCCAAGCGGAAACACCTGTCAAAACTGCTCCCCAAGTTACATCAATCATAACCATAGTGGGCGACCACGCCCGAAGAGTGGCAAAGTTAGTAAATTCGTAAGTCCCGTAAGCGAGCACTCCAAGTAAAGCACCAGCCATTAATGCTTGAGTTGGATTGCCTGAGCTAAACGCAGGCCAAGATGCGAAGAAAAGGACCCCGCCCACATAGAAAAGGTAAAATATTGCTGCAGGACCCATTCTGGGATCCTCCAAAAGCCAATCGCCAAGGTTAGATGAAAAAAGCGGGTAGAGAACGCGTTTAAGCATTACAATATCCAGGGCTAAAAAAACGACCGCTGTTGAAAGATAGAGTGTTAAAATTTGCATAGCCGCCAACCTTTTCAATTGTTATTGTATAGGAAGTAAGTCACTCACTTAAAAGAGCAAGAAAAAATACCTTAAAACCTGTTAAATTATTGTTTTAAAATATTATTATGGTTTTTTAAAGTTTCTACTAAGCCATTCAGTGATGTTTCAATTATATCTAGAGCTTGGTTAAAGTTGCGCGTGTAATATGGGTCAGGAACATAATCATATTCTAAATCTTCCAAAGAATAGTCAGTCAAAAGGTGCACTTTGTCTGACTGTTCTGGACATAAATTTTGTAAATCAGATTGATTTTTCTTATCCATGACCACAATCAAATCAAAATCTTCAAAATCAGCTATTGTAATTTGGCGAGCCCTTAGTTTGGACATTTCAAATCCTCGATCTTTTGCTGCTACTTGCATTGGCTCATATGGACAAGATCCTACATGCCAAGACGCCGTACCAGCACTGTCACAAAAAATATCAAGTTTAGAAATTTTCGCCTTTTCTTTAAATATACATTCGGCTGTCGGTGACCTACAAATATTTCCAAGACAAATAAAAAGAACAGACTTTATCACGTTTTTAATACCAATTAGTGGGTGTGCGAATGGGAATATTTTTTTTCTTTCCTATCCTGATCCACAATAACCTCAATGCCAACCTCACCCGCTTTTTCAAAAAGAAGTGTTATCGGTATTATTTTCCCAGTTTCGAAGGGCTCTTTAAGACCCATAAACATGATATGCTCACCACCGGGAGCAAGACTATGATCTTTCATCGGTCCTATTTTAATTCCTTTATCTATACGGACCATTTTCATAACCCCGTTGTCGTCCTCTAAGTGCGAATGAAGCTCTGTTTTTTTAGCAATATCAGATTGTACACCTATAAGGTGATCGCTCTCATCAGAGTGGTTCATTATTCTCATGTAGGCTGCACCTGCCTTGGCAAGAGGACCCGATGACCGTGCGTAGGCATCAGATATCATAATTTGTCCAGCGCTCAGACTTGAAGACAACATCAAGAATGATGAGATGGCGATGATAAATAATTTAATTTTCACTAATTAAACCACTCTAGTAAATAGAAAGGTCTGCAGATACAAAAATCACGTTTAAAGTAACTTAGTTATGCTTCTTGGGCTTTAGATATTTCTTTTTTGACTTTAAGAGCATTAGCAGACAGCTCGTTGTCCTTTGCTTTCGCAAGGAAAGCATCAAGACCACCTCTGTGGTCTACAGTCCTAAGCGCTGCAGCCGATATACGTAATTTTACACCACGTCCCAAGGTTTCTGATTGTAGTGTCACTTCGTTAAGGTTGGGTAAAAATCTTCGGCGTGTCTTATTATTGGCATGACTTACATTATTTCCGGTCATTGGCCCTTTACCTGTTAATTCACAACGGCGCGACATTATAGCTTCCTAACTTTAACTTTTTTGAGGGACACTTGCCCAAACATCTATTTACTAAATAAGCTTGTATACTTAAACTAACTCAGAGCTTCTAGGCACATTCTGTGTGCTCGTCAAGCACCTTCAGGCGAAAAAAAATATATTAATTAGGTGATTATTTTTCTGAAAAATTAAGTTGGAAACATAAAGTTAGTTTAGCCCAACTCACCCTTTTTAATGGAAATTTCTTGTAATATTTGGTTTGCCGCCAATGCTAAATTTTTCTTTCCCGAAGCAACTTCTTCAGCAATTTCTAAGAGATCCTCTTTGATAGGATTTTTATCCAAAACAGACAATAACTGGTATCTAACATCTTCAAGAAGCCAAAACTTTGACTGTTCCGTACGATTAGACTGAAAATGACCTTTTTCCTGACGCCACTCGACGAGATTAGAAATTACTTTCCATGTCTCACTAATTCCATCTTTCTCTATAGCTGAAACAGTCATTGCCTTCGGAAAACCTTCTGGGTCCTGAGGGCGTTTTCTCAGTAATCGGAGAGCTCCAGAGTAGTCAGCGCAAGTTCTTGTTGCTTGATCCTTTAATT
>CACGIS010000003.1 GCA_902573175.1 Paracoccaceae bacterium | reverse complement strand
CTTCATCAGTAGGGAAAAAACATAATAATTTTAATACAGAATTTCCAGTGTTGGTAGTTCTGTGCTTTTCCATGGGAGGCACAACCAAGACATCGCCAACACTCAATTTATATGACCCATTTGGTGTTTCAGTTATTCCGGTCCCCTCAAGAACATAAATGCACTCTTCGGTATCAGGATGAAAATGCATAGACCGAGTGGTCTCTCCGCCCAATGGTTGGATCTCAACTAGTCGTAAAGCCACATTTTTAGACCCATTTCTACCTGATACATACTCTCTGGAAATACGACCCGGTAAGTTCAGAAGCAATGCTTCTTTTTCAGTTATTTTTAACGCCAAATTAAGACCCTTTTTCAAGCCTATCTAATGTTGCTAAACCACCATTTACTTCGTCGAGTAAGTCAAAAATTTCACTAGATCTTTCAGAAATTGCTGATGCTAAGTCTGCTACCATTTTCTGACCTTTATCAATAGTTGCTTTTTCCGGTTGACCATACCAACCAGTAGGAGCAATAGCTCTAATATCTGAAAGAACAGGCTGATAAGCTCTGGTTCTCCTTAATTTATCCATTTTGGAACCATGACCTCCATCAGAAGACGAATTCACTCTATCTAAATACACAAGATCTGGATAAGAAGCCATTATTGCCAAAGTTTCAATTTCCCCACCATGCGTTAAGCCCCCCGAAGTCGGCCCATACATTTCTTGAGCCACATAACAGGCCTGAACAGTTAGAACACTTAAACCAAATTCTCTGTGAAGCCTTTCAGCTGCAATTGCTAAAGATGATGAATTTCCTTCATGCCAATTCAAAATCATTAACCTTCTAGCTCCATGCTGAGCCAATGATTGACAAGTTTCCACCACAACTCTGATGTAGGTTTCATGAGATAATGTAATAGTAGCTTCAAAAGGCATATGAAAAGGTGTTACCCCCAAGGGTCCGCCAGGTATAACTAAACCATCCATTTTTTCTGCCACTGCTTCAGCTATTATATTGGCGGCAAAAATATCAGTTCCAGCAGGTAGGTGCGGGCCATGTTGTTCAACACTGCCAGCAGGAAGAATAACCAGTGGATTTCTTTTTAATTGATCTGCAACTTCTGGTTGGGTTAGGTACTCTAATCGTCTGTTATTCAATTTCTTTTCAATCCTGTTACTGTCTATTTAAGATATCATTTTCAAGCTAGTGAGGTGTTTACAGATTATTTTTTGCTTCATTCATAACCGAGTCAACTGATACAACTTGTGAACCTTTATCTATTGATTTCAATGCTGAGTAAACCATTGCAACAGCAACATTTCCATCATGAGCAGTGAGTTGCTCAGCATTACCAGACCTACACGCGTCACCAAAGATTTCCAACTCGTCTCTGAACATGTTACCGGCAGGCATTGTCAGGTCTTCTCTTAAACCATAGCCATCCTTACCGCGCTGGATATATATTTTTGAACTTTCATGAATTTTATCAGGGTTGTCCCAAGTGGAAAAATCGAGTTCAAAATGCATAAGTCCCTTCTGGGCAAAAACTCGTGTCGAAAAAATCCCAGGTGATGTCCAACAACTACCCACATAGCCCAACACTCCATTTTTAAATTTCACGGTGGACATTGACTGATCATCTACTTCAGCGCCAACAGGTGATAACTTTGAAGCAATTGACGATACACACTCAACATCACCTGCCAAATAATGAACGATATCAAACATATGAATTGCCAATTGGGATAGCGGTCCTCCCGGAGCTCTATCACGGTACCAACGCCAAGTATCTGGCGTAAGCTCTAAAGCTCGTTCATTTGAAAAATTTGCCTCGATAAATGAAAGTTTTCCCAACTCACCTGAATCCAAAGCATCTTTCATCATTTTTATACCTTGTAACAGTCTAGCGCTATGCCCGACAGTTACAGTAATATTATGCTTTTTCTGTAAATCCTGCATACGCAGACCATCTTCTAGTATATTGGAAATTGGCTTCTCTGTGTAAACATGCTTTCCAGCCTCAGCAATCTGCTTTGCTACTGAATAATGTTGTTCATTGGGAACAGTGATAATAACACCTTCGATTTCGTTGAGCTTTAAAAGCTTGTCTAAACTATCATAGGTTTTAATGCCGAAATCTTCGGTATAAGCATCTCTCTTTTCTTGTGATCGTGAGTGCCCAGCAACAATTTCTATTTTTTCTGAAGTTTTGGCGGCAGCGGTTAAAACCTTTGCCCATCTGCCCAATCCCACAATTCCTAATTTGATCTTCTCGCTCATCGTTTCTCACCTCCACATCAAAAGAATAACTTGGTACACCCTGTTGTCAATGCAAACGATTGCGCGTATTAATTCAAAAAATCTTTGACAAATTGAGATTAGGCATGTCGCTAGAACTCTATAATTTCTCTCAATCAACTTGCAGCTTAAAAGTTAGACTACAGCTAGCGGAAAAAGAGATAACCTGGACGGATAAAAGGCTTATATCTTCTGATAATGAACATTTATCAGATTGGTATTTGAAATTGAACCCAAACGGTGTTGTGCCAACATTATTACACAACGGAAAACCAATTTATGAGTCCACCGCAATTTTAGAATATTTAGAAGATGAGTTCAGACAGAAAAAATTCCGTCCAACCGATCCCTTTCTTTGCAGCCAATTAAGGGCTTGGTTAATTTTTGTTGATGTTTGGCCCGCACCTGCAGTCAGAACACCTTCGTTCCACTTCGGCGGCTTATTAGAAAAATTTAAGAAAATGTCACAAGAAAAATTTGATGAACTCAAGGAAAAACGCCCACTGAAAAAAGAATTCTATAATTCCTTCGATAAAAACTCAGGTTTTTCTGAAAAAGATATATTTACATCATTTTCCATATTTGAGCGAACCTTCATAAGGATGGAATATCTTTTAAAAGAGTTTGGTGGTCCTTGGTTAATGGGAAAAGATTATACCATTGGCGATATGGCAATTTTACCTTCCATCGATAGGATGGAAGACTTAGGACTTGATGACTTGTGGAACAACAGATTTGAAGGTGTCAAACATTGGCTCGAAAAAGCACAGACTAGGCCAGCTTCTAAAATCGCTTTCTATAGAGGTAGTAGATTGTCAGAACAATTTCCTGAACTAAGTCTAGGCAGGGGAGCAAACAGTTCTATAGTCGAAAAATATTTGAAAAGTAATTAACCCAATTTTTTGGTAAATTTAAACCGAAGACTTTTTAGATCGATTATTATCGCTACACATAGATCAATATTATCGCTACGCATAAAACAAATTGGTTTGTATAAAAAATTTATCTTTTTAGAGTTCCAAAAAAATTAAAATTATATGATTCTTTTTTTGATCTCTGAGTGCTAAAAATGGGCGGTTCTTGTTTATTTTAAGCTAAAATCTTTTTGAATCCGAAAGTAATTTTGGGTAGATTTAAAAGTTTGCGCTAACAAGTGTGAAAGTTTGCGCTAACAATCTCCCAGAGGCATTTCACTTCCAGCGTTTTTAAATTATTTAGAATATCAGAGTTTATAAAAGGACTGAACCATGACCGCTGCTCACGGACTGTACAATCCAAAGCTCAACTTAATCAATCAAGGAATTGACGGCTTCAGAAACGCCTATTTTAATCTTACAGAGCCCGATTTAATTGCACACTCACTGATGCGTAAAGAAGGTGAGCTCGGCATTGGAGGAACCCTCCTTGTAAAGACAGGAAAATTTACGGGTAGGTCCCCTAAAGATAAGCATATTGTTGTCAGTGAGGCGACCAAAAACTCGGTATGGTGGGAGCGCAATGCAAGAATGTCAACCGATGCTTTTAACAGATTGCACAAGGATATGCTGCATTATGTGGATGGAAAAGATTTATATGTGCAAGACCTTTTTGGCGGAGCAGATCCAGAAAATAGAATAGGTGTAAGGGTAATCTCTGAACTATGCTGGCACAATTTATTCATAAGACATCTTTTAATAAGACCAGAACAAAATCAAATTAAAGATTTTGTTTGTGACTTCTCAATAATAAACCTTCCTGGATTTTTTGCTGACCCTGAAAAACACGGATGCCGTTCTGAAACGGTTATAGCAATAAATTTTGATAAAAAACTTATTTTGATCGGTGGAACTGAATACGCAGGAGAGAACAAGAAAGCCGTATTTACGCTGCTTAATTATATATTGCCCGAGGCTGGAATAATGCCAATGCACTGCTCCGCAAATATTTCAAAGAAAGATCCCTCAAATTCTGCGATCTTTTTTGGATTATCAGGTACCGGAAAAACAACTCTATCGTCGGATCCAGGCCGGATTTTAATTGGCGATGACGAGCATGGTTGGTCTGATAAGGGCATATTTAATTTTGAAGGTGGATGTTATGCCAAGACAATTAACCTTTCAGAGAACTCAGAACCCGATATCTATAGAACGACCTCTTTGTTTTCTACGGTTATTGAAAATATGGTTTACGATCAAAGGACTAAAAAGTTGAATTTTGAAGATGACAGTCTCACGGCTAACATGCGGGCTGCTTATCCGATGCACTACATACCTAATTCTAGCGAAACTGGGTTGGCGGCAAACCCCAAACATGTGATCTTACTTACCTGCGACGCGTTTGGCGTGATGCCTCCTTTGGCTAAACTAACACCTGCGCAAGCCATGTATCATTTTCTGTCAGGTTTTACTTCTAAAGCTCCAGGTACCGAAAGGGGAGTGACAGAACCAGAGCCAACGTTTTCTACCTGTTTTGGCGCTCCGTTTCTTCCCAGACCACCGCAAGTCTACGGGAACCTTTTTAAAAAGAAGATTTCAGAAAATAAAACCTTTTGCTGGCTAGTTAACACAGGCTGGACAGGTGGTGGGCATGGAATAGGCTCTAGGATGCCAATAAATGTGACTAGATCTCTGTTGGCAGCTGCCATTGACGGCAACTTGAACACCGCAACATTTGTCAAAGATGAAAATTTTGGTTTTGAGGTTCCTAAGTTTGTGCCAGGAGTGGATCCAAAGTATTTAAACCCCAGAAACACATGGGAAGATAAAGCTGCTTATGATCAAGCTGCAAAAAAGCTTGTAGGCCTTTTTATTTCAAATTTTGAACAATATCTGCCGAGCGTTGATAACGATGTTAAGGATGCTTTGGTTTTTTAAATTTCATTAGATAATAGTGAATTAATTATAGCCTCTCTTGTAATGGGAAGCTCTGTAATTCTAACACCTAGTGCATGTCTTACTGCATTCGAAACGGCTGCCCCTGCTGGACCTTGAGAAATCTCTGCAGCGCCCAAAGGTTTTTCAGATGGACGCTCTATCAGTATTGTATTTAAAGATGGAATTTCACTAAATTTTATAATTGGATAATCGAACCAACTATCTACAGTTGTAGAAAGTCCATCTGTTTTTACAGCTTCTTTAAGCGTCCAACTAATAGATTGGACTATCCCGCCTTCTATTTGGTTTTTTACACCATCTGGGCTTATGGCCTCACCGACATCAGAAACTGAAACTACGTTGTCAACGACAACCCCCTCATCAACAGTTACATTGACAAAGACAGCGCACAGACCTGAAATACCTTTATATCGAGCATACCCAACGCCCCAACCCTGACTTTCCTTGAGATTTTCTTTATACCTTTTGGTTTCACTATCTAATCTTAATAACAATTCTTTCGACCTATCATCGACACAATGTTTAATTCTAAAAGCTAAAGGATCCTCTCCATTTCTATGGGCTATTTCATCAATCAGCCCCTCGTTTACGATTACATTATTATATGCACCAAGAGATCTTAATGCTGAGGCCCGGAAGGGTAGATCATGTACTAGTCTTTTCTTCACCCGAACTGGGCCAAATTCATAAGACGGCACGGCATTTCTTTCAGCTCCACCTCCCCTAATAGCTGGAACATCAGGAGATTTGGCGGGCAATTTTGAATTTTTAATAAGGACAGCAGAACGTAAATTTGGTGTCCCGCCAGTGCCAGGGCGAGATGAATGTGGTACAGAAGTAACTTCAACATCAAATGCCGTTATATATCCATCTTGATCCAAGTGAGCTCTTGATTTTGTTGACATAGCGGCCCCCATAGGAGCTGCATGAAACTCATCATACCTAGACCATACAACTTTGACAGGTATTCCTTCAACTTCTTTAGCCAAAATTGCAGCATCCAATGCGGCGTCATCAGCACCATTGTGGCCATAACAGCCTGACCCAGCTTTGTGTATTACGGTTATATTTTCTTCTGCTGTTTCAAAAACGCCAGCTAGAGCATCTCTTAACTGGAAAACACCTTGACTGTGTGTCCAAACTGTAAGTTTCTCGTTTTCCCATTTTGCAACTGCTGCTGCTGGCCCAATTGAACCATGGAAAATATATGGTCGCGATACTGTCAGTTCGTACCACTCACCAGAGTTTTTATTTACGTCCCCTGTTTCGGAAACAATTTCAAAGTCATGGCTCTGTGACATTAAATGAGAAATTGGATTTTCAATCTTTCTGTCAATTTCTTTCCATTCAGACTTTTCTCTTGCCCACTCAGCCGCTTCTAATGCAAATCTCTGACTTGTCGCTAAAACTCCAACAAATGATCCATCCTGAACAACTTTAATAACCCCAGGCCTTTTTGACAAAGCGATAACATCTAAGTTCAAAAGTTTAGAATACATATTAGCGGGATGCACTGGTGCCCCAAAAAGCATGCCCTCCTCTATCATATCATGAACAAAAGGAGCTCCCGTCATTCTCTCCACCAAATCAACTCGGTCAATCTCTCTAAACTGAACCCATCTTTGCGAAGGTTCCTTTATTTTTGCGCCTGCTGGAATTTCACTTGATAGATCAATCTGATCTAAAACCTCATCGATAGAGAAACAAAATGATCCCTTCTGAAGAATCTGCCCACTTGACAGATCGAGTTCAATAGCATCAACTCCCAACCGTGAAGCACTTATATTTAGAATTTGCTGCCGCAAAGTCGCGACAGCCGATCTAAGAGATTGACCACCATGAACTATAGACATACTTCCTGCTGTGAAACCCTCATTGGGCGTCATATCCGTTCTAGCAGTCTGTAAAGAAATTTTTTCTGGCTCAATCCCCAGTTCATCAGAAATCATCATTAGCAAAGCGGTGATGTTACCCTGACCGAGCTCAACCCTGCCCGAAAAGAATACTAATTTTTTTTCGGGAGTTACTTTCAGCCAATCACCTAATTTCGGATAATCAAGAAGAGGTTTAGGCACTTGATTTTTCATTGGGTGCCTTTTTCATTTGATAATTGATGAGCTTTCTCAATAGCATCAAGAATGCGAGAGTGAGCTCCGCATCTACAAAGATTTGCATCCAAAGCTTCTGCTATCTCCAACCTTGAGAGATTTTGTTTTTTATCAAGTAGCGATTTGGAAGCCATTAAAATTCCTGGCAGACAATAACCACATTGGCCGGCTTGAAATTCAATAAATGATTTAACTAATGGATGTTCATGTTGATTTTCAAAAACCTCAGCTGTTTCTATGGTTTTTCCCGAAACGTCCTTAGTGATTGTCTCACACGACATTTTGGCCTCACCATCAATTATTACAGTACAAGATCCACATGTCCCTTGGCCGCAGCCATATCTCGTTGATCTAAGACCTATTTTATCCCTGAGAAAAAAAAGGAGTGGTTCACTACTAAAACCGTCGATAGCATGCACAACTCCGTTGATCGTGCACCTTAATTCACTTTGCATTTATTTTTTCTCTCACTCTCTAAGTCTAAGTTTGACCTCGTTTCTGCGATAACTAAAAACCATTATTAAGAGGATCAATTTACTTTTAGGTTGAAGCACCAATCTACCATTCAGTTGAAATATATTGTGTTTCCTGAAATTCCAACATTCCCTCTTTGCCGCCCTCTCGCCCCAAGCCAGACTGCTTAACTCCACCAAAAGGTGCAGCAGGGTCAGATACCAAACCTCTATTTAGTCCAATCATACCGAACTCGAGTTTTTCTGATAAACTTAAGCCTCGTCGAACATCTTCAGTGTACAAGTATGCAACCAAACCATATTCTGTTGAATTTGATCTTTCGATGACTTCTTTTTCATCAGCAAAGGTTTGTATGGCAGCAACAGGTCCAAATATTTCATCCGATAGACAATCCGCATCATCCGGCACATTACTCAAAACGGTTGGAGGATAGAAAAAACCTGGAATATTTGGCCTAACACCGCCTACTTCCAATTTAGCACCTTTGGAAATAGCATCTGAAACAAAATACTCGACTTTGTCTCGTGTCTCTGCATTCACCAATGGTCCAACGTCAACATCGGGCTCAACCCCATTTCCCATCTTAAGCGCAGCCATTTTCTTTGAAAATAAAGCTATGAATTTGTCTTTTAAACTTTCATGTACGTATATCCTGTTCGCTGCAGTACAGGCTTCGCCAAGGTTTCGCATTTTTGCCACCATTAGGCCGTCTGCTGCAGCTTCAATGTTCGCATCTTTACAAACAATAAATGGAGCGTTTCCACCTAATTCCATTGCTGGTTTAACAATATTGTCAGCAGCTGCATGTAATAACTTTCTGCCAACTTCCGTGGAACCTGTGAAACTAACCACCCTGACCCTAGAATCTGAAAGCATTTTAGAAACCACTGCCCCCGATGATCTTGACGGAAGAACATTTACAACTCCCGGCGGGACGCCCGCTTCAGAAAGGATAGGCATTAAAGCTAGCATAGTTAAAGGCGTTTCAGATGCTGGTTTTACGATTACTGGGCATCCTGCCGCGAGCGCCGGTCCGATTTTCCTAGTACCCATTGCCGCCGGATAATTCCATGGTGTGACTAGCACGGAAATCCCAGCAGGCTTCTGATGTACCAAAATTCTAGCTCCCGTTGCCGGTGCCATTCCTAAATGGCCATCGGATCTAACAGCCTCCTCTGCATACCAACGGAAAAATTCAGCAGCATATCTTGCTTCGCCGATTGCATCGCCACCGGCTTTTCCATTTTCTAGAGTGATAAGTTGAGCAATATCATCGATTTTCTTTATGAAAAGCTCATATGCTTTTCTTAAAATCTCTCCACGTTCTCTAGGACTTAATCCAGCCCAGCCATCGAATGCAGCCTCAGCCGCATTTACACAGGCTACTGCATCCTCTGTCGTCCCGCTAGAGACTTTTGTTATAACACTTTCATCTGCAGGGTTTAGAACTTCGAAAGTACCCCCATCTGATGCCTCTCGCCACTCACCTCCAATATACAGTTTATTCAAAAAGCTCATTCTAAATTATTCCTTAAATAAGTTGGAGTATAGGGTCCTCTATCCTTGCCCCCAATTCGTTCAAAAATTTTACAGCATCCGGAAATTTTAAAATCCTTTCATTGAAAGAAAAACAGATAGTGAGTTCATTTCGCAATTGGGAAAAACTCAAAGTGAGTTTATTGGACCCAGTTTCATATGCACTTATTCTAGTGTCACAAAGATCGATAAGCGTTATAGTATTTGCTACATCACTAGAACTGACAGCTTCAGTAGTAGTTTCAACATAACTTTCACCGTTTGTATCTTTAAATATTACCTCCAAGAAACTATCTTCAAAAACAAAACTCCAGGCACTACTGGTAAACTTTGAAAACAATAAACTCCGTTTTGCAGTTTCCGATTTCAAAATAAGAGCATCAAACGCTTCAGCCGAAACTTGCATATAAATAGACGAAAAGCTCGGGCTTTGGGGCACACGGCCTAGATCGGCAAAATGAAAAGGTTCTGCAATTCCAGAATTTCTCAATTCAGCAAGATCAAAGCCCATCTCTTTAGCTGCAAACTTAGCTTTAGGAGAAGCTAAAACTTTACCGCCTGCACTACCCACATTGTTCCTGGTAATCCTGTTAACTAGTTCCTTTCTATCGGAAGGATCTTCAATGTTTTGAACCTCATTTTCTATACTTTTATCATTAATGGGTTCAGCGTCAGGTTCCATCGGCTCAAATGCATCAGAGCCGGCCAAATCTGTTTGGCCATTATGACTATCCTCATTAGTATCAGAAATTAACGCCAAAAGTTGACCAACGGGTACTTCAGATCCCTCATCAACCTTAATTTTCGATAAATAACCTTCTTTTTGAGCTTCTACCTCCATGGTGGCTTTATCAGTTTCCACCTCAAATAAAGGGTCCCCCTTCTCAATTTTGTCACCTTCTTTTTTAAACCATGCAACTACCAACGCAGTATCTTGGTTCATTCCTAACTGAGGCATTTTTACTTCATAACTCATGCACCAGCTCTCCCGCTATAATCTTCCGCGCATTCGAAGCAACTTTCTCTGCAGTTGGAACAGTCAAATCCTCTAAAACAGGACTAAAAGGAACAGGCACATCCATAGCCCCCATTCTAATTACTGGGGCATCCAAATAATAAAAAGCCTTTTCAGAAATGCGAGAAGCTATTTCTGCGGTAACGCCAAAATTTTGATGACCTTCATCAACCACAACTACTCTTCCTGTTTTTTTTGCTGAATTTAAAATTGTCTTTTCATCCAGTGGAACCAAAGTTCTTGGATCTATTATCTCAACACTAATTTTTTCATCCGCAAGAATAAGAGCAGCTTCTTCGCAGACTTGCCTCATTGAAGATGTTCCAATTAACGTGACCTGATTGCCTTCCTGCAGAACAGCAGCTTCTCCAAAAGGAATTAGATACTCATCTTCGGGCACATCAGCTTTGTCTTGATACATTAATTTGTCTTCAAATATAACAACAGGATTATCATCTCTGATTGCGGTTTTTAGCAGACCTTTGGCCTCATAAGCGGATGAAGGCATCGCGATCTTGAGACCTGGAATGTGAGATACTAAAGCATGCAGCGATTGACTATGCTGAGCCGCGGACCTTCTAGTAGCTCCTAGATTTGTACGGACAACTAGAGGCACATTTAATTTACCACCAGACATATAGTGAGCCTTCGCGGCCTGATTACAAAGCTGATCCATTATTAAAAATAGAAAATCACCAAACATAATATCCACAATTGGGCGCGATCCCGTCATAGCCGCGCCAACGGCGAGTCCCATGAAGCCTGGCTCAGAAATTGGAGTATCAATAACCCTTTCAGTTCCAAATTCTTCCACCAGACCAGAAGTAATCTTGAAAGGAGTGCCCGCCTCTGCAACGTCTTCGCCGATAAGAAATACCGAGCTATCCAGTCTCATCTCCTCGGCAATGGCTTCATTGACAGCCTGAGAAAGCGTGATCGACCGCATTAGTTAGCCTCCATGTATACATGCATATCAACTTCATTTGAATTCGGATAGCTTGCTTCAAGTGCATATTGAACGGCGACATGAGCCTCAGCAGCAATATCATCTCTAATAATTTTCAACTCATCATCACTTGCAATTTTTTCTGAAACTAACCAGTCACCCAAAATTTTAATTGGATCTTTATTTTTTTTCCAATCTTCTTCTTCCTCTTTTGAGCGATAATACGTGCGATTGATATCGCCTACATGATGTCCATGATACCGGTATGTTATAAGTTCTATAAAAAAGGGACCTTCGCCTTTGCGAGCTCTGGCTACTAGATCAGTTGCTAGCTTGTTGACAGCAAGAACGTCTTGTCCATCAACTTTATGGGCCTCTATTCCAAAAGCACGCGCCCTATCCAGAATATCACCAGCGGCTATCTCATCAGTGGCTGTATATTCGGAGTAACCATTGTTTTCACAAGCATAAATTACGGGTAAGTTCCATAGCGCTGCCATATTCATAACCTCATACAAAAGGCCTTGGGCAGTAGCACCATCTCCAAAAAAGCATACGGTTACATCGCTATCGCCGTTTAGCTTTGCTCGCAGTGCAGACCCAGTCGCTATTCCCATTGAACCGCCGACAATGGCATTTGCTCCCAAATTTCCATTGGACTGATCAGCAATATGCATAGAGCCTCCTTTGCCTCGGCAATAACCCTCTTCTTTTCCAAGTAATTCGCAAAACATCTGTTTTAGTTCTGCGCCTTTGGCAACACAATGCCCATGTCCACGATGAGTAGAAGTAATTTTGTCCTTAACGGTCAATGCTTCGCATATACCAACCGCCACCGCTTCTTCGCCAGAATACATGTGGGTCAGGCCTGGCATCTTAGCGTCAAGGTAAAGTTGATTAGCTTGATCTTCAAAAGATCTAATCTTAACCATTTGGCTATACATTTTCAGATAACTCTCTGAGTTTGTATTTATTTTTTTTGCCATACCTTGAGCCCTTTTGAGAAACCAGATTCTGTTAAAAGTCTTTACTAAATTAATACTTGTTAGAGATTGGAAGTTCCTCTGCCGGGAATAGGGAAATAACCTCACAACCGGTATCCGTAACAACCACCTCTTCTTCAATTCGAGCAGCTGAGAAACCATCCTTTGCAGGACAATACGTCTCAAGAGCAAAGACCATACCTGTTTTGATCTCCATTGGATGCTCTAATGAAATTGCTCTGCTAATAATAGGTCTTTCGTGCAGAGCTAAGCCTAGGCCGTGTCCAAACTGTAGGCCAAATGCAGCATCCTCACTTGGAAAGCCCAAACTCTCCGCCGTTGGCCAAACTTCTGCAACTTTATCTGTGGTCACCCCAGGTTTAATCATAGCAATTGAGGCATCCAACCATTCCCGGCATTTAACATATGCGTCATTTTGCTCTGAAGTCGCACGACCAATGTTAAAGGTCCGATAGTAACAAGTCCTATATCCTTGATATGATTGAAGAATATCAAAAAATGCTTGGTCCCCAGGACGGAAATATCTATCTGTAAAGTTATGTGGGTGCGGATTACACCTCTCTCCAGAGATTGCGTTAATGGCTTCCACGTCATCAGATCCCATCTCGTACAGCATTTTATTTGATAACGCTACGATGTCATTTTCTCTCACGCCTGGCTTTAACTCCTCGTAGATCATGTGATAAACGCCATCCACCATACTTGCAGCTTGTGTCAAAAGTTGGATCTCATCCCAGTTCTTGATCTCTCTAGCTGCCAACATGATTTGTTGCCCATCAATAACGTTGATGCCCTCCTCTTGCAGTGCATGAAACATAGCAGTTTCAGCATAATCTACTCCAACCGGCATATCTGCCATACCTGCATCCTTAATTAAACCAGCTATTTGTTTCGCATATTTTTTCATTAGACCAAATTCTGGCGGAATTGTCCCTCGCATGCCTACTACGCCGGCTAAACAGTGATCCGGCTCTAACCAGTCAGAGTATTTTTGATGATGTACTGCAGCTGAGCCAAAATCCCAAACATAAGGACTATCATCTCCAGTGAGAAGGCAAAACCTGCACATTTTATCTCGCTCCCATTCTCCAATTTTAGTAGCTGAAACATAACGAATATTATTTACGTCAAAAAGTAGAAGAGTACCTGCAGGAGAATTTTTAAGAGCCTCTCTGGTTCTACTAAGTCGGTACCGACGTAAACGATCATGATCGATCCTGCGCTCGAAGTCGACACTAGTGTGACCCCACGCAGGTAGGCGCGCCTCCCATCTCCAGTTTGGATCTAAATCCTGCGGTGTCAAAACATTTGGTGTAAGTGCCGTGCTTCTTTTTTTCATTTCAAATTCCTTTAATTATACAAGATTTTTGCCATCCAATCGCCAGTCTCAGGTCGATACTTATAAGGACGATTATTTACCACGTGTGTTCCATCAGAAACCATATTCAATACTACTTCACCATTGGAAGCTTTAGCCAATTTTTTGGCATGATCTGGAGGTATTACCCTATCCAAAGCCCCACCAACTATATACAGTGGGCAAACAATCTTTGGCGCAGCATCGCTCAAATCCATCTTTTTTGCTAATTTTTTTGCTTCAGCATCATTGTTTGAATGACTTCTAACTATAAATGCTTGTCGAGTAAGACCAGGCACCCTAGCAAAGGCCTCATCAAAATTAAATGGTCCAGTCAAAGAAATGCACGCTTTTATTCGAGTTTCGAAGGCCGCTGCACGGGGTGCATAGTACCCTCCAAGGCTCACTCCCCATACACCGATGCGCGACCCGTTAATGTCCTTTCGGCACTGCAGCCAATCTATTACTGCACCAACTGGTACTTCATAATCGTATCTAATCGGCAAATCATACTCTGCTTCACCTTGTCCTGGACCATCAAATGCAAAGGTAGCCAATCCTCTCTCTAGAAAAATGGACTCGTTAGTCAGCATTTCCTCTTTTGTGCTGTCTAAACCCATACACATCACAACAATCGGTGGATTTTTAATACCATCAGGTTTTCGCAAATTACCAATGAGTGTTTTCCCTTCAAAAGGTATCTCCACACGCTCACCAGGATGTCTAATATATTTCAACGCCTCTCTATGAGAAAAGATCGCTTTGTTATGGGCCAACTTCATTTGTTTTATATCATTTACGAATAAAAATTTTCCAAAGTGATAACATGCAGCGGCAGTAGCTTGGTGATCCACATAGGAAATAAATCTCTCATCGTCTAAAGCCTTCTTTCCCAAATTCTCATGAATTAAGCCGCGCTCACACCAAGCAGAACACCAGTCCTCCCAGCGATTTGTATTATTTGTTACATCTTGGAAATCTGCTAATGGAACACCGTTTGTTACCATTCTATGGGACCAATGTGCAGCCGCAGCAATGATTCGGGAGTCTTTTTCAACTTTATTCATTCTTTTTTCCCATCTTTTTTAGATGAGGATATTTCTCAGTTAAAAGTGAACCGAAATAATAGGTTTGCTGAAAAGAATGAGTTTTTTTGATATTTTTTAACCAATTTTCAATAAGGGGAAATTCTTTCCAAAGTTCACTTAAATTTATATCATCCATACGGATAATAACTGGCATAATTGCAATATCTGAAATTGTCATTTTTGAACCCATTAACCAAGGCCCACTGCTATCTTCAAGCCATTCATTCATTCGATTTATTGCTCTTTTGAGCCTGTTTATAGACTCATCCATTTCACCTTCAGAAAAACCTGTACGGCCCATGCTTTTTAAAAACTCACGGCGCAATGGTTTACTATTGCAAAGCTCTTCAAACTCTTCTTCTGTCATATTTTGAAAATGAGGCAAAAACGCCAAATTATATGAAGGAATACGTATTGCAGGCCCAGGGACTTCATCGATGAATTTTAATTGCGCCCTCATTTTAGCCTTTTCAATTGGATTTTCAGGTCGAAGAGGGCAAAAATGCGGAAAAATATCTTCCAAGTACTCAACTATAACCAGACTATCTATTATATTATTTCCAAAGTGCACTAGTGACGGCACCACCCCATTTGGATTGATTGCCAAATACTCGGGTTTAAGCTGATCACCAGAAAAGAGATCCAGCCTTATCTCCTCAAAGTCACAACCTTTTTCATGCAGCACATACCTTACACGTTGACTGCAAGTCGACTGAGGCGCGTTATACAATATAAACTCTGACATAAGACGTCCTAGTTAATTTCATTTAAACTTAATTAATTCATATAATTTTCACAAAATGAGGACTTATTCAGAGGCCTGCGGAATCTCTAAGCCAGTTGGATAAGGCGAATTTTCACTCTCTAATTCAATGCCAGATGCAAGAGCTACCGTTTCTAACAATGCCGCAAAATCTCCTTCAATATAAGAATCCGGGTCATTTTTTAGGTTTGCAGCACCAAAATGAGATTGTAACGCTTCCCTCATCGCCGCTGTAACTGGCATGGGGACATTAAACTCCCTTCCAGCCGAAAGTCCAAGATCTAAGTCCTTGCGCAATAGCGTAGGCGTAAATGTTGTAGTCCAATCCAAGTTTACAAAGGCATTGGTTTTGTACCTGGTAAAAACAGAACCCATAACTGAGTTGTTCATAAAATCAAGAAATGCCCTTCTGGGAACACCTGCTTTCTGGGCAAGTATCGTAATTTCAGCTAAATTTTGAGTAACAACTCCTAGCATTATGTTATGAGCAATTTTACAAAATCTTGCTAACTCTCCTTCTCCCACATATGAAACTCCCATTGTTGCAATCGATGATATTATATCCTCCACCTGTTCAAAAGCAGCTTTCGGACCCGAGGCAACGGCTGAAAGCTTACCCGCCTTAACACACTTTCCATTTCCCGAAACAGGACAGCAAACCAATTCAGAACCCTTATCAGCCAAAGACTTTCTGATCTCAGCTGATTGGTCGACACCAATTGACGAGAAATCTAAGAAAATCTTCGGCATACCTGTTCCAGATAAAACACCATCATCGCCAAAATATAATTGCTCCACGTCTCGACCTGTAGAAACCATCGTTGCCAATACATCTACGCCGGCGAGGTCAGAAGGTTGATCAACCAAAATTGCTCCAGAGTCTTGCAAAGGCTCAGCTTTCGACCTTGTTCGGTTCCAAACTTTCACAGAATAACCGGCCTTTACCAATCGCTCGGCCATAGGAAATCCCATTCGCCCCATGCCAATCCATCCAATTTGCATTGTAGTCATTATTTCCCCTCTCTAAATCTTACTCTATATCAGTTTTGAGAGCGCCTAACCCAAACTGTTTCAATTTTCACGCCCGCATCTTTGATTAAATTATAAACTGGGCATCTTGCTTCTGTTTCATGAACAACTTTCTCAAGAAAAGAAATTTCTTCTTCGGTAGTTATTTCAGCTTCAACCTTAACTGTTTGAAAATGAGGTACCACGCCCCTTAAACCAGAGCGTCCACGAATATCAATTGTGAAAGCAGCTGAAAATTCTATTCCGTTATATCTAAAATCTAGCTCTTTTGCAGTTCTGTTAAATGTTACCGCCTCACAAGCACAAAGTGAGGCCAAAACACCAGTTAATGGGGTTGGACCTAAGTCGCTCCCACCATGTGCAGAAGGCTCGTCAAATGTGAAATCAGGAAAGTCTCCAAAATTTATTTTAGTGGCCATTGATCCATCGTTTGAAGCGGTGATAATTTTTTTTCTCACTACAGGTTTAGAAAAATCAATTTGATTGACAACGTTCGACACAAAAGATCTCCCCAAATCCTTACAGGCTGTATTCGCAAACGATTGCATTGAGCTTAGCAATTACAGTCAAATCGGTCAATAGACTATAGCAATAGTTTGTAAAAGTCGCTAAATGATAATCTTACTTAGTTGAGAAAATTATGAAAAAAAATATTACAATTAAAGATGTAGCTAAAAAAGCGAGCGTCCACGTATCAACGGTTTCAAGAGCGTTGTCGCCCAACGCTCGAGCATCGCTATCAACCGAGGTAGTAGAAAGGGTAAGAAATATAGCAAAAGATATGGGTTACAGACCCAATCGAATTGCATCAGGTTTGAGAACAAATAAAACCATGTTAATCGGTATTATTATTCCTGATATTACAAACTCATTATACCCTCCAATAGTCAGAGGCGTAGAATCTGTTCTCGAACCGGAGGGTTATGCTTCTATCCTTGTGGACACGGACGGTGACCCAAAGCGAGAAGAAAAGCTTTTGGAGATCCTTTTAGAAAGAGGTGTTGATGGCATAATTGACGCAGCCGTGAGCAGCCATGATCTAGCTGCTGCAAAAATTGCGGATCAAATACCAGTTGTTACTGCAAATAGAAGGGCTTTTGGATCAGGAATTCCCTCGGTTGTAAATGATGATGCGGGTGGAATAAAATCTATATTTGATCTATTAGTTAAAAATAACCATAGCGAAATAGGTTACATTGGCGGGCCCCAGTATCTATCTACAGGTAACGCAAGAAATGATGGTTTTTTAGAAGCTTCAAAAATTCATGGAATTGATGCAAAACCAGAAAATAGTATCTTTGCGGTTAAATACTCCGAAGATGAAGGATCTAAATGCGCTGATCTTTTATTAGAAAGAAATTCTGAAATTACAGCAATACTTTGTGCCAATGATAGACTGGCCATTGGCGCCCTTGAGGCACTTGCAGAACGTGGGCTTGAATGCCCTAAAGATATCTCTGTTACAGGTTTTAATGATATACCAATGAGTGACCGTATACCTCCAGGATTAACGACTGTTCGTGTCTTACAGTTCGATGTTGGAAGAATTTCGGCAGAACTTTTATTGAAAAAAATAAGTCAAACAGATCTTGCTATTCCTGAAACGACGATAATGCCTGTTACCGTCATTGAGAGGGGTAGCGTATCACTTCGAGTTTGATATAAACTTTGCACAAACATGGTCAAAAATGTCTTATAAAAAACAAACAAAAATAATAGCGGTAGAGGAGCATTTTATGCATTCTTCCCTAACCGACCATTTTAACGAGGTCGGTCATCATCCTGAAAAAATTAAATCCCGACTTTATGATTTTACAAGTATCAGAATTGATGAGATGAATCAGGCTGGAATTGATGTGCAAATACTATCTCATCAATCACCAGGAAGCCAAAGGTTATCAAGTAATGTGGCCGTATCGGCCTGTCAGAAGTCAAACGATGAGCTAGCTTCAATAATTTCAAAATACCCTGAAAGATTTGATGGATTTGCGATGGTTCCTTCCAACTTGCCAGATTTAGCCGCTAAAGAATTGGATAGAGCAGTTAAACAACTCGGTTTAAAAGGCGCTATGCTTCATGGATTAAGTGACGGTGAAATGGTTGACGAAAGTAAATTTTGGCCAATTTTTGCTAAAGCAGAAGAATTAGATGTCCCTATTTATTTACACCCAGCTGACCCGGATAAAACAGTGACCGACAGATACTATTCTCCCTATCACCAAAGTCACCCCATGATCACTCGGGCTGCTTGGGGATTTGGGGTTGAAACAGGAACTTTAGCAGTTCGAATGATTCTTTCAGGTATTTTTGAACGGCATCCAAAACTCAAAATAGTTTTGGGCCATTTGGGAGAGGCACTACCTTTTTGGTTACCCCGAATACACGAAAGCTTAGCTCGTCCTGGAAATGAAAAAATCAATTTTGATGCTATATTCAAGAAAAATTTTTGGGTAACAACTAGTGGATTTTTCTCCGATAATGCTCTGGATTTATGCCTGAAAGTTCTTGGAGATGATAAAATCCTATTTGCAGTTGATTGGCCTTATGCCGACAATAAAGCTGGTGTAAATTGGTTATCTAAAGCACCTATTAGCCAGCGAATAAAAAATAAGATATTTTTTGAAAATACTTCGAAAATCTTAAAATTATAATTTTGACTCGCTAAATTTTTCACCCAACCAACTAACTACGTGATCTATGGCGCAGATTTGAACATCATTTAAAATATATTTGCCATCATCGCCTTTAATTGGGAAAACATAACCATGGTAGTCGTGATCATAACTTACCCACTCAACATTTTTGCCGGCCTCATTTAGTAGGTCAAAAGATGTTTTAAAGATGCCTTGCAAATGATCTTCATCCCTACCCATCACTAATACAGGTGTAGTTATTCCTTCTATGCGTTCTTTAGCAATGATCATATCAATTCTTTTTCGAACTTTTTCAACTTCCGCCATTTGCATTTCTTCAATATTCCTGAGCCCTGTTTTTTTGTTAACAAAAGCAGTGTCATCAGGCATAAGGGCTAAATATTCATGACTAGCAGGTTCACTAGCCACCGCTGCCGCAAGCCCATGATATTCAGAAACAATTTTTAGAGCCATTTCGCCACCATGGCTCATTCCAATTACACCAATTCTATTTGAATCTACCCAGGATTTTGTCTTAAAATAATCGATAATTGCTATCTCATCTTCATATTCCAAAGGTGACCTATTAAACATTTCGCGACCTTGGCGCATATCGCGGACCATTTTGCCCCCGTTATTATAACCTAACTCCACTTCCGTTCTGTATCTTAACCAGGCACAGGCGAAACCTGCTTCTACCAAACGATCCATTGTGTATGCTCTATTCCTAATAGCATCCATTAACCAAGGTAAGCCTTCACCTCCGTTGCCAGCGGCCATTAGCACAATCGGAAACGGCCCATCATCTCCACTCGGCTTCCTTACTGCAACAGGGGTGTACAAACCATCCCACGTTTCGACCATTGAATACTCAACCTTCTTACCTTCAACTTCTTCAAAAAAACTGAGTTCACTTGTATTAATTTCCATATCTAGGCCTCTTGATTGACTTTTTTTGGTTCAATAATGCACGCGGCATGTCTTCCATCTTTTTCCCGTAATAAGATTTCCTCGACCGGCTCAAATTCAATTTGTACATTTTTTTCATTAATGTTGACCTTGTTTAAAGCTTTGCGCATAGAGGCAGGCAGCTTTTCAGAACGCATTTCCTGTTTCAAATTTGCAGCTGAACTTTCATCAGAAAAACTGAGAACAGCCGAAAATTCTGATTTACGTTCAACCGCTGTAAGACTTTCAAACATGCCGGGAGTATCTTCAAGCCAACGAACCACATCGTCCACTTCCCATCCACACTTGTCAGTAGCCAAGCTACATCTTGTATGGAAACGACAACCTTGCGGGGGGCGAGCAGGGTCTGGGACCACACCTTCTAACCCTTTCGCTTTAGAGTTTTGACCCTCATCAAAGCTAGGTTTGGCATCCATCAGTGCCTTAGTATAAGGGTGGTAGGGTTTAGCAAAAATGGCTTGAGTTTCACCAGCCTCTGCGATTTTACCAAGATACATCACAACTAAAGAGTCAGCCATGTGCCTTACAACAGATAAATCATGCGTTACAAATAGATAAGCTAAATTACGAGCTTTTTGAAGTTCATTCAAAAGATTTAATATCTGGGCTTGCACAGAAACATCTAGAGCTGAGGTTGGTTCATCGAGAATTATTATTTCGGGATTTAAAGCTAGCGCTCTTGCAATGGATATTCTTTGCCTCTGTCCTCCAGAAAATTGGTGAGGGTATCTATAAAGATGCTCGCGGCCCAACCCTACTTGATTTAGAAGTGAAACTACTTTTTCCACAAGATCATAACCTGAGACCTCTTTATAAACTTTCAAAGGTCTACCGACAATATCAAAAACTAAATGGCGCGGATTTAAAGAAGCAAAACTATCTTGAAAGACCATTTGGCAGTTTCGTCGAAAATTCTTAAATTTATTTTTTTCTAAACTACTTATAGAAACTAATTGGGTATTAAAATTGTAGCGAACAGACCCGCTAGTTGGATCAGTCAAACCTGCAACTACCTTTCCCAAAGTACTCTTTCCACATCCACTTTCACCTACAAGCCCAACAGTTTTACCAGGAAAAATATCAAAACTAACACCATCAACGGCCCTAACATGGCCAACAACCCTTTGAAGAGCCCCTTCTCTGATTGGGTAATGCTTAGCGACATCACTTATAGATAAAATAGGCTGCCCAACATTATCTTTTTTACTAATCATTTATTATCTTCCAAATCATAAATAGTCATTTGCCAGAAATTTCAGCAACATCTGCAAAACATGCTACCGAGTGAGAGTTTGTCACTTTTTCAAGCTGAGGGTCCTGGTTTTTACACTTATCTGTTGCAAATGCGCATCTTGAAGAAAACCTACACATTTGAGGAGGATTAATGAGTTCTGGAACATTACCAGGTATAGCAAGTAGTTCCCCCCGAGCTGTATCGGCAGAAGGCAATGCCTTCATCAATCCTATCGTGTATGGGTGGCGAGGATTTTTAAAGATTTCATTATTAGTGCCAATCTCAACAATTCGACCAGCATACATTACGGCCACTCTGTCGCAAATTCGTCGAACTAGCGATAAATCATGGCTTATGTAAACAACACTAGTCTGGCGCCTCTGCTGTAAATCTTGGATCAAATCTAGTATCCTAGCTTCCACAGTTACATCCAAAGCAGTTGTTGGCTCATCAGCTATTAATATATCTGGATTACAAGCCAAAGCTTGAGCAATCATAACTCTCTGCTTCATCCCACCCGATAGCTCATGTGGATATCGATCCATAAGCTTTACCGGGTTTGGGACTTGTGTATCTGAAAGTGCTTTTGCAACCAGATCAGCAACTGCTTTTTCTACTCGAGATTTCGTTAAACGGTTGCCTGACAAATTCACCAACCACTTATCGAATATTCTATTGCGCTGTGATGCAAATCTTCTTATCGCGCCGGGAGCCTCACTGCCAAGACCGGCCATTTCCAAAATCTCTTCAGTTCTATGCTGTAGAAAAACTTCTGAAAGCTGTGCACCGATAGTTAAGGTTGGGTTAAGTGACTTGCCTGGATCCTGAAAAATCATTGCAATACTGTCGCCACGAATTTTTCTGATTTCTTCACCTGTTAAAGTCAGAAGATCTACTTTTTTGAATTCAAAATTTCTACTATTTGGAAACCCAGGTTTGGAGCCAGTTTCAATCCGTTGGGAGGAATTTGTCTGTTGATTATAAGTAATACTGCCACCAGCAAGCACACCTGGTGGGATTGGTAAAAGTTGTAAGAAAGAACGCCCAGTGACTGATTTTCCACATCCAGTTTCTCCTACCAGTCCTAACGTCTCCCCCTTGTAGACATCAAAGCTAATCCCATCAACCGCATGAACCGTCCCACGCTTTGAATTAAAATACACTTTTAGGTCATCGACCTTAGCAACGAAGTTTTTCTGGTCGGATGTATCTAACATCATCGACCTTCCGTCCTAGGGTCAAGTGCATCCCTCAAACCATCCCCCACTAAATTGAAAGCGAGCGCCCACAAAAATATCATCATACCTGGGAAGGTTGACGCCCACCATCTGCCAGATGCTATACCGGCTTGACCCTCGCTTACTAAGACACCCCATTCAGCTATTCCAGCTTCCGACAAGCCAATGAAACTTAGCGTTGCACCGATTAAGACAACATTTCCCATATCAAGCGTCGCTTGTACCGTTACTGGCGTAACGGCATTAGGCAAAATGTCTTTCAGATAAATATTCAGCTTAGTATCGCCAATCACCTTGGCTGCTTCCACATATTCGTTTTGCTTTACTTGAAGTACTTGAGCCCTCATAATTCTCGCATATTTCACCCAAATTACCATCGAGAGTGCTATAATAATATTTGTAAAAGAGGGCCCCAAAACAGCAGCAATCGCCAAAGCGAAGATGAGTTCTGGTATTGAAAGAAATACATCAACTAAACGCATCAAAAATTCGTCAACCCAACCACCTAACAACCCAGCCAGTGAACCAATAATCGTTCCAATAATCATTGTTGAGCCTACTACGTAAAGCGATAACTGAAGAGAAGTTCGGCTTCCCCATACCACTCCATAAAAAACATCCCCACCCTCATTAGTTGTTCCCAACAGAAAACCAGGGGTCCCTGGAGGTTTCCTTACCGCACCCCAATCCCTCGGCATTTGATATGGATCAGGAACATTAGCTTCAGTAATCCATGGAGCAAAGATCGCCATTGCCATCATCAATCCTATAATGATTAATCCTATAACAGTGGTGGGATTAGAACACAGCCTACCGAGAAGAGCACCAAACCTTCTTATCCTAACCCGAAAAGCCGTGTCACCATCGTAATGCAAATTATCGAAAGCTCTTTCGTTCATTTTATTTTCCAAGAGTAACTCTTCGATCCAAGTTTGCATAAACCACATCCACAATGAGATTTACTATTAAAAACAATACAGAAGTAAAAAGAACGTAAGTCATTAATGTGCCTTGGTCTCCTCTTACGACACTTGCAGCCATCCAACGACCCAATCCTGGCCATCTGTAAATAATTTCAACTGTAATCGTTCCCTGCAAAAGAAAGCCAAAAGTTAGACCGATTACAGTTATCGTCGGAACAAGAGCGTTTCTCCTTGCGTGCTTCTTTAATACTAATTTTTCAGCCAAACCTTTGGCTCGAGCAGCATCAACGTAGTCTTGCTGAAGTTCTTCGACGAGAGCTGATCGCATCATTCTGGCAATGATTGCTGTCGCCCCATAGCCGAGAGTAATTGCTGGCAACATTAAATGCCATATCGCATCCCAAAAGGCTCGAGGCGATCCCGCTAAAATAGCGTCTAAAGTATATAGACCAGTGGGATGATTTATTGATGCAAAAACAGTCGCATCTGATCTCCCTATCGGAGCTATACCAAGATTTGCCCAAAAAACGATTAGTAATAGAATTCCAAACCAAAACTGAGGTAAACTAGCACCGCTTACCGCAACAATGCGGGTGATGTGATCTGGAGCTCGATTTCGCCGGGCACCAGCAAAGGTTCCCAAAAATATTCCAAGAAAAAGGGCTACAAGACCCGAAGCAGCAGCCAATTCCATAGTGGCAGCTAATTTCAAAGGGAAAACGTCTGCTACTGGAGCCGCGGATATGCCCGACCATCCAAAGTCCCCGCTCAGCACACCTTTTGCCCACTGCAAATACTGAACCCAGACGGGTTTATCTAAGCCAAATCGCTGTTCTATCTCAAGCACTTCATCTGGCGTCATTTCATGGCTTAGATAAATACCAATTGGAGACCCACCAACACGCGTCAAAGTGAAAACAACTATACTGACACCAATTATCAAAAATGGGAGCACCATTAGACGGCGCAAAATATAATCGCGTAATTGCATTAATCTTTCTCCAAGTCACAGGCCCAAAAATGGGCCTGTGTATTTTTAAGTAGTTTTTTACTTATCAAATAAAGAAAATTTTAGGCTTGGACGTGGCCACAGTGGATTTTGAACAAACCCCTTCAGCCAGTCACGATGCGCCATTACTACACCCTCCTGAGCTCCAATGAGCCACATAGGGTCATTGTAAAGAATTTCGTTCAATTCTTTATATAAAGCAGCACGCTTATCAGGGTTTAGTTCAACTGCAGCTGCATCTATAAGCTCTGCAACCTTATCGGCATCCTTATACCCGTTAGCGAAGCCGTGAACTTCCCCCCACTCACCATCTGGATGCTGATACGCCTGCATGTAAAAATTTGGATCTGCAGCTGGATCAGCATTTTTGGCCCACATAGCGTATTCGAGCGGATTCTGAGCATGCGCATCGTCAAAAACAGCTTCAGCCACTGCGAGTACATTAATTCGGAACTTTGGGTTAAGCTTCTCAATTGAATCTTTGAGTACAAGACACATAAGTGCAAAAAGATTACCCTCTTCAGTTATTACTGATACTGAAAAACCCTCATCCCAGACACCAGCTTCTTTAAACAGGCGCTCTGCCTCAGCGTAATTTTGCTTTGAATATACCGACGCTGAAGGATCATGTCCAAAAATACCGATAGGCGTATAATGAGGATTAAAGGCACCGTACCCGGCAAGTGGTCCATTCAAGAAAGCCTCATAATGGAAAGCGTGGTTGAACGCTTGTCGAATACGAGGGTCATGGAAAAAGTCTTCTGGAATTGTATCACCATCAGGCAATGAACCTTCAGGAATGTTCAAATTAAAACCAATGTGAAGAGGCTCTAAAAGCAATCCACCGGTATAAATAGTTACACCATCAGCGCCTTCCAGATCTGCAACAAATGATGGATCAGTTTCTACAGTATCGAACTCACCAGCTCTTAAGCCCAAAACTCGAACATCAGGATCACCACCAATTTCAATTCGCACGTCTAACTTTGCATTTTCACCCCAGTAGCTATCATTAACTTCTAGTTGGACATTTTCATTTCTATTCCAAACAACAAATTTGTAGGGCCCAGTGCCCACCATATTACCAGCCATGAATTCATTCGGAACTCCAGCCTCAACCCCGCCATTTGCTTCTACAGCATCTTGACTTACAATCGAGGAAACCATTGAAACTACCACAGAATTTAAAAAATCCGCAACCGGTTCGGAAAGTGTAGCGCGGAAAGTATAATCATCCACAACTTCCGTCGATGCCACCACATCAGACAAAGCTCCGGCATTTCCTTCAGGTAAATCCATTTCCATCGCGCGGTCCCAAGAAAACTTTACATCATCAGCAGTAAAGCCTGTTCCATCATGGAAAGTGACACCCTCACGTAATTTAAAAGTGTAGGTCAATCCGTCTGAAGAAATACCACCATTACCAACTGTGGGTACTTCCGTTGCAAGAGAAGGAACTAGATTTGGGCTGTATGGATCAATGTCTAGAAGTCGATCATAAACTTGAAGAATAATCGTTTCACCACCTTCTCCAGGCTCAACTTGCGCGGGGTCCAGCGTAGTCGCCTCATCGTCAGCCGCATGAACCAAAAGTCCAGGATTTTTAACATTCGCTAGCGAAACGACAGGTGCCGTAAATGCAAAAAATGCACTAGCCAGCAAAGTTAATATACCCTTTTTGCTTATGCTATTATTCATTTTTGTCTCCCTTTAATGTTGAAAATTCTTGAATTTCTAATCTTAAAGTTAGTTTAACAAAACGACTATGCAATCGTTTTCTAAGTAACGCTAGCAAATGAAGTAGATAGAGTCTAGAATGACTCTAGGAAGTTGTGAAATTTTATTTTATCAGTCTAAGGTTTAAAATATGAGCAAAAAAATTTCCGATCTACCACATATTCCTGGCGAAAATCCGTTTATTGTTGCGCGTGGTGGATTTTACAGAAGATGGATTCAAATGATTGATAATATTGAAGAATTTGAATTTACCGTTAAGCAACTAGACACAACATTACAAACCAACTGGGTACCAGTTTGGCGACAAGCAGGTCGAAAATTTGAGAAACTCGGCGATGAAGCTGAGAAAGCGGGAAATTTTGAAGATGCTAGAAACCAATATTTACTTGCCAAAACCCACTATGCCATTGGACGATTTCCATCTGAAATAACTGATTTAAAAAGGGAAATTAGCCAGGATTGCTCCAGAGCTTATGAAAAAGCGTGTAGACATTTGGAACCAAAAATTGAAATAGCAGAAATCGTTTGCAATGGTTTAACCGTCAGAGCACACTTCAGAGTTCCAAAGTGTGATTCACCTGTGCCTGCGGTATTGATTATGTGTGGCGCTGACGTCTTTAAAGAAGACCGGGGTTGGGCCGCAGAACTAGCTCTTGAGAATGGACTTGCTGCACTAGTTATGGATGCTCCCGGGACTGGCGAGAATGAATTTCCTTGGGCTCCCGAATCTGTAGTAGCCTGGGAAGCAGCAGTAGACTACTTAATGGCAAGAAAAGAAGTTGATTCAAATCGAGTTGGAGCTTTTGGTATTAGCAGAGGGGGATACTCGGTCCTTCAACTTGCTGGAACTGCGCCAGCCAAAATTAAATCAGTGGTTGCTGTTGCTGGGCACCCTTTTCATAACGAACCATCAAAAAAAGATATGGAGGAAATAGTTAAAACGAGAAACGAGCGAGCACAATTTCAATTCGGGGACAAAGATGGTCCAAGTTGGGTTCCTGCTTGGTCGCCAGAACAGGAGTATGAAATGTCAAAGAAATGGTCATTAGACTCGCTCGGATTAGTCGATAAAATAAGTATGCCCGTACTTATGATTAATGGGGACGAAGATGGCCTGGCCCCTGCTAGCAATATTTACTTTATGCTACAGTCCGGTAAACCCGGCATGAGGAGTGCCAAAGTTTACAAAGGATCAGGCCATTGCGCTTTTGATCATCAAGCAGAATGGGGACCCATAGCATTCCAATGGTTAGCTAAAAATATGTAATATTAAAACATGTGCTTAGATGGGTCTATTCCGAGGTCAGAAAAAATAACCTTGGCCGCATTTCTTCCTGGATAGCCAGTGATTGAACCACCAGGATGAGTAGTCCCTCCCGTTTGCCAAAGTCCTTCAATTGGCATCCTGTGTTGTGCCCACCCAGGAACAGGTCTTTGTTCTCCGGAGAAAGTTATTGAACGATCCCCTCCGTGAGGAGCGCCATTTATCATATGGGGGTTCCAAGCTTCGATATCTACTGGTGATTTAATAAGTTTGTTTAAAATTACATCATCCGTAAAAGTAGGACAAAACTTTTGTATTTTTTTAATAAGACGATCTGTAAATTCTTCCTTAAATGAACTCCAACCATTTGCTCCAGATCCAGGCAGATCATAAATTGTGTGAGTAAGAAACTTTACAGTGTGATTGCCATTTGGCGCCCGATCGGGGTCAACTAATGTCGGCGTGGCTACAAGCAGCCACGAAATATCAGAAGATAACTTACCATCATAAATATCGCGGCCCGACTGCACTAAATCACTCAACCAACCCGCATAGCCCGCAGAAACTGCAGATTTAGGGCCACGTGGAGTTTCAAAAATAGGCGCTGTTGTCGTAGCTAGGTAGCTAGCGAAAAATGGAACACCAACATTATAAGTATCAACACAAAACCTAAAATTTTCATCCCAAAAATCATTGGGCGCCATATCAATTAAATGCTTAACATGTATTGTCGATACAACTCCTTGCTTTGCCTTATATTCTTTTCCATTGGAGCAGGCCACGCCCACGCATTTACGCCCATCAAAAATCAATTTTTCAATTTTTTTACTGAGTTCAAAACGAGCACCCCTTGAAGTTAAATAGCTTACTAATCCGTCAGTAAGTTTTCCGGAACCTCCTTTTGGTATAGACCAACTGCGTGCCTGCCTAGGCGCAGTGATTTGATAGGGAAGAAAACCCGTCCCCGCCTGATCTATAGGGACTGCCGTTTGAAAGGCCATCCAACCCATAAATGCACGGACATGCTCACTTTCAAACTCACGCATGATTACGTCACGCGCGCTCATAGCTTGACGTCTTTGCCAAATTGCACCCCTTTTGTGCCCTTCTAATAACTGTTTTAAAGATGGCCCCATTCCCAATGGTTGCGACCGGGCTTGTCCCAACATTGGCTTAAGTTCATCAAATTCTTTTAAAAGCGTTAAATAGCTTTCAGCGTCCTTTTGCGAATACCGCGAAAATTCCATAGCTGTTTCTTGAGGATCGAGGGTCATTGTTATTTGCTCACCATCAGGAAGGGCTACGTGAGCAACCGGATCGGGGTGTAGATACGATAGACCAAATTCTTTCACTAAACCCAGTTCATCTTGACTGATTATAGGGTTTTGCAAGATAAGAGTATGTCCCGTCGAGCAAGTATCTATTTTATAGCCTTGACCAAGTACTTCCTCAGTTGCGCAACCTCCTCCAGGGATATGTCGGGCATCAATTATCGTACAAGAAAATCCAGCCTTTGTAAGATAACAGGCAGTTATTAAACTGTTGTGTCCCGCCCCAGCTATAACAAAATCTGTCATCATTTCTTTTCATTTATATGCAAACGTTTGCGAAAATTATTAGCGACCGATAAGATAGTGTCAAACAAAATAAGTTTATTGGAGGAACTCAACCTCTGTTCTTTACTATTTTAAGTCAAAATCAGCAGAATTATGTCGCTCCCGTAATTGCTCTGCCGGCTCTCCAGAAGTTTTGTTAACCATTTGCCCCCTGACAATGGGCTTCCTCAAGTCTAAATTGCTAGCCCATCTTTTAATGTTCTCATATTCTGAAACATTCAAGAACTCGCCAGCACCATATTGCCTCCCAAGAACGAGCCGACCATACCAAGGCCAAATAGCCATATCAGCAATAGTATAGGTCGGACCTGAAATAAATTCACTGTTATATAATCTTTGATCCAGAACACTTAATTGTCGCTTAACTTCCATGGTGTATCTATTTATTGGATATTTAAATTTTTCTGGGGCATAAACATAAAAATGCCCAAAACCACCGCCCAAATAAGGTGCGCTACCCATTTGCCAAAATAGCCAAGACATCATTTCCGTGTATTCAGATGAAGAAGTTGGAATAAATGCATTAAATTTTTGGGCTAAATAAAGAAGTATAGCACCGCTTTCAAAAACTCGTTGCGGTTCCGCTGCTGAATGATCTACTAGAGCGGGTATTTTTGAATTTGGGTTGATTTCGACAAAACCACTTGAGAACTGATCTCCCTTGCCAATTTTTATCAACCAAGCATCATACTCCGCACCCTGATGGCCAGCTGCCAATAGTTCTTCAAGGAGAATGGTCACTTTAACACCATTCGGCGTGCCTTGTGAATACAACTGAAGAGGATGTTTTCCAACGGGCAAATCTTCCTCATGAGTGGCACCAGCAAATGGTCTATTTATTGAACCAAATGTTCCTCCACTTTCTTCATCCCAAGACCAAACATCGGGAACGGAATAGTTTTCACCATTAGGCATAATCTTCCCCTTTATATTATTTCTGCCGGTTTATTGGCATAATTTTGCTTTCACAAGGGACAAAAATAGTTAAGCCAACATGAAAATTTAAATAAATTTACAGTAAAAATCATTAGGCTAGCGATGGCAACCAGAGTACTATTCCTGGAAAAGCCACGAGACCTGCAATGGTAAAAGCATCTGCAATAAAAAACGGTGTAACACCTTTAAAAACATCCTGAACTGTAATGTCATCTCTCACACCTGCAACTACAAAACAGTTCAATCCAATCGGAGGTGTAATAAGGCAAAACTCTGCCATTTTTACCACTAAAATCCCAAACCAAATTGCACACATTTCTCCCGACATACCAAAAGCGCTCTCGGAAGCTAGCACATCCTCGCCGCCATTTAGGGCCATGACTGCCGGGTAAACTACAGGTAGGGTTAATAGCAACATGCCAATAGCATCCATAAACATGCCAAGAACAGCATAGGCCAGAAGTATGCAAACCAAAATCATCATTGGCGAAGCATTTAATGATGTGATCCAATTTGAAAATGCTCCCGGCAAATCCGCAAATCCAAGAAACCTGACATAGATTAAAACACCCCATATGATTGTAAAAATCATAACTGTCAGTTTTGCGGTCTCTATAAGAGCTTCCTTAAATTCGACCCATCGCATTTTTTTCCACAGAGCCATACAAAAGACGATAAACGCTCCTATAGCTCCACCTTCAGTCGGCGTACCCCAAGCGTCTTCACCAAATGGATTATAAACAAAACATATTATAATCACGATTACAGCCACAATTGGTAATGCCCCAGGAAGGCTTTCGAGTTTTTGTTTAAACGTAAATCCCCCCACCGGCGGCCCTACAGATTTAAAAATTACAGCTATACCCACAATTAAAATACCATAAATTAATGCTGAAAATGCTCCAGGAACAAATCCAGCCAAAAGAAGTTTACCCACATTTTGCTCAACAATAATGGCATATATAACTAAAATGGCGGATGGAGGAATAAGTGACGCAAGTGTGCCACCGGCTGCAACAACACCGGCAGCAAATTCCTTGCGATAGCCAATTTTAAGCATTTCCGGTATAGCTATTCTTGCAAATACGGCAGCCGTTGCTACAGATGCTCCCGAAACTGCTGCAAACCCAGCTGTAGCAAAAATAGTAGAAACCGCCAATCCTCCTGGAAGCCAGGCAATCCAACGTTTAGCCGCTTCAAATAGTGAGTGAGTTAAACCAGCGTAATATGCAAGGTATCCAATTAAAATGAACGTCGGGATTAAACTTAATTCATGACTTGCCACCTTAGAGTGAGGCACTTGTCCCGCTTGCTTGACTGCCACAGTCAAGGCCCAACCAAATTTTTCAGGATCAAAGTCTTTTTTGGCCCAAAAAATCAAGATTAATCCGACAACACCCGCCAAAGCTGCAGCGAAGGCCACACGCATTCCCATTACAACCATAACAAGTAATCCAGCGGTAACCCAAAGACCAATCTGTATTTGATCCATTTATCAATCAGCCTTTTTTAATAAGGTTATCAGCTTCTGCTGCTGCCTGTGCAGCCGCGTCTTTTATTATTGGAACGCCTACAGGTTTACTCAAACCAAAAATTAATGCACGGGCATAGCCATAACTCTGCAATAAAAGTCGTGAGCACAAAACTGCGAACCCGATTGGAACTAATATTTTTGAAGGCCAAATTGGGAGTCCAATATCAATTGTACTATCTCGACTAAAAAACGGTGCGTTCCAATCAAAAGCGCGATCGAAATGAGCCCAACTACCCCATAGCAATAGCAGCATCAAAATTAACACTATGCTTGTAGTAATAAGTTCAAACGTCCATAGTATTCTTCCTGATAGTTGAGATACAAAAATATCCATCCGAATGTGAGTACCGTCCCTCATTGCATAACTTACTGCTAAAATAGCAATAAGTGGCATCAGTTGCATTATCCAGTCAACATAGCCGCTTAATGGCCACTCAAAAAATTCTCGCCCACCAACAGAACGTACGGCCAAAACCATTAAAGAAAAGATAGCCAATCCCGATATTAAAGCGAAAGCCTTTTCAATTTTAAGGAGATTTTTATCCAATTTACTTAGAAGTGAATGATCCTCTAGAACTGATGCGTTTCCAGCCATAATCCAGTCATCTTTTCCGTGTGGTTTGAATAGAAAATATTATTTTAAAAAAAAGGGGGCTAAAGTGCCCCCAAAATTTTATTATTTAGCCGCTGCTAAGGTTGTCTGAACCAGATCATATAAATCCTGAGCGGGCAAACCCTGCGCAGACATATCAGCTATCCAAGCATCCCTTGCTGGAACCGCCGCCGCAGCTTTAAACTCTTCTATGACTGCTGGATCAATCATTACTTTTTTGACATTCTTTTCTACAAGAATGCCATCCCACTTTTCAAGCAGTTCTCCATAGTTTTTGAGATAATGCGCAATTGCTTCATCAATAGAACTATCAAGTGCTTCCCGGTGCGCTGCTGATAGACCTTCGTATGCATCAATATTTACAACAACAGGGCAGTTAACGGTTCCGGGGTTAAGATTAGCAGTCCACCAGTCCGCTTGGTTTATAGTGCCAAAGGATAAATGTGCATGCTGAGCGAAAGCTACCGTATCGACAACACCGCTTTCCATTGCTTGAAAAGCTTCGGTCGCAGTAACTGAAGTAGGAACTCCTCCAACTGCTTTAAAAGCTGCACCTAATCCGCCCGTTGCACGAACGCGCATCCCGTTGAACTCGGCTAAAGTGTCTCTGGGTTCACCTGTTCCAACTAAATTGTACTGAGGCATTGGCGATGTCATAATGATCTTTGCATTCCACTGAGCCATTTCATCTTTTACGGCTGGATGATCATAAACGGCGTGACTAACGGCTACTTCTTGGTCTAAAGTTTCAACACCCAGGAATGGCAATTCAAGCACTGTTATTGCTCTGTTTTTATCACGATGATAACCAGCACAAAATTGTGCCATCTCGAAGGCACCAATAGATATACCATCCAAATTTTCACGGTTTTTCGACAAGCCACCATAACTTACATTCATTGTGAACTCACCATTTGTTTTAGCTGATACAAGTTCGGCTAACTTTTCAATGTGTTCCGTGAAAGCACGGCGCTTTCCCCAAGTTGATACATTCCATTCTTCTGCAAATGACTCAGTTGCCAACCCTAAGCCAAGTGCCAAGGTGACAAATTTTCCCAAATTACGTTTCATTAGTAAAATCTCCCTTTTTGTACCAAAAGATTTAGCCTATCAAAAAATACTTACAAGACCTTATTATTAATCAGATGCTCAAGCACGTTAGAAATAAGAATGGATTATTAATTAATCGTTAAGATTAAAATTGATTAATTTTGTTCCAATTCAATTCAAATACTCAAACCTTAAATGCTAAAATACTTGCTTGGGCTTTAATTAACAGCAGATAAAGTCACTAGGTACTGCAGGTATAGGTATGCAGGTTACGCATAGCGAGTATGTCAAAGTTATAGTGGTTTAGGAGTGAAGAGCGCTCTAAATTAAATTTGTGGTTGCGATCCTCCCTTCGTGACTTTAAAAGACAGAAAGGTTCCTCCCCCGATCTGTGCAAAAAACCTTCCAACAGGAAGGTTTTTTTGTATTTGCATTATTTTATCAAATAAATTGAGTTAAGTACCTTTCGACCTAAAAATATCTCATAACTTAGTGCAAGATAAAAAAACTTTGGAATAACGATAATAAAATGGATAACAAAACCCGGAAGTCAAATCCTCCAAAGCGCCTGCCAAGTTCCTTAATTGAGCGAAATTTTAAAACAACAAATCTATTAATAAGGATTGGCCTTCAAACATCGGGAAATATGATCTCAGACCTTTTCATGGGTAAATCTGTAAATTTAAACAAATCACTTTTTTCAACAAAAAATGCCTACTCAACAGTTGAAACCCTCAAGCAACTCAGAGGTGCTGCTATGAAATTTGGGCAGCTTATTTCTATAGATGATCAATTAATTTTTACACCTGAAATTTCACAAATTATTGGACAATTAAGATCCTCTGGTTACTCGATGCCACCGCGCCAAGTTAAGAAAATCTTAGATAAAAACTGGGGACCAGGGTGGCTAAGAAATTTTGATAGTTTTGAGGTGCAACCCTTTGCTGCAGCTTCCATAGGGCAGGTGCACAAAGCCAAATTAAAAAATGGTTTAGAACTAGCAATTAAGATCCAATTTCCAAATATTCGTGAGACAATTAAAAACGATATGCGGTCGCTTCGCTTCTTAGTTAACAAAGCCAAATTTCTACCTCAAGATTTCGACTCAGATTATTATTTCAAGATATGTGAAGAGCAATTAATAGCAGAGAGTGAATACATTTTAGAAGCCGAAAATATTAGGACATACTCAGCATTTTGCAAAGCTAATGAAAATCTACGAGTTCCAACAGTTTTTAGTGAACTCTCAACAGACCAGATATTAGCAATGTCATTTGAAGATGGCTCTGAACTTTCCTCACAAAATTCCATAATAAAGTTGAAGAAAAATAAAATAGCTGAGTTACTAATTAAATTATTATTAGATGAAATTTTTATCTTTCAGTTTGTACAAACCGATCCAAACCTTTCAAACTTTTTATTGAAATCAGCCGACTATAAAGTTGTCCTGCTAGATTTTGGCTCTTGTTCAAATGTATCGAATGACACAAAAGATTTATATAAAGGTTTGCTAAATGTGGGGCTGACCTTAAATCGAAAAAAAATAAAAAACTTTCTCAATAGAAATGGGTTTCTACCAAATAATATAGATAAAAATTTAGATGATTTCATAAATGAATTAATTGATACGGTGATAGAGGAATTGAAATTTAGTGAAAATTTTAATTTTGCTGACTCTAAGCTGTTTGATTTAATTGAAGCAGATAAAATAAAAGAATTTCAAAAAATAATCCCTCAAACTCTTTTTGATCCAGATTTCATTTTCATACAACGAAAAATTTTGGGATTTCTTTTGTTTTTTAAATCGATAAACGCCTCAATTCCAATCCTCAATATAATAAAAGAATATGATAAAACACTCCAAAACAGGTGAACGCTCTATGAAAAATGAATTTGATAATCTCAAAGTTATGCACGAGTATGCTTGGGGTTTAATCACAAGAGGAACTGTTGATAAAAAATCCCCAGCGCTTCATCCAACTTTTGGAACCGTTGGATTGAAAGGAATGCCAGAACTGCGAACGGTTGTCTTGAGGCAAGCCGACCAAATGGCTGCAACACTTGAAGTGCACACGGATTTAAAGAGTAGAAAAATTGAGGAACTAAAAATGAACCCTAAAGTCGGTTTACACATCTGGTTTCCAAAAAATAAATTACAAATTCGTTTTAAAGCGGTTTCAGAAATAAAAACAGGCGAAACTTTAAGAGAAAAATGGGACAAAGTACCTTACAAATCCCGTATATCCTACGGCACACGCCCTGCCCCTGGTACGTCGATATCGACTTCATTTTCCTATGAAAAACCAGCTAACTTTGAAAGATTTTGTGTTATAGAGTTAAAAATCGAGGAAATGGATTTAACGCACCTTGGCACCCGCCACACCCGAGCTCTATTTACGAGAGAAAGTAAGTGGTCTGGAACTTGGCTTGCACCGTAAATAGCTCAATCAACTTTTTGATGAACTTCGATTACATTCCCCTCAGGGTCATGAAAAAAGACTTGATGCCATTCTTTGGCAAAAGTCGTTCCATAGTCCGCATATGGAATTTGGTTTTCTTTAAGCACCTTCAAAAATGTCTTTAGATCATCAGTTCTAAAAGCAATATGACCTTTTTCCACTGGATTAATGTGCATGTTATGCTTTGCCGCAACATTCAAATCTTTTTCCGCTAAATGCATTTGCATAAACCCATCTGTTGCAAACTTTATCTCGCCACTGTAGCCAGTGTTTTTTGTTTCTTGAGGTCGTGGAAAGTTTTCAATTGGTATATTTTCTAACTGCAAGATTTTGGTATAAAAATCGTGCAATTTACCGACATCTTTAGATACAAAATTAATATGGTGAAATTCAAGTTTCATTTAAAAAACACAATGATAAATTCTAGTGATTATGTTTCTAGGCCCTTTCATAGCCAACTGCCAAATTGTAATCTGTTTTACAGTTGTCTCCCGTACAGCACTCCATGATATTTGATTTACAGGTACTGCAGGCTTCATGGCCATGAACAACAATAGTTTTTAAAGGTGCTGAGCACCTCGGACACCTCTGAATAAATTCATTATTAGGGTTTAAAAGGTTATCCATCTGCATCTTTACCTTATAAATTCATCAACTTTTTCTAATTTGTTCATCTGAAAGCTCTCCTGCCACACTTTTTAAAAAAATGTTATTGTAATATTAATTCCTAAAACGAAACTAACAAGAAGTAGTACTACACCCAAGAAAAATTCAATTTTCTTCGCGCTTAACTTAAAAAATGTTATAAATTTTGGTACGGCTATAACAAAAGTTAATAATATATACCAAAGTCCATCTATCACGGTTGCAGTAACCACCATTAAAATTTTATACTCGAAATTAGAGGCAGCGTCTAAAAACTGGCTAAATATAGCCAAGTAAAAGGCCGCTATTTTAGGATTTAGAAAAACAATTAAAAAACCGTTACGGACATATTCAAACAACGGCGCTGATAAATGGTCAGAACCTGTCTCATCGATCGGCACCTTTTGAAAACTATTCTTGATCATTGATATGGAAAGCCAGAGCAAAAATATTAAACCAGCAAACTCTAGAGCAATAGAAAACCAGGGAACAACTGAAAGAAAAATTATTAATCCAGATGTAACCAATGCAGCATAGACAAATATTCCAAGCCCATGGGCGATGCCGAAGGCCACACCGGCTTTCCGACCATCTTTAATAACAGAATTTATTAATAAAATTATGCTTGGTCCCGGAGATGCTGCGCCAGCCAAACAAACCATAGCCAGTAAAAACCAATCAGATAACGCCATATCTTAAAACGAATATAAAATTGAGATTACAACGGCGGCAATCATCGAAAACGACAGCATTAAATTTATTATCCTTTGATTTTTATTTGATAAGTTTAACTCGTGCAACACAGTGCCGGCATACAACCAAAGAAAGTGTAAAGGGATCCAGATCGAATTAATAATAAAAAATTTAATGATTAATTCGATAGCAAAACTTGATTGATAGAAAGCAAAACCAGATACAAACGTAGTGTTTACCACATATGCCTTTGGGTTGATAGCTTGAAGTAAAACACCAGAAGCAATTCCAGGGGGTGCTTTAGCCTTTATAAATGCAATATTTGAGCCCGCTAAAGCAATCTTAGAAGCTAAGTAAAAGAGATAGCAAGTTGATAAAACCAATAAAAATATCCTAAGAGAAGGAACTGATAGTAATACTGCGATCAGACCTGAAGCAACTGCTAAGAAAACCAAATTTGTCCCAAGAAATAGCCCGAATACATAGCGCAATGACTGTTTAAAACCATATGCAGCTCCAAAACCGGCAGTACTCAAGACACCAGGTCCTGGCGTAATGATTAACAAAAATACCGAAATGGCGAAAGTTAACATGCAATCAAAGTCCTAAATTCTATTTATCAGTGAAACAACTTTGCGTGCTTCTTCAAAATTTGTTTCATTATGCTAAAATCATACAGCTCATAACCTCATCTTTTTTGAAAAAAAAGCAACAATTGTAAGATTAACTTAGTTCGGTTTTTAGAAAGAAGCTTAACGCTAAACGTCTTTACCTTGACCTGCAACATGCTTAGCAATACTCCGAGCGGCAGGCCGGCCAGAAATATCTTTACCTGTCGGAACCCAAGTGCACACTTTTTCAGGGTTCTCCCAAATTGTTTTATAATTACCAGGCACAAAGAACTCGGCGAATACAAAACTATCAGAGATATAATTCTCAAACCAATGCGTTTCGTCCTCGAAGCTGTAAATAATATCACCTTCGGTAACAACTTCGGAAGAGCCATTTACATAGGCGGTTCCAGAGCCTTCAATCACAAATTGGAAATGTTCTGCTCCAGTGTGATAATGAGGCGGAGCAGTGCCACCTTTTGGATAATAAATCATTTCTCCTTTGACACAATCCAAACCATCCCAAAGGACGGGGCTAGCGAGATAAATTCTCTTTCGAGAATCAAATTCTGATAAAAGAACAGGCTCTACTGACCAATCTACACATTTTATGTCTAAGGGCATTTGATCATAATTTGCCATAAAGCGCTCAACCTCTAGCGCCGAAAAAACAATAAATTTTTCACCTACGCGACCTTCAATCTTTAAGGAAAAATTTGGGGGTAAAATCAGTAATGCATTCTTATCTAAATCTAATCCATTATATTTTAGATTACTCGTCAATGGCATTAGCCAGCTCAGGGAACCTTCTTCTGTTTTAAAATCAAATTGGATTTCTTCTAGAAACTCAAACTGCTTTATTTGCAATCTTTCCTGACCCGTTTTTTCCTTTTCGAGTAGTAGCTTTTGTAGAACTCCTGGAACGAAGTCTGAGCCTGTAACTTGATCTGATTTAATAATTAACGCCATAAGTCTTGCCCTAATGAAAAACAAATTATCTGTTAATCTTGTAAACTAAATTAAGCTTTTTAAATCACTGTGGTAAAGCGAAATATATTTTTTATTCGAAAACACTTATTACTTTTCCACAAAAAACTGGGCTATTCCCCAGTCCACGGGCTATGTTGCTTTTTAACTCTATCCTCATGCTTCTTCTGCTGCCATTCAAGCATTCTATCGGTTACATTGCTGTCTTCTGAGTTCTTTCTAAAGAAAAAGCGAACAAAAATAGGTATGCCAACAAGTAAAACAAAAATCACAATATACGATGTGAAATTCTCCATCCTAACTTCCTGACAATTATCTACTAGGCCCATTATTAAATAAAAACTTGAACCTTATCAACAAAATGAAAAAGAGCATTAAATGACTTTGCACCATTGATGTAATATCAACTCTTGATACAGTATTTTCTAACTTAGCTGCTTGAATTTTTGAAATAAGATATTAAATCTGTGTCGGATTTTGGAGGAAATAATGAATAAATATTCACAGGGTTTTGAAGCCGATACAGGAAAAATTTTAAATATAGTCATCAATTCTCTCTATTCAGATCGCGATATATTTTTGAGAGAACTTTTATCAAATGCATCAGATGCTATTCATAAGAGAAAATTTTCAGGTCAAACGAACCCTGCTATATTAAATAAATCAGACGATAAAATTGAAGTTGAAATCAATAAAAAGCAAAAAACTATCGAGATTGCAGATACGGGTATAGGTTTAGCTGAAACCGAACTAGCTGAAACTTTAGGCACAATCGCCAAATCAGGTACGTCATCATTTTTAGAAGAACTTTCCGATGGTGATAACAATAAAGATGCAGCGAAAACACTTATTGGACAGTTCGGGGTTGGGTTTTATTCAGCTTTCATGGTGGCTGAAAAAGTCGAAGTAATTTCGACAAAGGCAGGAACCTCAAAAACATTTATTTGGGAAAGTGACGGCCAAAATGGTTTTGATATTTCGCAAAGCGATCAATCCCAAAATGTTGGCACTTCAATCAAATTGTTTTTAAGGAAAGATGCCAAAGAATATCTGGACCTGGCAAAATTAAGAACTTTAATAAAAAAGTATTCAGATCATATTACTGTTCCAATAACGATTAAAGATAATGAAAATGATGCAGAGCAAGCAAATAGTGCGCAAGCTCTCTGGACACGTTCGAGCAGCTCTATAAAACATGAAGAATACGTAGAATTTTTCAAAAGTAATTTCGGAGCATTCGACGACCCATATTTAAAAATTCATAATAAAACAGAAGGTTCGATTGATTTTACTAACTTACTTTTTATTCCCAAAACAGCGCCATTCGATCTTTTTGAACCTGAGCGTAAAACTCGGTTAAGTTTATACATTAACCGAGTATTCATCAGCAAAGACATAGACGGATTGATCCCAACATGGCTAAGATTTGTACAAGGTATTTTGGATACTACTAGTCTTGATTTGAATGTAAGCCGTGAACTTGTCCAAAATAGTCCTGTGTTACGAAAAATTTCAAAATCAATAACAAAAAGAGTTTTATCTGAGCTTAAGAAAAATCTCAAAAAAGATCCAAAAGAGTACGACGCTTTTTGGTCACAGTTTGGCAAAGTAATTAAAGAGGGCTTGTATGAAGATTTTGAAAATAGAGACAAAATCATTGAGATAATCAGAGTATTTTCAAATAAAGAAAACGATAACATCACAATGCAAGAATATTTGGAAAATATGGCAGATGGACAAGACTCAATTTACTATTTGACTGCGGACACGCTAAAACAGGCACTTTCGAGCCCACACTTGGAGGGCTTCAAATCAAAAGGCATAGATGTGTTGCTTATGACGGATCCTATCGATGCCTTTTGGATGTCCCAGATGGCGCAATTTAATGATAAGAAATTTGTTTCAATTTCCAGAGACACATACGATTTGTCCGAGATTGGGTCAAAAGGAGCCAAGAAACCCAAAAAATCAAAAGCCGCAAAGGGAACAATTGAGCTGATTAAATCTCATATAGAGGAATTGGTGGCAGATGTTGTAGAGTCAACAAGCTTAGTTGATAGTCCAGTGAGGCTCGTAGCCAGTGAGGGCGGTTTAGATTTCAATTTAGAAAGAATTCTCAAGGCCCAAAATCCTGAATATGAAGGAACCAAAAAGGTACTCGAAATCAACACAAGCCACGAATTAATTAAAAAACTATCCAAGAAATCGACAAAAGTACAAAAAGCGCTCAGTAGGGTGCTTTTTGAACAAGCTAGAATTCTTGATGGAGAAATGCCCTCAGACGCTCAAAAATTTTCGGAAGATTTAATTATTGTAAGTTTAAACGATTAAGTTGATCTTTGAAAGATTGGTTTTTGCCCAAAACACAACTTGGAATAAAGACATTTTGCATCGTTCCCCTTAGATGAACATCTGCGCCTGTTGGCGCACGCAGATGCTCTGGGGAGTCAAAGAATGAGCCCACGACAGCTCATACCTTGAGGCATGTGGTGCGAGCCTTTAGCCGAAGCGAACACCACAATTAAATTCGTAAACTATAATTTACTGTTTTGTCAATTACACTGTAAGCTTGGTGATAAATCATCTAAACGAAAAAATTTTAACATTGGAGAGCGAGTTGACGAGAGATAAACATTTTAATCCTTCACAACACAGCATAGTCCCATTGCGGGGGTTTTATGACTTCAAAATAGGTGAGCAGTTCTTCGCTCCATCACGAACAATGACCGAAGGTGTTTTTACGACCTTCCAGGCTGCTAGTGGAGACAATCACCCTATCCACTATGATAGAAATTATCTAGCTGAACTAGGTCATCCAAACCTTATGGCGCATGGATTTATGACACTTATTCAAGCTGCTATTGGGGCATCACCTTTAGCCCATAGTTTAGGAAAAAACCTAATTGGATTTATAGATCAATCATCTCAATTTCTGAAACCCGTTTACTGCGGAGACACAATTTACCCAGTTTTTGAAATCAGCGAATTAAAACCAAATAAATCAACAGGGGTCATGGGTCTAGACGTTAAGATATTCAAGCAAAATAAAGAATTGGCATTGCAAGGAATTCAGCGCTACCTAGTCAAAATATGAATCAACTATTTTGATTTAAAGGAAAATAGAATGCTATCAGCTGCGCAAAATGATGAAAACTTTTTGAATAAAAACATCGATTGGGAGTTTCCTATTCCAATTGCTTATGGCCCTGGAAGATTAAATGAGATAAGTGACTTTTGTAACAAATTCAAAATATCCAATCCACTTATCGTGACAGATAAAGGCAGCAAAAAGCTTCCATTTGTTAATCGATTAGCGGCTTTACTAGAAAATGCCTCTATCAAAAGCAAATTATTTTATGGGATATCTCCTAATCCTCGCGATAACGAAATTAACGCTGGCTGTATTGCATATCGTAAAGGAAATCACGATGGAATAATCGCAATAGGAGGCGGAAGTGCTTTGGATGGAGCCAAGGCGATAGGCATGACTGTAAACAGTGGTGTCAGCCTTTGGGATTTTGAATATAGAAAGCCTGCACCTATTTTAAATTCTCTGGACTGCTTTCCAACTTTCATAACAATCCCAACCACTGCAGGTACTGGAGCGGAAACTGAAAGCACTGCTATGGTAACAGACACCGTCCAGGGTATGAAATTTTGCCTTGCACATTTGGGCATGCGTCCAGCACTTGCTATTCTAGACCCAGAATTGACACTTGAATTACCTGCCAATTTAACAGCTTGGACTGGCGTGGACGCATTAACACACGCATTAGAAGCTTATCTTGTACCAGGACTTAATCCGCTGTGCGATGGAGCAGCCCTTGAAGCTTTAAAACTTATTTCAAAATGGTTGAAAGTCGCCTTTGACCAACCAGAAAATATTAACGCTAGAGGCGGAATGTTAATTGGATCATGCTTGGGGGGAGTAGCGTTTACGAAAGGTCTTGGCCTAGTACATTCAATATCTCATATGATCGGCGCCGAGTACAACACACAACATGGTTTGACGAACGCTATCATCCTACCCGTTGTAATGAAATTTAATCTACCCCATGTCGGGGAAAAGGTAAGGTTCATATCTCACGCGATGGGTTTAAAAGATGCCTCATCAGATCTTATCACCGAAGAAATTGAAAAAATACTTAATTATGTTGATATACCAAGATCGTTGTCAGAAATAGGCGTTCCCTTGGCATGTAAAAAAAGAATAGCAGAAAAGGCTATGCTTGATAGCGCAACAGGAACAAATCCGAGAGTTGCTCAAATTGAGGATGTTGAAAAATTAACCGAAATTTCAATCCTATCTGCAAGAAAGTGATTAAAATAATTTACCTCTAGGTCCAGTCTAAAGTTCCCTCAAGGATTTCTGACAGGGTAGCTAGTAACATCTGTGCATCCTCAAGTTCAATTGTGAGTGGCGGTCTAATTTTAATAACGTTATCCTTTGGTCCATCACTGCCAATTAAAATTCTATTTTCTCGCATTTTGTTTTTTATATAACCGCATAATTCTGAATCTTCTGTTCCATCACCCCTGATTATTTCTACACCGATAAACAAACCCATTCCCCTAACATCGCCAATAAAATCAAAATTCTTTTTTAACTCACGCAACCCAGAAATTAAAAAATCACCAACTGTCTTTGCATTCTTCTGAAGTTTCTCGTCATCGACGATGTCCAAAACTTCGGTGCCAATTCTGCATGATAAATTTGAACCACCAAAGGTTGAAAAAAATTCGATGCCATTATCGAAGCTTTCAGAAATCTCTCGAGTGGTAATAACAGCCCCAATTGGATGACCATTTCCTAAGGGCTTGCCCAAAACGACAATGTCAGGTTTTACCTTTTGAAACTCAAACCCAAAGTAATAATCTCCCAAACGCCCCAAGCCTGTTTGCACTTCATCGGCAATACATACTCCGCCCTGTTTTCTTATCTTGCTATAAACTTGCTCTAAATATCCTTTTGGAGGGATAATTTGTCCACCTACGGATGGAAATGTTTCCATTATGAACCCAGATAACCCAATACCTTTCAAATTTAATCTTTCGATTGCAGCATCAACCAAATTAGCAAATTTAATGGCACGATCTGGATCGTCTTTTTTAAATGAACCCCTGTAGTCGTCGGGCAACTCTATAATTTCAACCCAGTCAGCCTGCCCTACCCCATTAGGCTTTTTAAACTTGTAGGCTGAGATGCTTAAGGCACCTGTTGTATTGCCAAAGTAACCTTCATCGGGTGTAACAATTCCTTTTTTACCAGAATGAGCTTGAGCTAAACGTAAAGCTAACTCATTAGCCTCAGACCCCGAATTTACAAAATAACATACTTCAAACCCACTTGGGAGCTTGGACAATATTTTTTTTGCAAATTTAGTTTGCGATGGATTTAGGTAACGAGTGTTTGAATTCACCCTATTAAGTTGGTCTAACGCGACTTGATTGATCCTAGGATGCGAATGTCCCACGTGGGGAACATTATTATAGGCATCAAGATAAGGCCTTCCCCATTCATCAAAAATATGATGCTTCCATGCCCTCGATATTAATATAGGATCATCATAAGAAATACTTAAATTTCCACCAAAGTGGTTTATTCGATCATTTAGAACTTCCTTTTTATTGCTCGGCTTATAAATGCAATCAATTTCTTTTAAATTTAATAGCGAGGCTGGGTTTGGACAAATAGAATTCCAGAAGCTCAAATCGTCAGGGTCAGCTACACCTGGCCAGTCAGCCTCCATTCCATCTGTGGTTAGTGCTAGTTGAAAATGGACATGGGGTGCCCAACCGCCGTTCACTTTGGAGGCGCCTAATTGACAAAAGCTTTGTCCCTTCCCAATTTTATCGCCGACTTTGAGTTTACTCAAAAATTTTGGATCGAGATGTCCATATAACGTAAAGAATTCGTCTTTATTTGGCGTAGTATGCTTTAAAATAATTACACCGCCGTAATCCAGTGGGTTATCGCGATATTCAGCCGTAACGACTTCACCTTCTAGAGGGGCAAACAATTCTGCACCCTGATTAGTAAAAACATCAATTGCAATATGAACAGTTCGCCTGTTACTGGCTTTCCATGGACCCAGTCTGAAAGCTGGAGCCGTATAAATTAGACGTGGCTCGTTGTAGTAACCCAACCAAAAATTAGCTCGATCACTAATTTCAAACCCAATATTTTTTGCTTCATCACTTTTTAATTCGAATGGGTTCTGGGGAACTGATGTGTTTTCAACCGATAAAGATTTAATTTCTAAATTAGCCAAATTATTTCCAAAAAGTGGCGAAAAATTATTGGACTCTTTTTTTATCCAATCCATGATCCGATCAGCACCTTCGACCACCGGCATTCCACAAGTATTTCTAAGCCTTGCTTTTATCAAACCCTCATTGATGTTCAAATTTTCTAAAAACTTCCAAGCAGGAGCTTGAGAAATTGTTATATAGGCATCATCTGAATTTTTTGATGCTAAAAGAGTTGAATTGACAACACTTACCGCCAAGCGCATCCGTAATAGACGCCAAACCAAGTCAACTTCTTCAGCGTTAAGTGGGTAAACACTATGGTAACCCGAAACAAATGCTTCCAGCATTTTTTCTGGTTCTGCATTATCCAAAACTATGTAGGCACCAGCAATTGATAAATCACAAACTCTTGGGGCTACACAGATATCTCCAAAGTCTATAATCCCTGACACGGTTAAGGATTGGTATTTTTCTCCAGATATCAAAATATTGTAATCATTTGGATCGTTATGGATCGTCTGCTGTCCCAAACTAGAAAGTTTTGGTAAAATTTCTTCAAATTCGTCAGCAATTTTAGAAATAATTTCAAGCTGCGAAGAATTTTCTATAACTGGAAGATATTTTTTTATCCAAAGCGATCCTGGCAAATTCCATTTAAAATCGCGGATCAAACTATCATTTTTGTAATCAGCTAAAGCCTTAGCTATGTTGCCTAAAGCAACCCCTATATCAAAGGAAATAGCTGGGGATTTTTGTTTAATTTCAGCGTAGCATTTACCTGGAATATGCTCCTGCACCCAAATCAAACGCTCATTGCCAGACCAGTCCACCTCACGAATAAAAGACGCGCCCTTAGATGACTTCAAAACCTTTGGGAATTTGAGCGAATGATCTTTTTTATAAAGATGCTCACTGGCTTCAATCTGAGCTTTAATCAGCCAATGTGGACATTCGTTGCGCATTATTTTCAGAATGTACTTTGTACCATCCTTCTGTTGGGTTAAGAAATTTTGATCGAGTTCGCCAGGTAATGCAGATAATTTCGCCTCGATACCCCAATGGGTTTTAAAAGCTGATGCCCAAAACTCTTCGAAATCAATTTCAGGATCATTGCTCATATAAACTCCAATAAATTGATTTGAGTGATCAGAATAAAATATTCATTACGCTAAGGGAAACTATTAAAAACAAAATAGTCATAATTCCCCCGCTTTTAATAAAGTCTGTAACTTTGTAGCCGCCGGGCCCCATTATCAGAGCATTAACCTGGTGTGTGGGAATTAAAAACGAATTAGAGGTTGAAATAGCTACAGTGAGAGCAAAAAGAGCAGGGTTGCCGCCTGATGCCAATGCTATCGAGACAGCCAATGGAACCAGGAGCACGGTGGCGCCAACGTTTGACATAACAAGTGTAAATGCAGTTGCGAGTACTGCAAGTGCTGCTTGTAATCCCCAGATTGGCCAACCATCTAGAAAAATTAATATATTTTGAGCTATCCACTCAGCCGTTCCAGTATTTTGCACAGCTTGGCCTAATGGTATTAAGCTGGCTAAAAGAAAAACGGTTGGCCAACTAACGGCGTCATAAGCTTCGTCAATCCTCAAAACATTTGAAGCAATCATTCCACAAGCGCCTGTTAAAAGCGCTAAAGATAACTTTAAATCAGTAAACAGGATCAAAAATAGTGAGATGCAAAAAAACAATATTGCCCAGGCAACTTTATTTGGTCGCAGCTCTTCTTTTGGATAATCAGACGTAACTACAACAAAATCTCTGGATTGCTCCAGCCTTGCTAAATTTTCCCATGAAGTAAATGAAACTAATGTATCACCCGCTTTGAATGGCACTTCCGCAATATCAGTGGCTTCATGTTCCTTTGTCTCAACTAGACTCAGTGTTTCCCCACCTCGATGGATAGCCAAAAGACCCAAACCATGAGTCTTTCTCATTCTTATTTCACGAGCTCGCTTTTCAATTAGGCTAGAATCTGGAGGAATTACAACTTCAGCAACACCAGCAACTGTTGGGGCATAGGCTTCAGAAAAAATATCAAGCTCTGGTAAAATTTCCAAACCAAAGTCGTCAGCCATTCTTTGAATGACTTTGCGCCTTCCTAGCACAGCTAGTCTGCAAGGATCTTCAATTACGGTATCTATTACCGGCGTGAAAAAACGCTGCCCTCGATGATATGATCCAATTATGTAGAGATTGTGAGATACCATTATATCCGCAAAGGTATGGCCTCTTAGAATTGAACCTTCCGGAACAATCACCTCTACCAAGTCTGATTTAAGTCCATATATCTTTTTAAGATAATCTCGTACGGAGTAACCTGCGCTTCCCGCTCCTCTTGAGGAAAGAGTTGGTAAAACCCATCTACCAAGAAGTACAAAATATAAAATACCTGTTATAACTAAGCAAATTCCAATAGGTGTTACGGAAAACAAGGAAAACGTTTTCATTTTTAAATCAACAGGAAGAAGTTGGTTAGAACTTACGATTAGGTCGTTTAACAAAATTAAAGGTGATGAGCCCACCATAGTCATTGTCCCACCTAAAATAGCACAAAAGCCCATAGGCATTAAAAGGCGCGACAGTGGAATTTCGGTTCTTACAGAAATTCTGCTTACGACAGGTAAAAACAGTGCTGCAGCGCCAACATTTTGCATAAAACTAGAAATTACACCTACGCTACTTGAAACAATAGGAACAATACGTGCTTCGCTTTTTCCACCGTGCTTCAATATTGCCGCAGCAACTCTACTCATTAGGCCCGTCTTATCCAGACCAGCTCCAATAATCATAACAGCAATGATTGACAAAACTGCATTAGATGAAAAGCCAGAAAAAAGGTCTGAAGGATCGGGGAAAAGGTTAATATTTGGAAATTGGTTAAAGATACCAAGGGCTACCATTACGACAATCGCTGTAAAATCAATTCTAAACAGCTCAGTGACAAACAAAAAAATAGTCACACCTAAGACAGCTAATATTAAAATGATTTCAAAATTTAGTTCTATTGCCATAAAGTTCACTACTCCAGTAAAGTGATGCCTCTTCATCTCTGAAATATCAAGTGGTGATTTAAATCATAGCGGAAGATAGTCCAAAATTTAGGCTCGAAAAAAGCTTCATTCTGTTTGCTGATCTTATGGCACTTTTGTGGAAAATTATCCCACTTAATAGTGTCTTTGGGAGCGCTCATAAAACTAAAACCTAGAATAGTTTAGTATGGCATGTTTTTTGCGCTGTTAAAGAAAAATAGAGAGCTCAATATGGCCACTCCAGAAGAAACAAGAGACCGAATTAAAGAGATGCGGGACCGCATCTTTAACGACTCTGATAAAAATTCTACTGAAAATAAAATCCAAGAAACTGCACAAGACAATGATTTGGCAGAAAAAAAATCTAAAGTCTTGCAGAAGAAAGAGGATTCATCCAGGGGCGCAGTACCAGCAAAACCTCAAGCAGAACCAGCAAAACCTCAAAAAGCAAGCTCTTCTGAAAAGTTTCAACAATATGATGATAGAATATCAACTCTGAGTGCAGATACCAAGAAACAGATTTCTGAAATAGTTCTCGAATTTACAAGCAAACTTGGCAGTCTTGAAACCGCAATACTCGAAAAACTTGAACAAACTTTCGGAGAAAGCAATTCTAAGATTAATGGGATAGAGAATCTTGTAAATAATAGTAATGTAAGTTCATCTCAAGCAAATGAATCTCTTAAAGAAGAGCTACAAAAACTCAATCGTGCCCTTCAATTGGACATTAGCTCCGTGTCACAAAGGCTTTCTTCAGCAAATCAAAAAATTGAAACAGAACTTCAAAACAATATTGATAAGTTGTCAAACTTTGAAAATTCAGTTGAGCACCGACAAAATTCTATGCAAGCGAGCTTTTATGAAAAGCTGCAGCAAAACGAAGATAAAATATCATTATCAAACGCTGATACACACAAAAAGCTTTCTGAAATATCTTTCAATATGGAAACAGAGCTTAAGAACAATTCTGATAAGTTATCAAACTTTGAAAACTCTGTTGAAGAACGCCAGAGTTCTTTGGAAGATAACTTTTATGAAAAACTGCAGCAAAACGGAGACAGAATAACATTATTAAGTACAGACACGCAACGACAGATCTCTGAACTGGCTCGCGAATTTGCAAATAAAAGTAGCAGCCTAGAGACGGAAATGCTCGAAAAACTTGAACATACTTCCGCAGAAAGTAAGTCTAAGATTAATGAGATAGAGCAGATTGTAAGCGATAGTGTTATAAGTTCGTCACAGGAAAATAAAGCTCTAAAAGAACGGCTAGACGAACTCAATCGCTCCCTTGAAATGGATATTAGCTCTGTGGCAAAAAGACTTTCTTCTGTAAATGAGAAGATCGAAACAGAGCTTAAGAACAATTCTGATAAGTTATCAAACTTTGAAAACTCTGTTGAAGAACGCCAGAGTTCTTTGGAAGATAACTTTTATGAAAAACTGCAGCAAAACGGAGACAGAATATCATTATTAAGTGCAGACACACAGCGACAGGTCTCGGAAATAGCTCGCGAATTTGCAAATAAAAGTAGCAGCCTAGAGACGGAAATGCTCGATAAATTTGAACATATTTCATTTCATTTGAAAAAAGTAGAAGAACAAATTGAAAATCAGATAGGTGATTTAAGCACGTCGGTCCAAAAGTATGTTTTATCTTTAACGGATAGTCAGGAAGATAAAATTGCTGCTCAGGCGAAGAAAATTGAGAAAAATGTTAGCTCACTTAAACAAGAAATATTTGCGTATAAAAGAGAGCTTAAAGCCGACATCGATAAGAAAATAAAAGAAAGTGAACTTAAAACGAATGAATATCTCTCTAAAAAGATCTATGAAGTCCGCGATCTACTCTCAGGAGAGTTCAAGTCGCTATCTGGTGAGCTAAGTATTTTAAAGGGTGTGGTAAAAGAAAAGAATTCTGAATTAGCCAAACATATAAAAAATGATGTATCTTCTATTAAAAAAGTAGCGGAAAAAGATCGTAAATACTTTAACAATCGATTTGAAAAAGTTTCTGAACGTATTCAGTCGGTAGGGGCAATGATTGTTAAAGAAGACGATTTAGTAGAGTTGTTTCAAAATTATACCTTAAATGTTAATATCTCAGATGATGTTACGCCTTCAAAAAGGTAAACTATCTAACAAAAAACCTTCACGACATTCAAGTCACCTAATCTATAAAAGATGAGAATAATAATAGCCTCGCCTCTTAAATATCTATTTTAAATATGAGTTAATCAACACTCGCGCAGGAGATAGTGCTTTAAAATATTACTTGTTTTTAGTCACAAAGACAATGTTCTGCATCTGTTGTACAATCTGTTTCGCAACACTCACAGCTTACACAGTTGTCTAAATCACCACAGTTGCAGCTGCTGCAATTACAATCACTACTACAGCAATCGCAATTATTATATTGATTATCTGACGTCATACCAAACCCTCTCATAAGCTTTAACGTCCGTCAAATAAAATATCTTAGAGCTAATTTCCCAGTTTTTGGAGTAATTCTCTTAATAATTCGTTATTTGCTTCTTGCAGTTCAGTCTGCCGCTTTAGATGTTCAGTTATCTGCCGAAGATACACTTCTTCCATATCCATGGTCTAGCTCCTCTCAATTTATACATTTTAAAAATTTCGCTCTAAACGCCTCAGTAGATTGGCTTCATTCTAAAATTTCTAAGCCAACACCGAAACTTAAATCCACCACAGAAGCGAGATTACCACTTTTTGTTGTGAACACCCACTCAGATGCTGTTGAAGGTAAATCTTTCTCATCTTCTCCCTCAAAAATAAAAGAGCTCGCTCTCTGCCAAATCAGATTTCCGGAAAAGTCTACATGGATCAGATTGCTTCTCCATGTAGTTCGTGGATCATTTTCACAGACTGACGTAAGGTCCTGATCCAAATCTTCACAATGCTCTATTCCAGTACCGCAAGCCAAAACTAAACCATTTTTAAATTCAGTAATGCCCCAGCACTCATCATAGATTAGTCTTGGATCACCTTCGTCTAATCCTGAAAATATCAGGTCGCCACCTTTTGGGTTCCCAAATGATTTGTTCCATAGAAACTCACCGTTTAGTGATATTTTAGAAATACTTGCGTCAATTCCTTCAAAACGATCAGCCTTGTGCCCAGATAAAAAATATCCGTTTTGGGTCACTGTAATTGCCGTCAATTCTCCATGGTTTGGAACATCAAGTTCCCATATCGGTCGACCATCGAAGGAAATTTTTATGACTTTGGCTGTCGCTGGTTCTCCATCTCCATGCACTGCCAACAGGAAGCCATCACCGCTTGGTAATTCCTCTAGATGCTTTACTGCCAATGCATCTTTAATTTTTAATTCCCAGATAGGACTTTCCGGTGCGTTTTCTGAAGTTACTTGTTTCTCGGAAAAATACATTACAAATGCATCGCCACTAACTGGGTTACCATATGATTTAAAGCCCTCAAGTGTACCCTTGTCGGCATTAATAACACCGGCGACTAAGATTGCATTATCAGTCGACCGAATGACAGACTCAATCGCACTTTCTTTGGTTTTAACCTTGCCAGGATAAGAACGAGCCCAAATTAAATCACCTGTATTTTCACTTAATTTCACCAAGTAGCCGTTTATCACGTCATCCGTATTTTGCATATAACCACCAGCAAATATTGCTCCTTTCAAAGAAGCCGCAGCGTTAATTCCATCTCTTTTGTTCGTTTTACCGATGTTTACAGTCCAGTCTAAATTGAACTCTTCTTCTTGATGAAGAAAAATTTGTCCACCAGGAAGCGAGTGAGGAACTTTAACTACAAACCCATCTTCGAAACCAGACCTATCAATAATTTTACCAGATAAAACGAACGCTCCACTTTCTGTTTGAATTCCGTGAACTGCATGAGGGTCTGACTCCTCGCCGCCGCAACAACTACCATCCATAACAATAAAGGACTTTTGCTTTGGGAAGTCTGAGGCAAAACTTAATGAAGGCAAAAAAAAGATTAAGATAATGTGAATTATGGTTGTTATAAATTTCTCCGAAATTCTGTTCATTTCTAATCTCCAATGCTTTGAGTTAAAATAACGAAGTGCAGAACGATGTATAGTCAGAATAACTACAAGATGAGCAGTGCTTTTTTTTATTGCTTTTCTAGTTTGCATTCTGGGTTCTGCTAAAATATCACCCCTTAACCTGATGGCTTTACTGGAAAATGTTTCCCCAGTGTGGGGCACCATTTAATTCATGATCCACGAGAAAGTTTAAGGTTCTCAATCTTTCCAAATTTGACTAAGTCCGTCAATTAGGTAGTCCTTACAAATAGACGGAGCAACCTTTTTATAATCTTCTATTGTCTTCACTTCTGGACGCTCTTCACGAAATTTTGTTAAAAATATTCTAGCGCGCTCAAAATCTCCCAGATGAACATAGATTGCTGCCCTCCAACCATTATAACGACTATGCGAACCCCTATCATAAAGGATATTGCACCACTCTAAGCTCTTATTTGAATCAGCCATTGCCATGTAAAGAAAAGGCATTAATCCCTCATAGCTTCTCCTGCCAATTGGATTCATGTCCATTGCTTTTAATAGATAATATTCTGCTTCTTCAAAACGCTTTTCATTACATAGAGCCCAGCCGTAGTCATTATTTGACCCATCGTGGCTTGGGTTCAGGTCCAATGCCTGTCTGGCATATTTCAATCGCTGTGGGTAATCTTTTTTAAGATTAAAAGATCTACTATACATAGCGACTGCTTCAGGATTATTGGGGTCGATAGAATAAGCCTTGAAAGACAGATCATGAAATAAAACCTCGTTTTCTGTGCGTTGATGTTGATGCACAGACGCAAATAAATTGCCATAAATGCGTCGAGCTTTAAGTACGTAAGCGTCGCACAAATCTGGATCCATATCTATTGCTCTATCACAAAGTTCGAAAAATGCCTTGTTTGCAGCTTCATCTGGGTCGTCACCAGCCCATGTCTGGTTATATATAGCCAGCGCCTTCAAGTAACTGTCCCAAGCAGACAAAGATGAAGGCGATTTGTTTCGTATGCGTTCGTGCTCTTTTCCTTTAAGAGCTGGAAAAATTAATGCTGCAACCTCCTGTGACACCTCGTCTTGCACCTCAAAAATATCATCCAATGAGCGATCCCAGCGTTTAGACCAAACTTGTTGATCATCTTTTGAGTCTACTAAGCTTGCTGAAATTCTTATCTTATTGCCACCTTTGCGTACGCTTCCCTCAACGATATAATCCGCTCCCAATCGCTGACCCAGCTCTGAGGGTTTTATCTCTTGTCCTTTGAAGCTAAAGGTAGAGTTTCTAGCGATAACTGGAAAAGATTTCCAAGAAGAGAGATTAGCAATTATATCTTCTGTAACCCCATCAACAAAGTATTCTTGTTCTTCATCATAAGTCATATTTTTGAACGGCATTACAGCAATTGTTGGTGGCTTGCTTTCAGTTGTTTCGCTTGAATCAATTAAAGACCCTAAGGCCCGCTGTTCTAATCCTTCTATGATCACGTCATAAGCATGTAATACAGTATTTTTTATTTTCTGAGTACCGAGGTCAGTAAATTTAAATTCCACTTTTTTATTTACAAAATCATATATTGCTTTTGATAAAGACACCCCCCCTGGTTGGCTTAATACTTCTAGCCGTGCAGCATTATTTACCCCTTCGCCATAAAGGTTTGTCCCCTCGACAATAACGTCACCTACATTAAGACCGATACGAAACTGCATCTGTAAATCTTCTGATACAGAGAGATTACGTTTATTAATCATTTCCTGAAATTCAGTAGCACAAACTAATGCAGCTACTGCACTCTGGAATTCAGCAAGAACTGAATCTCCTGCTGTATTAAAAATACGAGCATCATATTTCTTGAAAAGTTGGTCCAGGATATCACGACAGGCCCGAAGACTTCTAAGTGTAGAATTCTCATTTTTTTCCATAAGGGTGCTAAAATTAACCACGTCTGTCACAAATATAACTGCGATTTTGCGAATAATCTGATCTTCAGTCATCTAAGCTCTCCTTAGATACAAATAATATTTGAACAAAGAGATATAAACTCTGAAAGCGCAAAAATTATATAACACAGCAATATCTCTATAATACAAGGAAATAGACCATGCAAATATACAGCACATGGTCTATCTAAAAGCTAAACTCAAACAAGCTGGTTCGGACGGATATATCATTGGACCTAATGCTACGAAGTTTGATTTTTTAGCACTTTTTGGACTGATGCGGTTTCGTTAACCTGATTAAATATTTTCTCAAGATTTGGTCTTTTGGCGAGTTCGTCTGTTTTATTGTTATCCCAGCTCATCAAAACATAAAAGTAGAAGTCTGCAATCCCACAAGTTTTTCCTGATAAGAAACCGTCAACGTGTTTCTCCAAAATATCGTAACAAGCCTTCCTATCTAACTCAGCTTTTTCCTTGATAACAATTTCCGTAGAGCCGTATCGATCAGGAAAGAAAAAACGGTTGTTGGCATTTCCTAGTGCTGTAGAAAGGAAAGAAAGCCATTGAAAGCACGTGGCTCTATCTGGATCGCCTATAGGGGCAATTAAATTGGTATGATGTGTTTCTAATAGAAAATTAATAATTGCAGGCCCTTCAAAAATAGATTGCCCACTTGGGGTAATCAAAACAGGCACTAATCCTCGAGGCGAAATCATTTTAAATTCTGCAGAGTTTCTTTCCTCTTGAGTTGGAAAAATGATGTCATATTTTATTCCGGCCTCTTCCATTAATAATTCAATAGCCATAGAACCTAAATAAGGTATGCCATAAAGTTTGTAAGAAGTTGTGCTACTTGCCATAATATGAGCTTATATCAGATGCCGAACAAAGCAAGAAAGAATGACATGTATCATTTTGCGGCTCCTTACATTACATCTTTTAAAAATGGCACTAATGACAATTCAGATTTCTTAGACATGTTAATCTTGAACAGTTCCAGCAAATCTTATCCAGAGGCTCCTAATTATTACTTAAAAATATCTAAATCTTGGGTTTTGGAAAAGTTAGATTAATGAAACACCTCATACTCGCCATATCGCTTATCTTCGTTTAATGGTTTCTCAAAAGTGGGAAGATATTTGATGAAGTCAATTTTAGTTTATGGAGATTCCCTTGTTTGGGGGCGCAATGCCAGTAATAGAGATCGACACAAATACGAAGACCGTTGGCCAAATGTTCTTGGTGCAAGTTTGGAAAATGTAAAAATCTGGGAAGCTGGTCTTGGAGGTCGAACAACCAATCTTGATTTTCCAAGTCTACCTGAGCGCAATGGCTTAAAACATTTACCTGTAGCATTACTCCAAGCTGCTCCATTAGATCTTGTTATTTTAGCACTTGGGACAAATGACCTCTTTGCTGAGGCTGGTCGCAAACCACACGATACAGTCAATGCTATGCGATCCTTAATTAAGGTGACAAGGGACCTGCCAACATCTCAAGGCAGCTCTGTACCAAATACATCGCCACCGAAAGTGATGATTGTCTCTCCCCCAAATTGTTTACCATTGTCTTCAGTGAGTGGAGAGGGTTTTCCCGAGTTAGATGAACTTACTCGGTGGTTGCCCAAACTGGCTAAACTCTACGGTGAACTCGCCATCGAGCAGGATACTTATTTCGTGGATGCCACCAAATTTTGTGAACCAGACCCAGTAGATGGATTGCATTTGGATGTTAAAAACACCAGACAATTAGGAGTAGGCATTGCAAAGACACTTGCTTTAACTGGGTTTGCCCACTTTCGTTAGAAATATAAATAGCACATTGGCTAGGTTTTGGTTTTTCTTAATTTCCTAATTGGTTATACCGACCTTCTATTTGTACGTATACCCGCCTCTTAGCCAAAGTTTTCCAGAATATAATCTAAATGTGTTGTTCGAACTAGTTCATCTTGGTCATCACCTGATGAATGGACAACAACCCAAATACACTTTTTATCACTTAGGTTACAAGGTGCATGAGGAACATTATCAGGAATAAAAATCTGTTCGCCCTGCTTGATTAAAGTTTGGTTTTCAAGCTGCTCACCGTGAAATAACGTACATTCGCCTTCTAGCATATAGGCTATTGTTTCGATGCCCCTGTGTATGTGAGGTTTCGATTTGACACCGGGAGGCATCGGCAAAATATTCATACAAACTTTTTCTGCTCCAACTGTATTTCTTGAGACACCAGCATCGTAGGTGACACCTTGAGCGCCTTCATATTTCAAACCAGGTTTTACTAGTCTTACTCCATCGTCAGCCATTTTGAGCCTTTCCAATTTACTAGATACTTCACATATTGAATTTTTTGGACAGCAAATAAAAGTATTACTCAGCGTCTTAGTCCAAGAAAAATGTGAGAGCAGTATCTTAGCAACCTAACCGCAACTAGTTTTTGACCCCATCGAAAGTGAGGGCTAACAAAACTTATCTTCAAGAAATTCTATTATTAGTTTGCAGGGGTAATTTCTAAAACTACCCTTGCATCTCTATATCTGTGTCTAAGTATAAATACACCCACTAATACACCCATCTATACACCCAGTTTTTTGGTGGTCTATGAAGAGGGTAGACTAGAAAATGCGCCATTAAGGTATGGTTCGTATTTTCGCCATACTTCAGAACTGCTTTGATAAACCTTTTGCCTAACCTGCTGCTGTGAGGCTGTTCTTACAATACGTTTGTTTTTTTGCGGCGATAAACATGCTTCTTCCCAATCTAGTCCTAGATGATCAACAAGCTTTCTAGTTTCGCTTTCTTGGTTAGTTGTGAGTTTCTCATAGTTCAAATTGTAAATCCCATCACTGTATTCTAATTGCCAAAACTGCATAAGGTCGCTGTATAAAGCATAATATGAAACGACGTCCTTTAAGTCATAGCAATATCCTAGATTTTTTGTTGTAAAATAATGTTTATAATTCGACCAACATGTAGCAGCAGCATTCCGTCGTACATGAACAATTTTAGACTCTGGGAAAGCAGCACGAATTAAGGGAATATAAAGAAAGTTATGAGGTAACTTATCTGTTACGCAACTCTTTCCATATGATAATTTCGTTAACTCTGATAGGTACCTCCGTCTGAACTCAGAGATAGCTGCAATTTTTATCGATGAAGGATCAAACGGTAGTTTTTTTCCGAAATGTGCAACGTAATTTAATTCCCCTGCACCTACCACCTCAGAATGTGATGATATTATCTGTTCAACGAGGCTTGTTCCTGATCTTGGCATACCAAGAATAAAAATTGGTTTGGGTTCAATCGAGCTTTCTTTTATTTGCATTGAGTTTTTTAAGAGATGAGGTTGTGTCTCTTTCAATCTATTGAAAAATTCTAAGTCTTGAGTAATTGAGTATTTCAGCAACTTTTTGCGCAGCGCGTTGCCTTCAATCAAGTGACTAAAAGCATAATCTAGTTTGCCAACGTCTTCGTACATTTTAGCCAATGCGAAACTTAAACTGCACCTTTTATCTTCACTCAGGTTCTCACTTTTATAAAGCTCTTGAACCTGAAGAAACTGCTTATCCTCTTCAGTATACTTTTTGATCTTGCTTAGATTATGATGAGCCTCAGCATGATCGGGCTTTATGGAGATTGCCATGTTATATGACTCTATTGCTTCTTCTAGCTTTTCTTGGGCCTTAAGCGCGTTACCCAAGTTGTAATGGGCCTCAGCATAATCAGGCTTAACTAACAACGCCTTTGTATAAGCTTCTATTGCTTCTTCTAGCTTACTTTGATTTTTTAGAATACCGCCTATGTTGTTATAGGCCTCAGCATAATCAGGCTTAATTAACAACGCCTTTGTGTAAGCCTCTATTGCTTCTTCTAGCTTTTCCTGAGCCTTAAGCGCGTTACCCAAGTTGTAATGGGCCTCTGCGTAGTCAGGTTTGATTGACAATGCTTTTTGAAAAGCAAGGACTGCTTCATCTGGCTTTTCAATTTTAGCTGCTGATGCGCCGATTAAGTTCCAGAGGGCTAAACTTTTATTATATCTTTTTGTTAGTGTTTGAGCTTTGTTAAAAGCTTGCTGAAACTTTTGTTGGTTGTACAACTCAACTACCCAGTTCAGCAGTTCTTTAGGTGCCTCTTGCATTTCTGATGTATTGCCTGAAGTTCTGCTGGCCAATGCTTTTATTCCATCTAAAGCTTTTTTGTTTTTTGGAAATCTCTTAAGAACATCTCGGTATATCTTATTTGCTTCTTTACTAAGGCCATCCTTAACTTTCTGTTTTGCAAACTTTAGTGCCTTATCTAGTTTTAATTCATCTAGTATATTGGACTGAGCTATCCCAGCTTCCCGTTCATTATTTTTGAAACCAACTGAGGATGCGTTTAGATGTAGTTCTATTTGATCAAAGCCATCCCCTTTTGCACCTTTACTCTTGGCTTGGTTAAATACTGCTTTTGCATCAGCTATTCGATCAAGTTTTATCAAAGCAAAAATATAACTAAGCCAGTACTGATCTATGCTCGAATTGACCTCTAGAGCTGTTTTTAAGAAAGGTAGAGCTTCCTCAACCTTACCAAGATCAACAGCCAAAATCCCCATGTTATGATTTGCATCGGGGTGCTTGGGATTAGCTTTCAGGATGGCAGTGTAATAACGATCAGCTTCTTGAGCCTTGCCAGCCTTTTGAGCTTCAATGCCCTTTTGTAGTGCTCGATCTATTGTAAATTTCATATAAATCGCAGTTCTTAACAGTATTTTTAAGTATATAAATATTTTTCAAGTGATTAGTAAATATCAGTTAGGGTGGAGATTATAACCAGTCTACAGATCAAATAAACCATACACCCACCTATACAACCAGTTTCAAATTTTAATAAGTTTTTTCAACCAATATAGCATACTAAATATGGTGATTTATGGATTTTGGCGGAGAATGTGGGGACGAATATTTATAAATACCCATAGGATATTGTTTTTATATGTTTAAATTCTGAAAAGTGGCGGATAGTGAGGAGTTCGAAACTTTATATATGTGTGCGTCCACTGTGAAATTATTTTGCTGGATCATTTTCCTCTGAGCGCAGCGTCAAGGCTGGTAGGCTCAATAATAAATCTTCAAGACCTTTACTCCAGGCATTACTAACATCGACAAAGTAAGGATCATTTTCTTTTAAACGACCCGCTACACCAGGCTCTAGGGCATCGATGAAGTAAATCTGAAAATCTAGAGGAAAACCAACCGTTAAGTTGGCTTTCAATGTAGAGTCAAAGCTTACAATTAAAAGTTTAAAAATATCCTTCATACTAAGATCGTGCCGATATCCTCTTACGAGGATTGGACGCCCGTATTTTATTTCACCTATTTGAAAAAATGGGGTATCTTCAGTTGCTTCTATAAAGTTTCCCTCTGGGTATATAAGAAAAAGAGAAGGTTTTGATCCTTTAATCTGACCACCCAATATCAAGCTAGCCTTAAATGTACTTTCGGCATTTATCTCGTTTTCTGAGTGTTTTTTTACTTTATTATGCAACTGCTGGCCCACAAATTCTGCCACTTCAAACATCGATTTGCAATTAAGTAGCCGGCCTTTACTCTTTTTGAAATCTTGCTCAATTTCCGATACGACCGCCTGTGTTGTCGCTAGATTACCTGCGCTCAAGAGTGTGAATAGTCTGTCATCTGAGCGGCCCCAAGTAAAAAGTTTTTTGAATTGCGAAAGATCGTCTAAACCGGCATTTGTCCTCGTATCGGACATAAAAGCTAGACCAAATTTTGTCAAAATTCCAACACAGTAACTCATGTCGTTATTGCTCCGAAATCATAATGGATACAGATAGGCACTCATTTTGAACGCCACGTGTCAAACCTTTAATCGGAGCGGCATCAGCGTAATCTCGGCCAAGTGCCACCCGGATATACCTGTCATCTGGCGAAACATTATTAGCTGTGTCAAAACCTACCCAACCTAAACCTTTGACAAACACTTCAGCCCAAGCATGCATAGCTTCTTGAACTTGGTTATTTTCTAAAAGTAGAAAACCTGATACATAACGCGTAGGCAGTCCATGTAACCTACAACAAGCTATGAATATATTTGTGAAATCTTGACAAACACCATAGCCACTTTTGACCGCCGCCTCTGCAGTGGTTTTAACGTCCGTTATGTTCTTCTCAAAATCCAGCGACCGATTTATTAGCTCCATAAGTTTGTGAAAATCACTAATATTATCTTTAAGTGACAGACCTTTAACCAATTTTCTAATATTTGATCCAGGCTTGGTAATGTTAGTCTGCTCAGTCCAAATCCATAAGGGTATAGTGCTTGTTTCATAGCCTCTTATTCCGAAGTTATCTGTTACCTCTACATGTCCTTCACATTCTATGACAAGGCACTTAGTTCTCGGCTCTATTCTAATCAAATGCACATTATTGTTAAATGAGTCTATGAATGAAAATTCTTCCTTTGCTCCTTTGAGTGAAAGCGACCAATTTAAGACCATTTGGCTAGAGTCGGAATAGGGAGTTTTTTTAATTTGCTGCAGACCGCTTAGCGGCCCCGCCTCAAAAGAGTAACTTGTTTTGTGAGTAACGTATAACTTCTTCATTCGTAAAATCTATAATCAATTTCAATTTGATCACTTAAATTTCCAAAAAGAGAAATCATCTCTTGTAGAAAGTCATGCAATCCAAATTTGAAAATTGCCTCAATATCATGAGTTAAAAACCTATTTTGCAACTGCATGATTTGCGATAAAGATGGCGGCTTATTTCGATAAGCCGAACATAAGCTTGAAAGATGAAGTTTTAGTATGTCACAGCAATATATTAAACTTCTTGGCATACGTTTATCTAGGATAAGAAATTTAGCTATATCGTCAGGTCCAGCTTCATGTCCATATTCCAGTCTAAATCCTCCATAAGCAGATACCGATCTCAAAATTGTTTCCCATTGAACATTATCAATCGAAGTGCCAACAGCTTTTGCAGAGGGTAGTAGTACGTAATATTTTACATCTAAAATTCGCGCAGTATTATCGGCCCGCTCAATAAAAGTACCTAGCCGACAAAAATCATATTCTTCATTTCTTAACATTGTACCATATGTAGCACCTCTAACAAACGCGGCGCTCTGTTTAATAGTACGCATAATAAGTGGAAGGTCTCCTTCTCTTGTCTTGGCTTTTAGAAGCTTTTGAATATCAAGAAAAGATCCATTGATTGCTTCCCAAACATCAGTCGTAAGAGCATGTCGAACCATTTTTGCGTTTTGCCTCGCTGAAGTAATACTAGATAAAATCGAAGATTTATTTTCGGGATGTCTCAAAATCCAATCAACGGCAGCTTCTTTTTCGACTTTAGAATACTGTTTCTCGTATTCCTCCGATACTGCGGAGGTTTGCATTACGTATAACCATTGTTCGTCAGAGCTACTTAATCTTGTTAATGCGATTCGCTGCCCAGTCTCTATCAACCTTGACATATTTTCAGCTCTTTCCAAAAGTCTGTAGGTCCAAAAAAGGCCATTAGCAGTATTGCCTAACATCAGTTTTCTAGAACCCAAGTATCCTTGGTTCCTCCTCCTTGTGATGAATTTACTACTAGTGAACCTTTTGACATAGCAACTCGCGTTAGTCCGCCAGGAACAATATTTATTTTTTTTGGTGACATTTGAACGAACGGTCTTAAATCAACGTGCCTTGGAGCAAAACCCTTGTTGGTAAATATTGGTACTGTAGATAAACTTAGAGTCGGTTGCGCTATGTAATTTTGAGGTGTTGCGATCAACTTTTTTTTGAAATTTGATATATCTTTCTTGGTGGCTGCCGGCCCAATTAGCATACCATATCCTCCTGAACCATGAACCTGTTTAATTACTAGCTCACTTATATTATCTAAAACATATTGGAGTTGATCCTTAATTGCACATCGCCATGTAGGTACATTTTGCAATAAGGGAAACTCTCCACTATAAAACTGCACGATTTCTGGCATGAATGAATATATAGCCTTATCATCGGCAATGCCTGTACCCGGTGCATTTGCAATTGTAACTCGACCCTTTCTATATACGTCAAACAGGCCTGGCACACCCAAACTACTTTTTTCATTAAAATTTAAAGGGTCAAGAAAGTTATCATCCAGACGCTTGTATAATACATCAACTTTTTGATGGCCTTGAGTGGTGCGCATAGCCAAAAAACCATCTACTACTTTTAAATCGTTTCCCTGTACTAACTCTATTCCCATTTGGTCTGCTAAAAATGCATGTTCAAAATAGGCAGAGTTGTATAATCCAGGCGTCAGCAAACACACGGTCGGTTTATTTTCTGCAGTCTCAGGCACAGTATCCTTTAACGAATTAAGCAATTCTTGCGGATAGTTCTGTATCGGCTGTACCCTATTTTTTGTAAATAATTCAGGAAACATTTGCAGCATCGTTTCCCTATTTTCGAGCATATAGCTGACTCCAGAAGGCGTGCGTATATTATCCTCAAGAACATAAAAATCGTTTTCTTCGGTTCGAATTATATCAACACCTGAAATATGAGTGTATATTTGACCTGGCGGATTTACACCTATCATTTGCAACAAAAATGCTGGATTATTTTTTAGCATCTCAAGAGGTAATATACCTGCCTTTACTATCTCCTGGCTATGATAGATATCGTACAAAAAAGCATTTATTGCTCGAACCCTTTGTTCTAGGCCCTTGCAGATTTTGTTCCATTCATTGGAAGTTATTACCCGCGGAATAATATCAAACGGTATAAGCCTTTCCTCACCTTCCGAGGAGCCATACACATTAAATGTTAT
>CACGIS010000002.1 GCA_902573175.1 Paracoccaceae bacterium | reverse complement strand
GAACTTATAAATGAATACCTTTCTGCAATGACAGACATTGCTTTAAAACATGGTGGAACAATTGATAAATTCATTGGTGATGCTATTTTAATCTTTTTTGGGGACCCAGAAAGTGACGGTTTAAAAAAAGATGCATCAAAGTGTCTTAGTATGGCTATTGCTATGCAAAACAAAGTGGCTGAACTAGACAGAAATTGGCGAGAAGATCGTGGAATTATTGACGGTTTGAAAGTAAGAATGGGAATATCAACGGGGTATTGCACGGTCGGAAATTTTGGCTCAGTACAACGTGTAGATTATACTGTGTTAGGTAGCACTGTAAATTTAGCCTCTCGTTTAGAGTCCATATGCCAGCCCAGAAAAATATTAGTTGCTCCTGAAACAAAAACACTATTGGAAAAAGAATTTAAATTTGAGGCCCAAGAAGCAGTTGAATTAAAAGGGTTTAATAAACCCGTTGTGCCATTCCAGTACTTGGATTTGAAAAAAACTACGTCGCCAGAAATACTTAAGGGCGATGTGGTAGATATAATCGTTAAGCAGCCTGGTGATATCAAAAGCATATTATATGAGCTGAAATCACTTCAGAAGGATTACGAAGAAAAATTATTTCAAACTGTATCGCACAAAAAAAATAAAAAATAATTTGTATATAGATTGAGCTGAACATGAGCCGTAAAAGAAGAAAGCCACAAAGCGAAGTTGAGTTAAAAAACTACAAGGTAACAAACTTTGTAAATGACAAAGTATTTTCACCAATAGAAACTAGTAATGTAAAAAAACTCGCTGACGCTGCGATAAAAATTCTCACAAAAATAGGAATGTCAGATGCGCCAGAAGAATTGTGTAAGCTTGTTCTGGCGCATGGCGGTAAGTTAGAGGGAAACAGATTAATTTACCCTTCAGATTTAATTACAAACGCAATAGAACAACATCAAGGTATTGTACTTTTGGCGGGTCAAACTATTGAAAATGACCTGTATGTTGGGGGTAATTATGTCTATGCAGGAACGGGTGGGGCTGCCCCAAATTTGCAAAACCCTCAAACAAATGAATATGTCCCATCTAAACTAAAAGACCTATATAACGCCGCACGATTAGCTGATAGTTTAACCAATATTAGTTTTTTTTCGAGATCCTTGGTTGCTGGCGATATTGAAGACCCGTTAGAATTCGACCTCTCTACTGCAGCAGCAAGTTTAGCTGGAACTTCGAAACATGTGATGGTGCAAGCTGCACATTGGTCTCACGTTATTGCAATAGCCGAACTATGTTACAAAATTGCGGGAGGGGAAGAGAGCTTTAGAAAAAGACCATTTCTCTCTTTGCATGTAAATCATGCGGTACCTCCTCTGAGATTTGATCCTGCAAGTATTAAGGTAATGATGGAAGCCGTTAAGCGAGGTATCCCTGTTCACTGTAATGTCTTTGGCCAACTTGGAGCTTCTAGCCCCGTAACAATTGCTGGCTCTGTTTCGCAAACTTTAGCTGAAAACCTGGCGGGTTTAGTGGCAGTACACATCCTTGATCCAGACGCGGCGAGTATTGCTGGGCCACGCCCAATGATAACAGACCTTAGGACCGGCGGGATGGCTGGGGGTGCCCCCGAGCAGTTGATGGCAACTGCAGCTGCAGTTCAAGTTATGCGATACTGGAAGGTGCCCTGTTCTGTTATAGCGGGAGCTACAGATAGCAAATTAGTTGACTTTCAATCGGGTTACGAAAAAGCGCTTACCATTAACAGTGCTGCTCAAACTGGGGCTAATTTGATTACCCAAGCAGCGGGTTCTCAGGCTAGTTTAATGGCAGTTAATTATGGCGCAATGGTAGCGGACAATGAATTAATTGGTATCTTGTTCAGATCTAATATTATTCCAGAAATAAGTGATGAAACATTAATGCATGACTGCATAAAAGAGGTAGTAAATAATGAAGGCCATTATCTCGGGCATCCTGAAACTTATGCTAGAATGAAAAGTGATTTTTATTATCCAGAAATTGCTGAGCGCAAATCGATCGAAGAATGGGCAGCTAGTGAGAAACTTGATATGGGAAAAAGAGCAGAGACTGAGGCTTTGGAAATATTAAAGGACTATTGGCCAAATCACTTACCTAACAAAATAGTTGATGAATTAAATAACCAATTTCTCCTTGACCTAAAAAGGTCTGACCAGTGAAAATTGCTATTATTGGGACCGGCGCAATGGGATCGATCTACGCTGCAAGATTTTCCAAGGCAGGGCATGAAGTTGTTGCTATCGATATTTGGAAAGATCATGTGGATTGTATAAATAGAGCTGGTCTATTGATTGAAGGTCCTGATGGAAAAATTATCGCAAAAAACATAAAAGCAAGTACTAAGATTTTAGATTTAGAAGGATGTGATTTCTGCATCATTGCTACCAAAGCCTTGAGTTTAGAAAAAAGTATTAGAAACCTGAAAGAGCAAATAGATCTTAATGTTCCCATTATTACCATTCAAAATGGATTGGGTGCTGGCGATATTGTCTTGAAGCATATGTCCAACAATACCATTATTTTAGGAGTTGCTGAAGGTTTTGGAGCGCGTTTGATAGCACCAGGTCATGTTACCCATACAGCAAATAAAAAAATAAGGCTGGGTTCAATTTCACAAAAACCAAAAGTAAGAAAACTTGAAAATATAGCTTCCGCCTGGCGTTCTGGCGGATTAAAAACTGAAATCTATGAGAATATTGAGCAGTTGATTTGGGAGAAATTGCTTTGCAATGTAACTTTGTCTGGTCCATGTTCTATTTTTGGCTGCAATGTCAAAGAGCTGTTAAATGATAAAGAACATTGGGCATTTGCTTTAAGTTGTATGCAAGAAGCTTACTCTGTTGGCTTAGCTAAAGGTATCCCATTTTCGTTTGAAGATCCTATTGATTATGTCACTGATTTTGCGAAAAGGGTCGGTTCTGCCAAACCATCAATGCTACAGGACTTTGAGACTAAGAAAAAAACAGAAATAGACTTTATTAACGGCGCAATTCCTCCTCTTGCAGCAAAGTCTAAGATTCCCACACCATTTAATGATCACGTTTGTAGAATTATCCATGATGCTGAAAGACAAATAAAACCCTGATAGGATTAATTTACTTTAATATCCATGCAAAGCTATTAATCTGATATCATGAAATCAAATATTCAAAATTTAGATGGGATACTCGATCAAAGTCTCAAAATAGCAGCACGGGTCATCGCAATCGTTGCATTTCCAGCTCTCATAATAGTTGGTTATAGAAATATATTTCTCGATTTTGTACCCTACCATCAGCTATTTTTGACAATCTGTTACGGGCTTTTTGTCTTTCTCGGGTTTGGTAAGATAAAATCCAATCAAATCCGTTTTTATTCGTTGATATTGATTTTTTTGGCATTGTTCATTTCTGCAGGCTTGAGAAATAGCTCGATCATTTTTGTTGATGTTTTTCTTATATTAGCCTGCGGGTTAATGGCTTTTAAGTTTACTGGCCTTATTGTTATTATCTCAGGGATTATTGCGACCAGTGCTCTGCTACTTTCGGTACCAGAAACCTTTCTTCCGGATGGTGAAATCTATTCAAGCATTATTGGGGTACATCTTTCATGCCTAACACTGTCTTTTGTTCTCATTTTTGCCATTCGCAATGTGGTTGAGCAGTATGAAAATGTTTACCTTAAAGAAATTGAACAAAATAAATCTCTTATCGAAAAAAATAAAACTTCTTATGATCTGGTCGCCGAAGCCGAGGAACGTTCTGAGGCTGAAAAAACAAAATTAAAAATAGCAGCATATAGCTTAACTTCACAAATGGATTTAATCAAAGGATTGTTGGAATCAACAGATCAAAAGAAAAATCGCTTGCAAGTTGAATACATTCGAGATCGCATTCTTGATGTTTCTATTAATTTGTCGAAAATTAGTGAAACTGGAAATTATATTTCGAACGACACAGCAACTTTGACACTTCAAGATTTGACCCACATATTAGAAAAATTTGCATATACTTATGAGCTTTTTTCTGATCACAAAGGTATCAAAGTAGAGGTGGAAACGAGCTCAGTATCAGAAGTTGGATACGGTATTCCTCTAGGCTCCCTGAAAGTAATGCTACATCATTTAATTTCTTACTGCCAAGAGACATATGAGCCTCAAGAGCTTAAGTTTGAGATTAGTGAAGGAAGGCAATCACAAACTATGAGAGAAGTTCAATTCATGATACTAGCCACTGCAACTGGAAATTTAGAAGATTTAAACTTAGCGCGCTTTAATAAAGTAATGGAAAGTAAATTAAACTTTGAGACAGGTGCACCCCATACTAACCTGATAAAAGCCGTTTTGAGCAGTTTGCCTGGCTCAATTAAGGCAACATTGATTGGAAATAAGGTTAGAATGGATATATCATTTTGGGTGGAGCCAGGCGAAGCTGCATAGCGAGTCAATGTTAGTTAAGATTATTTTTATGTGAAAAACTAAATTCTATGGTAATTTCTTCTTATCAATAAGTGGAGATTAGCTATGCAACAAAAAATGATGCTTTTTACGCCTGCAGTTGGCGTTATTTATGGTCTTTGGTTTTTTCTAGCGCCTAATTCGTATTGGTCAGTAATGACAGTACCTGTAGATTTAATTTCAGACCTCGCAAGCGCTCAATTACAAAATACCGGGCTAGCCTTGCTGGTAATAGCATACGTTCTTATTGCTACAAGGAAGTACATTAGCTTAGAAAATATTTCGGAATTTATGATAATACATGCAATCGGCTGGGCAATATTTGCAATAGGTGGGCTCTACCTAGTTTTCAGCAGTGGGAATCCTATTGGAAATAACCCATTTTTTTATCAAGCGTTGATATTTTTAGTCATTAGTGCTGGATTTTACGCGAAACGTAATTAGTATTGCTTAGTTGCCAAAAGGTCCATTAATTAAATGCCCTTTTGGCAAATTTTATTAGTAAATTGCAGATAATTGCACTAATGCGATAATGACAAAGATGGCAGCAAATACTACCTTAAGTATTGGAAATGGTATTCCAGATACGCTTGCCCCATATTTTGTCGCCTTCATATCTTTATCCATATCGGCCACAATATAAGTCATATTTGTTAGCAGTCTAATAATTCCAAATGCTCCGAGAAGGGCGGGTCCAATCACAGACGCTGCAACAACATTTTCTTTGCCAGCTATGTCAGCAAAGACAATCACAGACATTGTTGTCAACTGACTTATTGTCGTTAGGGTCATCGTTATCGTAAAATAATAAAACGTACTCGATTGAATACTTGCTCTCAAATTTTGATCCATATTTTTTCCTCACTGTTGATGATCACAACCTTAAACATTGTAAAAAGTGTATCATAGCATAAATTATTAAAACGTTAGGTAACCAACACAAAGTTTTGGATATATATCTTTAGATCCTCATTTTTTCTGACGTAGGGGTTAACTATAGATGGATAGAAAACTGGATAAAGTTGGCTCAATGGAGTATAATATTAAGAAAATATTTTTTGTTTTGGCTTTGGTTTCATCGGGGACATCAATTTATGCGGGGGCGATGAGTAAGATCAGCTTTTGAATACAAATTCATGTGTGAATTGTGATCTCAATAATGTGTGGTTAGAAAAAGCTAATCTTAGAAAAGCAGATCTCAGCAGTGCGAACCTTTATCGCGCAAATATGGAATATGCAGATTTAAGGGTGCTAACTTAACTCGCGCGGATTTAAGTAATGTCAGACTTCGTGGTGCTAATTTGCAAATGCAATTCTTGATAACGCTATTTTGTGTTACACTAATCTAGGAGACGCAAATTTAAGTGGAGCCAGTCTTAAAGGCGCCAAGCTTAAGGATGCTAGGTTTTTTAACACAAAGACAGACGGTATTCGTTTCTGAGATTTAAATCACTTACTTTCGATACTCATCTAACCTTCTATTAAAAGAGGGCCCTCTAGAACTGTCATTTTGCTGCCTTTTGCTATCTCTTTCAATTCATCCTTCATCAGACCCATTATTTTATCCGCGGCTGCTTTGTCATTGAATCGCGACACCGTGAATACCTCAGTCTGGCTAATAGAAAAAACTTCGCCAGAAAGTTGTCCAGCTCCTAAATTTCGCGGAAACATAGTTGTTTCGACGTAGGCAATAAGCATTTTCATCTGCAACTCAGACAAAGCTTTTATATGTACTACTCTGCAATACACTACATTCTCCAAAGTCTATACCGATCATCAAATTTATTTGACTTCACTTTAGATTAAGTCTCCTGTGATCCTGATTCAATAAATTCTTGATCAATTTTGGGAAGAGGTTGATCACTGATAGCAGCTTCAAAAGCCTGAAGCCTTTTGTATATTGATATAAGCTCAATGATGGTTGTCCACGACGATACCAAGAATTGAAATGAGGAGGCAACCTGCCCAAAAGCCCTCAAAATTTGGTTCATTATACCGAGAGTTATACGCCCTGATACAATTGTTGGCACTAAGAATATATATGCAACAACATTATCGGCCTGAATATACATATACCTAAAAAGATTGAAATATGTATAATGCCAATAAATTCTAAAATAATTACGGCGAACATTTGAAAAAAGATCACTCAGAGTTCCAGGATTAGCACTCTGTTCATCTTCTTCACCGAGAACTAACTCCTTTCGAAATGCCGCTTCGACCCGTTGATTTTTAAACTCCAATCCCGGCAACTTAATTCCAGCTAGTATAAGCACCAAGGTTCCGAAAAGAGACCATACGATAGATAAAAAGACCAATGGATAAGGTATGGCTCCCAATATTGGCAAAGTCTCAACATGAACTGAGAGAGCCGCTAAAACTGGCAAGAAAGCAATCAAAGTCATAATCGAGTCGACAAACGCAACCCCAAGGCCCTCCATAATGGCAGCAAATCGCATTGTGTCTTCTTGAATACGTTGTGATGCTCCCTCGATGTTGCGAACCTGCTTCCACCTTTCAACATAATAATTGTTCATAGCGGTACGCCAACGGAATATATAGTGAGCCGTAAAAAACCTATTTAAAATGATAAATAAAATATAAGGAAAAGCGATAGTACAAAATACTAGAAAATGTCCGTATAAATCGCCTGCCGTAATTCCCCCATCGCCTGTCAGAGCTGTTTGAATATCATTGTAAAAAGGTCCGTACCAAGCATTTATTACAACTGACACCTGAACTGACGCATATGATAAATAAATCAGCAGTGCAGAGCCCAAAACCGACCAAACCTGCCACTCATGTGGGCTACGGGAGCGCCACACAAAGAAAAACGCCAGCGCACCGAAAGCAAAAAATGTATCAAACCATAAAAACTCTGAAGTAATAAAGTGACCTAGGCCAATTACCGTCTCAGTTTCAGTCAGATCAAAACCAAGAGACTCTCCTATCGTTTTACCAAAAGAATACCAAACTAGAATTAATACCCCGCTCCATAGAGCCAATGACGAGAAAAATAATTTGGGCTGCGGGAAAAACGATTGAAACATATTTAAAAATTCCTGCTTAGTTAAGATGAATAGGTTGAAATATCTTATTCTTCACTAAATTTAGTCTTATCACAATAATTTCTAGATAAAATTTCTAACTAATGGAGAAAAGGATCCACAATGTCTGACTGGCTCTATCAAATCAGGATAAAAGTTTCAGAACAGCTATCAGAAGATCTTCGCAGCGTTAATGATTTAGGGCTATCTAAAGAGATCAACAAAATAGCTTCTGACAATAACGCCAGACTTGTTTGTACTTTTGACGCATTCGCAGAATATTGTGAAGAAGCAGAAAGAGAGGGTATCGAACAGTATGAATTGTATCATTGGACTAAGTCTACTATTGATAACCCGGAAAAAAAGGCAAAGCATTTAAAGTCTTTTGCTTTTTATGAAGGTGACAATCAAGTCTATAGTAAAGAGCTAGCCTTTTCGATTGAGAAGCGCCTGAAAGATCTCGATAGTGGTAAGGATATAATTGAAATAAACGTGATAGACTCAAATCCCGCGAATAATCCTCAGCCACCAAAGCGAGTCGGTTAAGTGGTCGAAGCACTTAAACTAAAAGTATACAAATGGACACAAAATTAACCTATTAATTTTATTGATAAAATAAAGTATACTATTGTATTTGTTGACTTTTTATCGTTATGCTCTTTATTTTTTTAAGTATGAAAAGTGGAATTAGTGATTAGTAGGAAGGATGACAGCATGTCGAAACCAAATACTGAATTTAACTTGGGCTTACGTGACATCGATCTTATAGAAGACGCTATAAATTCAGTTATAGCACGAAGGTCATCCGCAATGAGCTTGCTGGCCGAAGACACTGCAGAGAATACAACGGACATCTGTGCTTATAGAGAAATTAGACAAGAAGTTGCTGAACTACGCGACTTATTAGGTCGCCTCCACAACCAGAAAAATTGGTACCGACCACAAACTGAAGCCGTTTACGTAAGCGGTTAAAAAGTTTAAAATTTTATAAATCGTCAGCTAATTTTATAAATCGTCAGCTAACTGATTGTATAGGTAAAGTAAGACAAAAATAGCTGAAAATATAGCGCCAAAAGCTCCGATCATCAATAAAGCTTCGATCTGTGCTACACTAAAATTAGGGCCAAAAATTTGCTTCCAAGTTACCATTTTAGCCCCCAAAAACTACATTAACGTTCATAATTACTACGCTTAGCGACAAGAAAGTCGTAGCCAACAACGTTGGTAAACCATAACTTGTTCGAGAGATTTTCAATCTTTTAAACGTCTCCCCGCAACTAAAGCATCGATCTGCTAAAGAACTATGGACGACGTTACACTTTTTACATTCATTTGCCATAATTGAAACATAAATTTTTTTCTAAAAAAGTCAACAAATACAATGGTATACTTTAATTAGTGTTCAAAAATAACGACTTACGCCAGTGTCCATTTGTATACAGCTAATTCATGGTAATTTTCTTAATTTAAGTTCCTAAAGACTTTACAAAAAAGGGTCTCTAATCGGCTCAACAGGGAGGAAAAAGCTATTAGAGACCCAGTACCCGCGGGGTTAATAGAGTGATATAGGCATTTTTCATGCCAACTTAGATTTTTATCATCTTTTCATAAGCAAGCTGTTTCAGTAGAAAAATTATTTTTAATTGATCTCAGAAGGCTTATTACACCAACTTTATGTGATTAGGCTAATCTTGGATTTGGCTAAATTCGCGAACTCATCCCTAGACAATCAATTAATTCAATAACCAATTTTATTTTTACAAATAATCTCGCATTGCTTGGTAGACTACTGCCGTTGCAGTATTTGCCAAATTAAGGGATTTGACAGCTTCATTTTTCATTGGAAGTGAAAAAATTCTATCTTTCATACTTTCGCGAATTGATTTTGGAAGCCCTTTGGACTCACAACCAAATACTAAAAATGCCTCTGGATGATAATTTGGCATGTAAAAGCTTTCTAATCCATCTTCTTCAAACAAATAAAGTTGTTCGGCAAGCGGTGAGCGTTCTAGAAGAAACCTATTCCAACTATCATAAAGGCTAATTTCAACAAATTGCCAGTAGCGGGTTCCCGATCGAGCTACCGAAGATGAATCCAAGGAAAAACCTAGTTGGCCAATTAAGATCAGTTCCAAATCAAGGGCTACGCAAGTTCTACCAATTGAACCAGTATTAAATGGTATTTCCGGTTCGACTAGCACAACTTTCATTTTAGGCTGCACCATCTTAACTTTCACCTATCCTTTTTAAAACAACAGATATATCAAAACCCAGAAACATTTTTTTTATATATATTCAAACCAAATATTCCATAAATTAAAAAACTGTCAAAATCTCATTTAGAGGTTTCTTCAATTTTGCCGCTTTTGGAATATTTGCATCTTCGCTTGGATTGCCAACCGGTAGTATCATAATTGGTTTTTCGTTCTCTGGCCTTCCACACAAGTCATTTAAAAATTTCATTGGATTGGGTGTATGTTCAAGACATACCAATCCGGCGTTGTGAATTGCAGCAATAAGAAATCCCATTGCTATTCCTACACTTTCAGGGACGTAATAATTTTTGCGCCGTGAACCATCAGTTTTTTTCCCGTACCGCTCAGCGAATACAACAATAAGCCAGGGAGCATCTGTTAAGTGAGGTTTTGATATTCCAGTTCCAATAGGTTCTAAAGCAGAAATCCACTCGTCACTTGCTCCACCAGTGTAAAAATTTTGCTCCTCTTTTTCGGCTGCCTCCCGGATCCTTTTCTTCATTCCTAAATCCTTAATAGCAACAAAGTGCCACGGCTGTTGATTGGCTCCAGAGGGAGCCCGACCGGCAGCAGCTACAATATTTTCAATAATTTTTTTTGGAATTGGGTTGCTACTGAAGTCTCTAACTGAGTGACGTTTACACATATACTCGAAAAAGATTTTGGATTGTTGAATAGCCTCATCTTCAGGTAATTGAACACGATCGGGTAGTTTTATTGGCTCGTAGGGCATGTTGGATCTCTTCACAGGTCATATAAATAGTAAAGGCTATCTACGGTATTAAATCATATATGCCAATTCATGTTTTATTGATATTTAGATAAGTAGATTTATCTTGTTGTACTGTAAAAATTTTTTAGCTTTAGGTTAATATGTTCAGTTTAGTTTTATATCTTATCGGATGTGGGTTCTTGTGGGTCATACTAACATTATTTGACCCAAAAACTTGGTCAAAAGCTAAGTTACTCAGAGTTTTTATTTTCTTTCTTTGGCTTTGGTGGACTTACTTTGCATATACAGGCGGCATAGCAAATCTTGTTTCAAAAATTGGCACAGCTCCGTTTTAAAAAAAACATACCGATCAATTCATAAAGCAGGTAATTTTGTGGCACAAAATTTGCAATCCATTTTTTAAAATGGAGAGTTACTATGAATAAGTCAGATCAAGATGAAGGGTTCATTGGCCCAATAAAACCATTAATGAGTATGAGCTATCGTGACTACCTGCGCATGATAAATACTGGATTGGGCTTGCCCAGATTTCCTAGACAAAAAGCCCCTATTATCAAAAGAGACGAAGACTACCTATTTCCACCAGTTGACTACAAATTAAACTGACAACTCATCTTAAACCGAAATTTTTCGGCGCGGCCGGGTTCTCCTCCCATCGAACCCAGCCACTATCCTCAAACTCATTGTGCTTCGGCAAATGGCGAGAACAATTTTCTCTTACTCTAATTGGTTTTATATTACGAATGCCAAAAAGCCGCATATAAATTTCTGTATTGTAGCATTACTCTTTCACAGAACGGCTGACATCGCCTTCCCGTGATAGTGAACCGAAACTTTACCTTCGCCAAAAGGCGGAGGTTTTTTTATTCAAATTATAATTACACTAGATTTAGAGTAAATTTATAAATGGTAATCATACAGCAACGCTTTTTCTTTCCTAAACAGAAAGACGCAACGTAATCATACAATTATCTTAGAATAACTGGCTCATATGTTAAAATTTAAGTGATTTAATATGGAGATTTAAAATGTCAAAAATGAATACAGCAGCTGATCGTGATAGACGTCAATTTATAGGGGCGACAAGAGGAAGAGACCTCTATTGGGGCATCACAATTGCAGTCTTTGGTAACCTATTTACACTTTATATCATTTCGCAAGGAGGAGACTTACCTCAGCTGGCAATTTCAGCGGCTATTGTGGGGATGTTTGTTTTTGTAATGATTAATTCATTTGATTGTATGGATGATTTTAAAGCTAATATTGATGATATGGACGATGATGAAGCTGCAACAAATTTTGGAAAAAAATTCAAAGCGGCGCCATGGGGCATGTTTAAAGTCGTAATCACACTTATTTTTGGCGCTATTGCAATTACTCAACTTTTGGAAATTTGGTAACTAATACTCAATCAATAAGCTGTAAGCTTTCCAAGTTCTTCAACGTAAAACAGAGACAATCTGTATGTGCGCGGCTGTTTAGGGAGTAATGTAATGAAATCTCATTATAGGGTTGTTGTTATTGGTGGAGGAGTAGTAGGAGCCTCCGTTATTTACCATCTAGCAAAATTTGGTTGGTCAGATGTTTGCATGCTTGAGAGATCAGTGCTTACAGCTGGTTCGAGCTGGCATGCAGCTGGTGGTATACATGCTCTGAATGCTGATCCGAACATTTCTGCCCTTCAAGCTTACACTATCGACTTACTGCAAGAGATAGAGGCTGAAAGTGGACAAGATATTGGGCTGCACATGACCGGTGGTCTAACCATGGCTGGTACACCAGATCGATGGGAATGGTTACAATCGGCATATAGAGTATATCAATCCATTGGTATCTCTGACTGTAGGCTTGTTACGCCAGAAGAAGCCCGTGAACTGAACCCAATTATGTCAACTGACGGGTTACTAGGAGGTATGTGGGCTGATCGGGAAGGTTATTTGGATACTACAGGTACTGTTCACGCCTATGCAAAAGCAGCCAGAAAGCGCGGCGCTGAGTATTTTGAGCATACAAAAGTTGAATCATTAGAGCAAACAAAAGATGGTTGGCAAATTCAAACGGACAAAGGGATAATAAGCTGCGAACATGTTGTAAATGCTGGAGGTTTGTGGGCTAAGCAAATTGGGCGAATGGCTGGTATTGAGTTGCCAGTATCTCCTTTAAAACATCATTATTTGATATCAGATACGATTGCTGAACTAGAGAGCTTAGATTTTGAAGTTCCCATGACTGTCGATCTGGAAGGTTTCACTTATTTGAGGCAGGATCAAAAAGGTGTTCTACTTGGCATTTATGAAATTAATCATGAACATTGGGCTATGGATGGCGCTCCCTGGGACTATGGAATGGAGCTTTTTCAGGAACAAACAGATCGGATAGAAAATGAGTTAGTTCTTGGATTTGAGCGCTATCCAGCTTTGCAAGATGTTGGAATTAAAACCTGGGTAAATGGTGCTTTCACCTTTTCACCTGATGGTAATCCTCTTGTGGGCCCAGTCCCTGGAAAACGAGGCTACTGGTGTGCATGTGCTGTGATGGCAGGTTTTCTTCAAGGCGGAGGCGTAGGCAAGTCTCTAGCTGAGTGGATGATCCACGGTGAGCCAGAAGCAGATGTTTATGGTATGGATGTTGCCAGATATGGTAAATTTGCCGAAAATAAAGAATTTATCAAACAAACTACAGGCCAGTTTTACTCCCGACGTTTTGTTATGACCTATCCAAATGAACAACTCCCTGCAGGTCGCCCATTGAAAATGGCGCCAGCGCATGATGCAATGACCGAAGCAGGTTGCCAGTGGGGAAATAGTTGGGATCTCGAAGTGCCTCTATACTTTGCATCGAAGGAATTTAAGGAAAATCCCTCGCTTAAACGCTCTAATGCCTTTCCTATGGTTGGAGATGAGTGTAACGCAGTCCGAACTGGCGTTGGCTTACTTGATATAACTGGCTTCTCCCGCTTTGAAGTTTCAGGGCCCAATGCTGAGGCCTGGCTAGATAACATAATGGCCTCAAAACTTCCTAAACCAGGAAGGGCTGGCTTGGCCCCGATGCTCAGCGAGGAAGGCAAATTAAAAGGTGATTTAACCTTATTCAATTGGGGTGATGGAACCTGGTGGGTCATGGGTTCCTACTATTTACGCGCCTGGCACATGCGGTGGTTCAGTGACCACCTTAGCGATGGTGTTTCCATTAAAGACCTTGGAGAAGACTGGGCCGGATTTTCTCTTTCCGGTCCAAACTCTAAGGATGTAATATCGAAGCTTACTGAATTCTCTATTGACGAGTTAAAATTTATGGGCTGCGCTGCTATGGATATAGGTTTGATCAGTGCGAAAGTTGGCCGCTTATCCGTCACAGGTGAATTAGGTTATGAAATTCACTGCAGAATGGGTGATCACATAGCCCTGCGTAGGTTACTACTTAAAGCAGGTTCTGAGTGTGGCATTAGAGAATTTGGTTTCAACGCCTTATTATCTTTAAGGTTAGAAAAAGGCTTTGGAATTTGGTCAGCAGAATTCACGCAAGGATATACCCCTGGAATGACAGGCATGGACCGATGGATTGACTGGGAAAAAGAGCAGTTTATTGGTCAGGCTGCAGCAATCAAAGAAAGAGATGGTAACGGACCCGCCCAAAAACTCGTTATGCTAGAAATTGACGCTGACGATGCTGATGCAAGTGGATATGAACCTGTTTGGAACAACGACAGTTTGGTTGGATTTGTGACATCAGGTGGTTATGGACATACTTTAAAGAAATCACTGGCTATGGCGTTAGTGAATAACGACCTGGCTAATGAAAACCAGAGACTGAAGGTGCATGTTGTTGGCGTTGAAAAAGATGCGACGGTCATTCAAGCCTCACCCTACGATCCAGAGGGCAAGGTAATGCGCGTTTAGCTAGAACCACGCAAAAAAAGACTGCGTAATTATTGCAAGCTTCTGGTTACTGGCTGTTTTCCTCTAAATTCAATCGCCAAACCGATGCGTTTAAGGCTCCGGCAACAGAGACCCAGACTAGGTATGGGAAAAATAACAATCCAGACAGCCAATCCAACTGCCATAATGCGATCATAGTACATGCAACTGACAGCCAAAGTGCAATTAAAACGATCAGTCCCAACTTCAAATTCTTTAATCCAAAAAATACGGGTGTCCAAAGCGTATTGAGAGCAATTTGAAGAGACCAAAGAGCCATTGCTAAACTATTATCTGGCGACAAAGCGGCTCTGGCTCCTGCAAAAGACATACAGATGTAAAGTGAGGTCCAGGCCACTGGAAACAACCAATTGGGAGGTGTCCAACTAGGTTTTTTTAAACTTGAATACCACGAACCTGGTGGGAAAAGCCCACCAGTGGCTCCAGCTGAAAAACAAGCTAGCAAAAAAATTAAGAACAAAATCCAAAACATGAATAAAAGCTAAGCTTTAATATCCCTATATCAAGTTAATTTTACTTTGGGCGATCACCTTTAATTGTAACTCTTCGACCTTTTCTTTCCTCTGGCCAGTAATCCCAGATAGCACGATGCATACAACAGCGATTATCCCAAAAAGCCATATCATTAATCGACCAACTAAAACGAATTTGGTGGTTTATATGCTCAGCTTGATCAAAAAGCAGTGTCAAAATGCTATTACTTTCGTCAACTGACAATCCATTAATTTTTGTTGTGAAAGTACGATTTACAAATAACGCTTTTCTTCCCGTTTCAGGGTGTGTCCTAACAATAGGGTGAACAGCCGTTGGGAAAATAGACCCTGAGTCATCCATGCCTCTATCGGCATAACGGCCCCTATATAGGTGCTCAGATTCATGTGTAGCACTTAATCCATTAATTAGCTTTTTAATTGGATCTGAAAGGGCATCATAAGCTGCATACATATCACTAAACATTGTATCACCACCACAAAGTGGCGCTATATGAATTTGCAGCATAGTTCCAAGAGGAGGCTGTTCATCACATGATACATCCGAGTGCCAAAATTCACCATTTGCGATCTTAGAGTTCTTATCGGCATGAATTTCAAAGATTTCAGGATAACCCTTCATTGTTGGCGCGGCAGGATGAGCGTGTAACTCTCCAAATCTTTGACCAAATGAAATATGCACATCTGGAGGAATTTCTTTTTGATTTTTAAAAAATAGAACTTGATGATCCAGAAATGCTTGGGAAATATCACCAAACTGTTCCTCTGAAATAGGTTTACTGAGATCTACTCCATATATCTCAGCTCCTAAATTTGGAGCAAAAGGTTTGGCTGATATAAACTTATAACTATGATCCCGAACTTTTACCAAGCTGACACACACTAACTCGCTAGAAGAAATATAGTACTAGCACATAATACCAAATTTTAAATTTGGAAAAAGAGCAAAGATTGGTTCCCGTTATACTTACAAACCGGATCTAAGCCGAAGCAATTGGTTTTTGTTTTTGGATATACACCCATAATGTTAATGAGAAGCTTATTTTACTTGCGCTAGCCAAACGCCAAAAGCAACAATAGATGCACCAATAACTGCTCTTAAATCCCATGCTTCCCCAAGTACAAATAGGATTATCATCACGTAAAAGGGAGAAAAATTTAAATGAAGCGATGAGATTGCTACTCCTACTTTTTCAATGGCAGCTATAAAAAAAACCTGGGAAATAGCCATGGCAGCTACAGAATAAATTACAAAGCTAAGTAATTGATCGCTCGTAAGCCAATTCGGAATTTCAACTAAACCTAAAGTAAAAAATATTGTAAAACTTATCGTGGTAAAAACGGCAGCCCCAGTAAAAGTAATCGATGAGCGGGCTATTGGAGATAGCTCAGAAAGTCTTGTTACACTTTTATCAGATGCCCACATGAAGGAAAATCCTGAGCCTAAAGCCATCAAAACTCCCCACCCCAAATTGATTGAAATATTCTCACTAACGGCAATTAATCCACCTATTATCGAAGCAATCAAACCAAGAATAAACTTACTATTAAGTTTTCTTCGGCCATCCCAAACTTCCAAAATAGTTGCAGAAACAGGAATTAAGGTTGCAAGTAAAGCAACCGTAATAGGGTCCGTAAACCACTGCGCAAACAGTAATAGGTTGGTTCCCAAACCAAAACCTAATAGGCCAATTTTTATACCTTTTAACCAAGGCGCCTTCAAAACTGAGGATACGCCTTCAATAAGAGCCCAGAGCAGAACCAGTGTTGAGACTGCCAATATGAGCCTAAAAAACATCAGAGTAATGGGGTGCCATATATCTAGAAGAACTTCTGCAGCTGGGAAGCCTGCTGCAAATAAAAATATTGAAATCAAAGCTAAGCTATTTCCTGCAACAAGCCGATTACCAGAGCCTAAAGGAACTTTAAAAACCTTGCTTTTATCAAAGAGCATTTTCTAAATCATTTTTATGAATTTTTAAAATCCCTTTTCACAACTCGGTATCGAATTCTGTAAATTTAACGACACTACGTCGCTCATGCGATACTATTCTCATTATGTAGCACCAGTTCTAAAAACTAAAACAACGCCTAATAGGCGTTGCTTCAGGGGGGTATGAAGACAACTAACCATGGTTGTCCGCGCATGTATTTTGTCATGACACGTTGTGTATACGAAGAAAGGAACCTTCTGGATCAGATTTGGCTGAGCATTTCGATAAAAAGCCTCCACGGGGTAATGTGGAGGCTTTATATGCGGGTGTGCTGAGAAACATAGGAACCGCGTAAAGTCATTATGATATTTAAGTTTTAATTGAACAAGCGGATATAAAAATTACCTGGAGTAAGCTTTTTAAAAAAATTCTAAATTTAACTCTGACTCAACTACGCCACCAAATCTAGCACTCCATTTTTCTTTGGAAAAGATTGGTTTTGCGTCTGTCATAGTTCCAGTAGTTATAATATCACCGGCTACCAGGGCGTCTTGGTTTTTGATCTTAGACAAACCAATATTTAAATATTGAATTGCAGAAACTGGACCATCCAAAACATTTGCACCGGTGCCCGCTTCTTCAAGTCTACCACTTTTATATAAACTTACTATAACATCAATTAGATCTCTCTCAGTGCGATCATTCACCTTAAACTTCCTTCCCACGACCAAACATCCGTGAAGCCCACCCGATGCAATTGCATCTGTTAATGAAAACTTCCAATTTGGATATATAGAGTCAACAATTTCAAAACCTGGGGCAATCCAATCCAGATATATTTCAGTGTTTTCAGAACCACCTTTTGGCGTTTGTTTTAAACAAACCACTATTTCTGGTTCAATTCGAGGTTCACAAAATTGGCTTAAGTCAATTTCTAGAAAGTTTGATTCAAAAAAACTTACACTGTCTTTTGTGATTGGACCCCAAATTGGTTGATCCACATTATAAATGTTCCAAATATTACGGTTTGTGAAACCAATTTTTCTACCTATTATTTCAGTTTGGCCTAACTTTTGTCTTACAATTCCAGCTACATCATAGGCTTCCTGAAGGGAAAGAACTAAACCTCTTTTTGAAAATGGTTCAATTTGCTTGGCTAAACTAATGGAACTGCTTACTTCGCTTGCTATCTCTTCAATATTCATAAAAGCACCCAAATAAATGATTAATCGAAAACTGTAATCTTAAAGATCAACTTTGCGTCTGCTTTGATATTCAAATAACCCTATTCCACCAAAAACCAGCATCATTGCCGCCAAATGAAAAAAGGAAAATTTTTCGCTAAGTAAGAAAACAGCCATAATTGCAGAAAATATTGGAACTAAATTGGCATATAAACCCGCCGATCCTGGACCGATTAGATCAACACCTCGCATGAAAAAAATTTGAGATAAAAAAGAAGGCACAAGAGCAATATAAAGGACGATCATACATCCTCTAGCACCCGGTATAACCGTGCCATAAGTTAAACTTTCTGCAATCATGAGTGGGATAGTCATCAGAAACGCAGCAACCGAAAAATAAGCTAGCATAACCATGCCAGAAATTTTTGGCCTACTTTTCAATCCTACCGTGTACATAGCGTAAAATGAACAAGCAAAGATCATTAATAAATCGCCATTATTAAAAGTTAACTGCATTAACTTTTCGACCGAACCTTGAGTAACAATGACAACAACACCCAATAGGGTCAGTAAAAGACCAAAAAATTGCAATTTATTAATACGATCACCAAAAAGCATGAAAGAACCCAGCAATATCATGCCCGGCATGGTACTCTGAATAATTCCCAAATTAACGGCTGTGGTACTATGTGCAGCAATGTAAAAAAAAGCATTAAATAAACTTAGCCCACAGCCACCCATAATTAGTAACCACTTTAATCTTGGTTTGATGACTGGCCATTCTGCAATCATTTCCCGCCAGTAAAGGCTCACCAAAATTACAACAACTATTCCCCAACGAAAAAATATAAGCAGCATCGGAGAAACCTCTCCAACTGCGAGACGGCTTGCAATTGTATTACTACCCCAGCCTAATGTCGCCAAAAATAATAATAGGGGCGAACTAGCATAAGCCCGCGAAAGTAACTGAGATCTCATAAAAGGGGTTTCGCTTTTTTATTATTTCGCAGAGTAGTGGTTTTAATTACAAACACCCTTTTAGAATACTTAATATTAGTCAAGTTTTAGTCTAGGATAATTTTTGAAATAAGATTAGCAATAAAGTTTCTTGGACAAACTAGCAAATGAGAAAGCAGCTAATGCAGATACCTAAAATAGATATTTCTGGAATTGAGGATAAAGAATTTTCCAGACCACTATTACAGGATTTTTTTAGTGCTTATAATGAATATGGTTTCGGATATATTATTAATCACGGAATTGACAAAACCTTGAAAGAGCAACTTTTTCAAGTTTCAAAACATTTTCACTCGCTGTCGCTATCAGAAAAAATGAAAGTAGCGCTTGATCACAAGCATCGTGGTTATATCGCAATTAATACCTCTACTGACGTGAACTCAAAACTTGCAGATGTCAAAAAACCAAATCAGTCAGAGAGTTTTATGATGATGCGTGAAGATAAATCTGAGCTACCTAATGTCTATCTCTCAGGCCCAAATCAATGGCCAGAAATAGAGAATTTCAAAGAAGTTTTAGAAAAATATACATCCCAAATGACAAAGCTTGGCAGAAATTTAATGCGGCTGGCACTCCTTTCCTCAGGCATTAGCGATCTAAGTGTAATGCAATCATTCGATACACCAACTATTTGGTTAAGGCTCCTATACTATCCACCAATTCCTAAAACTAGTCCAAGTGACCTGTATGGTTCTGCACCGCATACAGATTTTGGCTGTCTAACTATTCTAGCACAAGATGAAATTGGAGGCCTGCAGGTGCAGACCAAAGAAGGTGAATGGATCGACGTGCCCAAAGTAGAGGAAAGTTTTGTTGTAAATGTGGGGGATATGCTCTCTAGGCTTACTAACGGACTTTTACGCTCAACACCTCATCGCGTTATTAACAAAAGTGGTAGAGAACGCTTTTCCTGCCCATTTTTTTTCGATCCACACACCAATGCTGTTGTTCAACCTTTAAATGGTACAGGAAAACCAAAATTTCCCCCCATAAATTTTGGTGAATTTTTACGAGAAGAATTAGAAACCTCATACGAAAAACATAAAAAAGTAAAAATTAAACAAATCGTATAGCTTGACGTTTTAATCAGTAAGACTTTTTCATTATGTCCTCAAAAACCAAAAAATAGGTGGCACAGACGCGTCACCTATTTTATTTTACCGCAAACAAGTTTTTGCGTTTCTAAATTTCCTTATTAAAACTTATTGATGAGATAAAACATGCCAAGGAGGCTTGATATGGACCTAACAGGTAAAAAAATTTTCATAAGTGCCGCTGGAGCCGGTATGGGTTGCTCTGTTGCAAAACTCGCATTGAACGCTGGCGCTAAAGTATACGCAACAGATCTTGAGCCCGCTGGATTAGAAAAATTGAGTGAACTAGGCGCCGAAACCGAAATATTGGACATCACGAAAGATGGTTCAATTCAAGAATACTTTTTCAAAGCACCGGATTTTGATGGAATTGTTAATATGGCTGGCTGGGTCCACCATGGAACTATTCTGGATGTAAATGAAAATGATTGGAGAAACTCTTTTCTCATTAATTTAGATAGCATGTACTTTGTCATCAAAGCGGCCATCCCAGGTTTGCAGAGAAATGGTGGTGGCTCCATTGTTAATATGGCATCATTAGCCTCTTCAGTAAAAGGCTTCCCATTACGAGCTGCCTACAGCACTTCTAAGGCTGCTGTTATTGGCCTCACAAAATCTGTGGCTGTGGATTTCATGGGGGATGGAATACGCTGTAACGCAATATGCCCAGGCACTATTGAGACACCGTCTTTGCACGAAAGGATGGATAGTATGGCTGAGAAGCTTGGCTCAAAAAAAGCTGCGGAGGAATGGTTCGTTTCAAGACAACCGATGGGACGGCTTGGTCAACCTGATGAAATAGCGTCGCTCATTATTTATTTGCTGTCAGAGGCTGGCTCGTATGCAACGGGTCAACCTTTTATAGTCGATGGAGGTACCATAGCCTAAACAAGAGCTTTAATATTTTATTTCTCATTAAGCAGTCTTCAAAACGAAATAATTTTTTTAGCCAGATATGCTAATTTTTATTTTCCCAATATCAAAAACTTCAAATTCAATTATATCGTCCGGTTGAGGGAAGTATGTTGGAAATGTAGAACCCGTCATCACGATTTGGCCCTTTTTCAATTCCGATCCGCGCTTATTCAGAAAATCGGCAATCCAGATTACGGCATTAAAAGGGTTTTCCAGAGCTGCCCCAGTAACTGACCTTTCAATATTTCCATTAATGCTTTTAAAAACCTCGTTAATACTAAAATCAAGATGAGAAAAGTTTTGTGATTTAGTTCCAAGAACCGTGTTTGCATTCCAAGAATTGTCCGCGGTTTGAGAAATTAAGTCCACTTTAGGATAATCCGCATTCCGATCATCAATTAATTCAAAAGCAGGATAAACAGCTGAAACTTTGCTCATACAGTCCTCAACTGTCAGATTATCAGCATTAGCACCAAAATCTTGACCAATTTCTATGGCGAGCTCAAACTCAACTCCTAATCGTCCATAATTTTTTAGGGAGATAACTTGATCACCTTTGAGAATAGTCTCGGAAAATAAGTTGCCTTTGAAAGAGGTATTTACGCCAAACATCTCTTGCATCGCTTTTGAAGTAAGAGCCAATTTATAGCCTACTACCTCACCTTTATGGGCCCAGACAGACTCTAAGGCGTCTTGTACAAAGTATGCATCCTCAAAACTTTCCAAACCAAACATTTCATTAAAGTTTTTATAAATATTTTTAGCTTGTCTTTGTTCACTTATCCAATTAGCGGCCTCAACATATTTTGACATTTTAAAACTCCAAGGTGTGATCTTCTAAATTTAGTCACAAATTAGCTCATTTGGTACAAACAATATACATTACATCACATTTTAATATCGACATATCATATCAGGTCGGTGATCATTGACGTCAAAATAACAAAGCGAAAATGATAAAAACATGAATGCTCCTAATATAATATTTATAATGGCAGATGATCATGCCGCCAAAGCAATTAGTGCTTATGGTGAAGGCATAAATAAAACCCCCAACATTGATCGCATTGCAAACGAAGGAGTTAGGCTTAACCACTGTTACGTTACAAATTCGATTTGCACACCAAGCCGTGCTGCCATCCTTACAGGAACATATAATCATGTGAATTGCGTAACAACATTAAATACACCTATCGATAATAGGCTCCCTAATGTTGCAAAGCATCTTCAGTACGGAGGTTATCAGACAGCTATCATTGGAAAGTGGCACCTAGGGGAAGGCAAAGAGCATGAACCTACTGGTTTTGACTATTGGTCAGTATTGCCAGGACAAGGCGACTATTTTGACCCTCAATTCATTGAAATGGGAAGGGAAGTAGAGGAGAAAGGATATGCTACGGACATCATAACCAGTAAATCTATTAAATGGTTGTCATCGCGAAATAAAAACCAGCCCTTTTTCTTAATGTGCCACCATAAAGCTCCACACAGAGAGTGGGAACCACATCCAAAAAACCGAAAGCTTTATGAGGAGGATATAAAAGTACCTGACACCTTTGATGATGACTACAAGAACAGAGCAAAAGCCGCTGCAGAAGCAAAAATGAGAATTAAAGATGATATCACCTACGATGATCTTGGATTAGTCCAACCGGAAGGTGGATCTGAAATCGGTGAGCGTTCTAGACCAGATGGCAATAAGCGGAAAATACCAAACCCCGAAACACTCGATGGTTTTGCGTTGATAGACAAGCATACAGGAGAAAAATTTACTTTCATCTCACATGCAGAGTTGAGCAGATTTAAATATCAACGTTATATAAAAAGATATCTAAACACTATTGCGTCAATTGATGAAAGTGTGGGGTCATTGTTAGATTATTTGGATAACGAAAATTTAGCTGAAAACACAATTGTGATTTACACTTCTGATCAAGGTTTTTTCTTAGGTGAACACGGTTGGTTTGATAAAAGGTTTATTTATGAAGAATCTTTCCAAATGCCTTTTTTGCTCAGATACCCAAGTTTGCTGAAAGCCGGGCAGGTAAGTAATGATATGTGTTGCAACGTGGACTTCGCACCTACCTTTTTAGATTTTGCTGGATTGGATGTCCCTAATTATATGCAAGGATATAGTTTAAGGCCTATTCTGGAGGGCAAAACTCCAGACAATTGGCAACAAGTAGCATACCAAAGATACTGGATGCATCGGGACCCTGATCATAATGCCTATGCTCACTACGGACTACGCAATCAAAGCTATAAAATAATTTATTGGTATAACGACGGTTTTGATCTTCCAGGAACAAATCATGGCGGAGAAGATAAAGAGTGGGAACTTTTTGACTGCGAAAGAGACCCTTTGGAGTTATTTAATTTAGCAAATGACAAAAACTATAACGAAGTATTTTCTCGCATGAAATTAATTCTTACCAAAAAAATGCTTGAAATAGGCGACATTCCTGCTCACGATCATTGATTCTAGTTTTTTAAATAGAAATCTAGTGAATTTGAGTTAAAAGTTGTCTGGTCAATAATTAAGCTAGAAATTCGATGTTCATTTTTTCAAATCTGATTTACGTAACGTTTAAAAAATTTTCGAAATGTAGCGTATAAAATGCTGTTACTAAGGATTGAGGAACTCAAGGATGGGAAAGTTGTAAGATTAGAAACTGGTGCAACTCCGATTACGAGTGCATAAATCAAAGAAGGGAAATCTCTAATGGTACAAAGTTTTGGTGGTTCATTAAACCTAATTATTTGGATAATACTGACAATTGGTGCGTTATATTACAGTTTTAGATGTCTATTTCAAACGAAAGCATTCAACGATCAATACGGGTTTGGTGACCAGGCAATATTTATAACTCGGTTTGCTGGTTCCCAAGTCGGAGCTGCAGCACTAATTTCAATTTTTTTGCTTTTCAATGGGCCATCTGGTGCTTGGGCTTTTGTCGCTTACGGATGGACACAAGCTCTTATTGCTGCAATTTCTGGATACCGCACGCTCAACAGTGAGTGGTCAAGTATTGAGGGCGTGAAACCTACAGCTGAGGGTTATATAGCTCCAATTATATTTTTGATACTTTATTCAGTTCTTTTATATAATATGGGTGACATTCTTTACGCTTAATATTTTAAGCTAACCCCACACAAATAGGCAGCTCAATAAATAATGGCTGAAATTCAAAAAAAAATCGAACCGGCGATACTTTATGCAATTATCGCTGGTTGCGTCATTTCATTTGTAAGTTTCGGGTTTTCAGCCTCATTTAGTGTTTTTCTAAGACCCATGTCGGCTGACTTAGGGTGGGGGCGTGAAGTATTTTCACTGTCTCTAGCTATCCAAGCGCTAATGTGGGGCATTACACAGCCAATTGCTGGCGCATACGCCGACAAGCATGGATCTACTCGAGTATTGGCTTTTGGGGCTATATTTGCCGCACTTGGTTATGCCTTTCGCGGCATATTACTGGATGAGACTATGTTTATTTTGACTGGGTTTATCGTTGGGATAGGCACAGGCGCATGTTCCTTTCCCGTTGTTATTGTAGCACTTGGTAAGGTTGTAGAAGCAAAACAAAGAAGCTTTATTATGGGCCTAGGAACAGCAGCGGCTTCTGCCGGTATGTTTGCAGGAGCTCCAATCGCCACTGTCCTAATCGGTACAATAGGATGGGGAATAGCCATATTCTTAGTAGCCTCATCTTTTCTAATAATTCTACCTCTTCTTTTTTTCGTCTCGCAAGCCTCAGAAAAAACAGCTCCCACCAAGGAGCAAGTAAATACAATACAAGCCATAAAAATTGCATTTTCTGATAGATCATATACCCTATTGTTCTTTGGTTTTTTTGTATGCGGTTTTCATGTCCAATTCATTGGAACTCACTTGCCAGCATACATAATTGATGAAGGTTTAGCACCCATCATAGGGGCATGGTCACTTGCTCTAATTGGTCTGTTCAATATCGCGGGCTCTTTCTTTTCAGGCTGGTCAGGTCAAATATATTCAAAACCAAAATTGCTCTCAGGAATATATGCGAGCCGAGCAGCTGTAATCGCTATGTTCATTTTTACTCCATTAAGTGAAACCAGTGTCTTATTATTCTCTGCAGCCATGGGCATTCTTTGGTTATCAACAGTTCCTTTGACGACTGGTTTGATTGCTCAAACACAAGGCTTGAAGTTTTTATCAACCTTAGCAGGCCTAGTATTTTTCAGTCATCAGGTGGGCGGTTTTTTAGGAGCATGGCTTGGAGGTAGGCTATATGATCTTACCGGAAACTACGAAGCTATGTGGATAGCGGCAATTCTTTTTGGGTTACTTGCAACAATCATTCACTTACCAATAAGAGAAACAGCTGGCAAACTAGCGCAGGCTGAACTTAAATAAATTATAAATAAAAATTAATATTCACCGGTCTTACACCACCTTGAAAAAATGGCTTCTAAAAAAAATGAATTATGGTGTGCTATTAGTCTTATTCTCATCTGTCTTATTTGCTTTTGTACCTAACTCGGCAAAAATCGCGTTGGATGACGGCTCATCTCTCTTCTTTTTAGTTTTTTCAAGGTATATTATTGGAGCCCTCATTCTATTAGTATTTATAGCTATTATTAGAGGAAACTTAAGAATTCCCTTGTCGACAATCCCTTACGTTGTCCTTTCAAGTATCTGCGCGTGCATATTAATAACGCTCACTTATCACGCTGTTGATTACTTAGATGTCGGGTTAGTAATGCTCATTCTTTACTGCTTTCCTCTGGGTGTAGCGTTCATTTCTTATTTTCGAGGTAAAAGTAAAATTGTATTCGTACAGTGGTTAAGCATGGTAGTACTAATGCTAGGCCTTTACCTTATGCTAAGCACTGGTGAACAAGTTTTAAATCTCTATGGATTATTTATCAGTTTTTTGGGCTTGTTGTTTTTCATTGCCTTTATTGTAACTGCTTCAGATTTATCAGAACAAATTGGAGCAACTACTTTTAATCTTTATGTCAGCGTTTTGGGGATAATATTTTTAACATTTGGCTTTATTTTGCCGCTTGGGTTGGAGATGGATTTACCACTCACAAAAACTGGAATTTTTGCCATTCTCGCAAATGGCGTTTTCTATATTTCAAGTTGGGTACTTTTTTTCAAAGGAGCAAGTATAATCGGCGCCACTAGATCCTCAATGCTCGCATGTATTGAGCCACTATTCGCTGCGCTTCTAGCTATTATTTTACTCAAGCAAATATTGTCAGTTACTGAATGGATCGGTTTTTTCATTGTTTTAACAGCTATTTATACTTTTGAGAGAAATAATACAAAACCAGAAGTAAGGTCTACATAGTGTCTAAAAGTATTTCATTGAAAAATCATTACCAGCTTGCCAAATTCATGTTTAAATGATCGCAATATGATTAATCTGCTTATATACGTATTTGTTTTATTATTTTTAATAATTGTTTTGAGCACAATATTTACAAGTATTATTACATATAAAATTAAACGTTCTATCCCAAAATTCGGAAAAACTACGGTGCTGCAAGATGCAGAAATACATTGGTATGAAGCAGGTCAAGGGAGACCTATTATTATGCTACATGGTCTTGCAGGAAATTTAAGAAACTTTACTTATGCTCTAACGGAGCAACTTGATAAAGATTATCGAGTTATTTCGATAGACCGAGCCGGTTGTGGTTGGTCGAAAAGATCCAAACCTGAAATTGCAACCTTGCAGGGACAAGCACGGATTATATCAGAATTTATTGAAAAAGAGCAGATTGAGAAGCCACTGATTGTGGGGCACTCTTTGGGCGGGGCAATCGCTTTGGCTTTGGCCCTAGAGTATAAAAATCAAATTGCAGGTCTCGCATTGATATGTCCTGCAACCCAAACAGTTGATAAGGTACCTGACATTTTTCGATTTTTGAATATTTCCAGCCCATTGTTAAGATTTTTTGTGGCCCACACCTTTTCATCATTTATTGGAATCTTAACACGCAAAGATACATTTGAAATAGCATTTGCTCCTGAACCCGTCAGTGAAAATTTTTCTATAATAGGTGGCGGTGACTTAGCTCTTTCGTCTAAAGCATTTATAAAAACATCTGAGGATCTCGTATTCGCGCTGTCGTCAGCTCCACTTATGGTAGGGCGCGAAAAAGAATTAGATGTACCAACAAAAACTTTATTTGGTGAAAAGGATGAAATTCTTGATGTGAAACTACATGGCGAAAAATTTGCTGAGTTATCGGGTACGCAAATAAAAGTTTTGGCGGGCAAAGGCCACATGCTACCTCTCACCCAGCCTGAGGAGTGTTCTGCTTTCATTCGGCATATGATGAACGAAACATCAATTTAAACGCCTAATGATTGCTAGTAGCTTTACCAAAGAAAGTAATAATTTTTAGCTTGCAACTTAGTAAACCGAGTAGTCTTACCTTAACACAAAGCCACCAAGCTACCAACACCATCACCCTTTATGGTCTTTGAAAGTTAGGTCTTAATATCTAAAAGTAAATCGCTACCGTTGCGTAATCTTTGACATGTTTGATTTTAGAATTTTTACTAAACTCAAAATCTAGGGAGTTTAAAAATGAAAATTATATCATCAGTTGAGTTATCAAAGGGATATGAGCACTGGAGAGGTTTATTTCTAGCAAACGAAAATTTCAGACAGGACCATGGAATAAACGTTCTTGCTTATGGTCATGAGGAGGGAAATAAAGACAAAGTTTGGGTATGTATGGAAGTTGAGTCCATGGAAAAAATGATGTCCACAGTCGATAAACCCGAAATGATCAAGTTAAGGGAGGAAGCAGGCGCTAAAATTGAAACGCAAACTTTTGTAAAACTAATAGAGTGAAATTAAGGGCCAAAAATTCCTTGGGCACCAGTTTTAACAAAATCGCCAGCATTAAGTTCACGGAACGCTTGCTGAAGTTCAGCCCTCGTATTCATTACAATCGGTCCATGCCAGGCCACTGGTTCACGTAAAGGCGCGCCAGAAATTAATAGAAAACGAACACCCTGCTCGCCTGCAGATACCTCAATCTCATCACCATCACCAAATACAACTAATGTGCGATTGCCAGACTGGTCCCTTATTTTCATTTCTTGCCCGTTAAACTCTTTTTCAACATTCACTCCAATGGGAGTAGATGAATTATCAAAGTTGGCAGACCCCTCAAAAATATAGGCAAACCCTTGTCTACGTGTATCAAAGGGAAACCTCTTCTTAACATTAGGCGGAAGATTTATATCCAAGTAAGATGGATCTGTATCGATCCCATCGACTAAACCTTTATAACCGCGATAATCACCTGCTATGACTCGAATATGCGTTCCATCGTCATCCGTTAGCGTATTAATTTCCTTCGAAGCTATATCAAGATAGCGAGGCGTACACATTTTTTGATCTCGCGGCAAATTTGCCCATAGCTGAAATCCATGCATCTGACCTAATTCGTTTCCCGAAGGCATCTCCTGATGTATTATACCAGAACCTGCTGTCATCCACTGAACGTCACCGTCACTTAATGTTCCATTATTTCCTAAAGAGTCACTGTGCTCAACGTTACCTTTCAGTACATAAGTAATTGTTTCAATGCCTCGGTGCGGGTGCCATGGAAAACCTTTCACGTAGTTATTTGGGTCATCATTTCGGAAGTCATCCATCATTAAAAAGGGGTCAAAGGGTTCTGTTTCACCGAAACCAAATACGCGATGTAAATGAACGCCTGCCCCCTCCATCGCGGGTTTTGCCTGGCTGCTAAAGTTCACTGGTCGAATAGACATAAAAGTTCCTCATACTCTGCAGGTTTAAAATTTAGTAATGTAATTAATTTCAGTCAGCCCCCGAGTAAGTCTCTGAGTAATAAAAATATGAACCACCAACTTTAAAGAAACTATTTTGAACAAAAGGGGTTTCAAGGGCACAAATGCTTAAAAATTTTTATTTTTTTTCATATTTAAAGCCGAAATTGAAAGCAAACTGATCATTAAGAAAGGGAACGCTAGCGCAAAAGACCAACGTAATCCAAAGTATTCACCGATAAAACCAAGTAAAGGTGGGGCCAGGAGAAAAACTACGAATACAAATTGCGCGAGTGAAGCAACATTTTCCTCTGGGGTCTTTTCACTATCGCGAGCAGCCGCGGACATTGCCAATGGAAAAATTACTGCGCTTCCGCCACCCATTAACAAAAATCCTAAAAGGGCAATAACAGGATTGGGCGAAAAAACAACAAAAGCTACACCTAAAACCATAGCAATCAGACTATAAAATGAAACTTTTTCAGGGCCATATTGATCAACAAACTGATCTGCAAAATACCGAATGAATCCCTGCGCTATGGCCGCGAGAGCTAAAGAAAAACCACTAATTAGCGGTACAGTATTAAATATATCCCGCATAAAAATCACGGACCAATCAATGCTAGCGCCTTCAACAAGCATCGCCGACAGCGAAAACAGAACAAGAAAAAAAATACTTTTTGATGGCCAAACAAAGACTTTTTTTTGCGGTGGAAAGCTTTGCCTACGAGGTTTAGCAGCAATGTAATCTAAAAAAAGCAAATTGGTTATTATGCTAATGAATAAAGTAATAGCAACAAAGTGAAGAAACGGCGAAATCCCAATTTGAGAAAAGCCCGCTCCAATAATGCCAGCGCCAAAAAAACCAAAGCTCCAATATGCATGAGACCTGTTCATTATGCGTTTCCCAAGAAAAGCCTCGACACGGTCTGCTTCTAGGTTCACTGCAACTTCAATAACAGCAATTGAAGCGCCGCCTATAATCAAAATTCCTGCAAAAAGATAAGGGCTCTGCATTAACGCAGCAAAGCATTGAGAAATGCTTAAGAGTGGAATCCCTATTGTTAAAATTAGTCTAAAATTAAATTTACGAACTATTCGATCTGCGAACAGTAAAGTCAATTGGACCCCAAGAGGCAAACCTATCAAAGCAAATCCTAGAGTTGCTTTATCTATATTCATTTGAATCTGAAGATCACCCAAACGCGGAAATAAAGTTCCAAGACTAAATGCGTATAGAAAAAAACTCACAAAAACAGCATCTTTGGGTTTGTTTCGAAAATAGTCTTTCAAGAATATACCTTAATTTTAGTTTTGCGGTGGCTGAGTATTTAGCTTCTGGCCGGAAAGTTTAACTGAAACCTCTTTTCCTAAAACAGAAATTATAAATATTGAAAAGCTATATATTTTTTAAATAACCCGGTGACTGCTAATTTATGGTGTTGAAGTACAAAAAGTCAGATATGCGATTGGTCGGTCGTCTAGGACAAAAAAGTCAATACTTCTAAATGAGCTCTGAAAACGGCTAATTTACACCTTATTGTCGCTATAGACATATAAAATTTTGTAATAAAATTGCAGTCTTTTAAATATGAAATTATTTGCTAAACCCAGCACTGCTATTTTGGGATCTTTGAGCGCTATAGTCGCAGTATTTTGCTTTTCGACAAATGACGTAGCAATTAAATTTATTAGCAAAGATTATGCTCTGCACCTAGTAGTTTTAATCCGATCTTTAGTGGGACTAATTGTCTTATTTTTATTTATTGTTCCACTATCGGGTGGCGTCAAAGTACTTTATACAAATCGACTTGGGCTTCATCTTTTAAGAGGTTTCTGCGTTGTATTTGCAAATATAACATTTTTTTTAGGTTTGGCTGCTTTACCATTGGCTGAAGGCGTAGCAATTTTTTTTATAAGTCCGCTATTGATAACTATTTTTTCTGTCGTTTTTTTGAAGGAAATTGTTGGTCCTCGAAGGTGGGCGGCTGTTACAATTGGATTGATTGGTGTACTGGTCATCTTGAGGCCAGGATCAGCAACTTTTCAAACGGCATCGCTTTTACCCTTATCGGCGGCATTTGGATACGCTACACTACACATGCTTACACGTTATATTGGAAAAACTGAGTCAGCAGCTTCAATGTCTTTCTATATTCAGTTAACTTTTCTAGTTGTTTGCCTAACTTTAGGCTTAACAATAGGCGATGGAAAATTTTCAGGGTGGAATGATCCTTCGCTGGAATTTTTATTTAGAGCCTGGTCTTGGCCCAATAACGATCACTACTTAATCTTAATTTTAATTGGTACCACCAGTGCCTTCGGAGGGTTTTTTATTTCACAAGCTTATAGAATTAGCGAGGCTGCAGTCGTAGCCCCTTTTGAATACATCGCACTGCCAATCGCGATCTTTTGGGGAGTGATAGTATTTGGAGAATTTCCAGATAAAACCACTTTCATAGGCATAGCGCTTATTTTAGGATCTGGGCTCTATATAATTTGGAGAGAAACAATTTTAAAAGACGCAGAAACTCCAAAAACACCGCGCTATCGAAGATAATCATTTCAATCTACTTTAAAAGATTTTCGCTAGCTAATTATAAAAACCTGCCATCAGAACACCGTCTTTTATTTCTGCGCATCTAGTAAAATGAACAGGATGACAAATCGCAATTTTATGAACTTCGTTTGAAAAAGCTGACGCTGTTTTAATTTTAAAAAAAGGCGAGACTAAATTAAGCGTTAAGACAAAAAGAATCGCATATAATGCCACTACTATTGACCTTGGGATTTTAATTTCATGAGTAATTTTTCTATCCAATTTTTTATTCCTTATCTTTATTATTATCTGAAAAAAATTTCTTAAATATTATCGTAACAACGATAACAAAAATCAAAAATATAAAAACAGAGGTTAATATAGAAGCCACATATTCATCTTCTGTAAAGTCAAAATATAAAAGTACTGCAAAAATTGCAGCCACTATCCATACTACAACTGCTCTCAGTCTTCTTATTAGGACGACTAAAAAAGGCAGATCATCCATAGAATATCTCTCCAGTTTCTGAAAGTTTACATCAACTGCAGCGATTTGATAGCTTTTCGTACAAAAGCCCAACAGCAATAATAAAGCATCTAAATTTTTCTCAAACGCAAAAAAATAATTTAGATATTTTAAGTTACCTATAAAGAAGGAAATAAAAAAATGTATCAAAAATTTAAAGCGCGGCTAAAATAGAGCAATTGTGTCAAAAAGCTTTTAACCAACCAAACAATAAAACATCAGGAGGCAGTCATTTTTACTTTCAAAGTCATAATTATCATTATTTTTTTTACTCTGGTTGGATTTATGGCTGCCTGGTATTTGGTGCCAAAGTTTCTTGAAACACCTTCGTATAAAGTGGCTGAAAAAGATGGAAACATCGAAATTAGATATTATGAAAGTATGTTGCTTCAATCAGTAAAAGTATCAGGCGATCAATATAGAGCTCTGAGACTAGGTTTTAGGCCACTGGTAAATTATATTGGAGCAAAAGCCCGAGAAGGAGAAAAAATATCAATGACTGCCCCAGTTATGCAGTCTTCAAGCGACACAGATAACGAATGGGTTGTGTCATTTTCCATGCCATCAAAGTATAGCAAAAAAACCTTACCAGAGCCAAATAATAAACAAGTGTATTCTGAAGAAATAAAACCAACAAAGGCAGCTGTTATAAGGTTTTCAGGAAAAACAGATAGAGATGGTTCCCTAATAAAAGAAAAAGAAAAAGTACTTTTGGACTGGATAAAAAATAAAGACTTTAAGATAATCTCTAAATCAAAATACCTTTTTTATAATGATCCTAGCACACCAGGCTTTCTGCGGCGAAATGAGGTGATGGTTATTCTTTCTGACTAAAACTGATATAGACCCCAACCCATAAATTACTTTGTAAACAAAAAGGCTTCTTTTAATTTACTTTTTCTTAGCAGAAATTTTATGCATTAACTTTCATACATCCTTTTTTTTCGTGCTCTAGTTTCAAGAGTAGCAGCCTCTGTACCATCATGAAATGACCCAAACCATCTATCCCAAGGCATCTCTACGGTACCATAATTACATTCAAAGTATCGATGATGAAGCTGATGAAAAAAATCACCCATGCTGGCGCGCTCCTTATCCGCTACATACAGCTTTTCAAACCCAGAATGGCTGAATATTGGATGGATCGACTGCATATATCCATGAAACATTAGGTGGACAGGGCTAGACGCCAAAATAAAATGAATTAAGAAATTAGTATAAAATAAGAAGTGTTCGATTGGATGCATTGAGATCCCTGACCAAGGTCCCACGTTAATGTTGCGATGATGAAGAGCATGTGCAATTCGATACATTGGAGGCCAATGTAAAAAGCGATGGATCCAGTAAAAATGAAAGCTAGCCCAAACGATCAATATTGGAAAAACCAAAATAAAGAAAATCGGGTTTTCAGGAAAAGTTAGCACTGGAGCAAAGCCATTTGCCATGGACCATAAAACTACTGCCTGGAATAGTGTCCAGAGCGTAATTCCACTGCAGATGGTCCAAAACATATTATCTTTGACTTGATCCCTAAAAGTGTAAACTCCATTATCCCTCGCTGGATCACGTGCATCAAATTTAAATTTTTTAGCCTGTCCTTTATATCGGTAAAGCCAATGATGGATACCACCAGCAAAAAAGCAATGAGGGACCAAATTAAGAAGGTAAAGTGTTCCATAAGACTGCCAGTTCAACTTTTGAAAAGACGATATCGAAGGGAAGAAAAATACCCAAGCAAGCAAAGCAAGAATGAGTGCTAATGTCGTTGTTGAAAGTTGAAACCAGTATGAGGCGTACCACTCAAAAATAGCCCGAATTCTAATAGATCTGGAAAACAACGGATTTAACTGAACTTTTCCAGTGGGTTTATAATTCCAGCGATCTGACTCTTTATCCATATCTCTTAGCTTTAAAATTTTTTACAATATTCTATTATTTTTAACCAATTTGCAAAACAGTAGAATTTCTTTTTCAAATACGACGATCTTAGTCAAATACGATCCAAGAAATGACAAGATAGTGATTAATTAGCAGCTCTCGATGCTTTTGAGCAATTAGAGACGTTGGGTAATTGTTTAAGCTTAAAGAAGTTATCCATAATCTAATTTACAAACGAGTTTTTGAAATATTTTCAAAAAACAAAACTTTGTGTAACATAAACTTTAAAAGATTAAGGTACCTATAATGTATCCCGTTGCAGATAAGTTGCCAAATGAGATTGAAAGAGCTGCATTCGTGGAGGCTTTAGCGCTGATTGGAACGGATCAACAGGATGAGTTCTATTCCTTTTGCGAGATAGGCAAGCTACTTTCTGGATTTTCGAAGTCAATGGTTTCGTTAATTGACTCAACGCATCAATGTGTGCTTTCCGGTATATCGCCAGAACCAGATGAAGATAGATCTTGGCCAGTAGAGAAATCTTTTTGTCAACATATAATGGCAGATATAGAGCCAACCATCGTTTATGATGTTTCGGAGCATCCAATCTTTGGTATGCATCCAAATGTAGTTTCTGGTAAAATGACTGGTAGTTACTGTGGCTTCCCAATTCGAACGAGCGATAATCTTGTTTTAGGAACTTTCTGTTTAGGGAACGATAAACCTAAAGAAATCAGTGCAGAAGTCATATCAGCAGTCGATAATATGGTCAAAAACTTGGGCGCTTATCTGCAGCGGCAGAGTGCTATTCAACGAGATAATTCTCAAAAATTACTTCTGGGCTTAAAATATCTTCAGGAACATATTCCCAAAATGACACTTACCGAATTGATTACAATTATTGAATTTCGAAACGGCACCATGAATACAGAAGCAGAGTTAAAATCTCTTCAAAAATTACTACTTGTAAGTAAGGAAGGTAAGCTTACAGATAATGGCGCTCAGCTACTAGAAAAGCTTCACTTGTTTGATCAATCTTTTGTCTCGAAGAAGACTGACTTTACAGATCGGACAGCCGCTTTTGATGCATTGTTTGAGGATTTGTAATCATGTATTCCAAGAGTGTGACATATAAATTCACTTCATTTACCTCTGCCAAAATAGCCGCTGGGCATTGTACCGAATACCTGAGCCGACATGTTGTTAAACTGGAAATGTCAAGTTTGACCATTACAGTCAGCAAAGAAAGTGAAGTTAGCATTTCGGCTAACTTTGATGATATTGGTAATTTAAAAAAATTTGACGGATTGATCAGTTCTCTTGTTTCAGAGCTACGAGACGCCTTCGATTTCAAAGAGAACAATAAGTCATCCGTATGCGTATTCAATTACCAAAAAGAAACTGCCGTTGATACTGTTAAACTGAATTAGTCACCAGTTGCTAATTTTAAATTCATCATCATAAAAGGTTCAAATATGGTTGAAAGAAACCCTTAATGTTTTCATTTAACTCAATGTTGATTGCGTTTAATTAAGCTGCAAATATTTAAATTGATCCGTTCCTTATTAATCAGAGTATTACTTATGTTTTTAAAGGGGTGACCAATGAACAAAATTTTATATACAATTTTATCTATTTTCATTCTTACCGAGGTAAGCTTCGCCGCAATGAGTGGCGGTTCATCCTCTACGTCAAGTTCGTCTAGCTCAACGAGTTACTCTTCTTCTTCGTCTGATGACTCTGGCCCTTATTCACCAACTAGCCGTTTCAAAGATATTAATAAGTTAATTAAGTTGGAAAAATTTGCTGAAGCGCACAAAATGCTTAAAAGTTTAAAGAAAGTGAACACTGACGAAGCAGATCGATTAAATTTGTTAGGTTTTACTGCAAGAAAATCGGGTGATCTGGATGCAGCAGGCGATTATTACCAACAAGCTTTGGCTTTAAACCCAAGACACACCGGTGCACTAGAATATCAAGGAGAGCTTTTTATTCAACTTGGTAAGATAGAATTAGCAAAAGCAAATTTAGCAAAAATAGACAAGATTTGCTGGCTGCCTTGCAATGCAGAACGAGAGTTAAAAAAAGCTATTGAAAATTCGATAACTAATTAACAGTGGTATAGTTTTTGTTTTCGTTAAGTGATTTATGTTGTAATTAATCCAGAGCTTAACCTGAGAAAATGAATAATATGACTGGTGATGTAAAATTTTGTGCCATCTTAACCATGCGATATATGAATAAGTCGCTAATGCAGAGTTGTCATGATTACATCGCCAGTCACATGCCTCCGCCGCCAAAGGGTCTAATTGCAATGCGTTCATTTCACATAGCTCCAGACCGAGGCATGTCATTATGCTATTTTGATACTAATGAAAATTTGAATGCTGCGTTTCCATCGATGAAAGAATTTCAGCAAAGCGTTGCTGCAAAATTCGAAGCAAAGGCCGACGCTCAAAAAGCTATCACATCATCTCAATCTGACTTTGGCGATTGTTGAAACTTTAAATTGATAAATAATAACTATGGTGAAAACCTATCTGTTAGATAGGGCGAACAGCGCGATCACGTGCCCATACATAAATGCCTGCTGCAACAATTATTAAGGCCCCAACTATCGTCCAAAAATCAGGCAAGTTACCAAACAGCACAAAACCCCAGGTTGTCGTAAACAATAAATTTGTGTAAATAAACGGTGCTACGAGACTAGCCTCGCCAAGAGTAAGAGCTCTTATGAGACATATATGTCCAGCCGTTCCAAATAGACCGATTATTATCGTTAACAAAATCGCATTATTGGACATTGGGTTCCAATAAAAAGCAATATAAATTGAATAACATATGGCTCCAAATATTGCCGAGTAAAATAAAGAGGTCCATGGGCTTTCATCTGCACCTACAAAACGTGTGGCTAAACTATAAGTTGAATAAAATATTGCCGCACCTAATGGTAAAAGAGCATAAATGGAAAAGACACCAGTTCCTGGCCTTATGATGATTAGAGCGCCTAACAATGAAACTATGATACCAATCAAACGCCTAGGACCAATCTGTTCTCGCAAGAATAGAAATGCCCCAAGCGTAATTAATACAGGACTGATGTTAAATATAGCAGAGGCTTCGGCAAGCCCAAGCTTAGAAAAAGCAAAGAAAAAAAGTGTGGTTGCCATCATGAGCGCTACGGATCTTAAAAACTGAAGTTTTGGATAGTTTGTTCTCCCATAGACATTTATTTTTGGTAAAATAAGAACGGTAACGATTACAGCTTGAACGGTATATCGAGCCCAAATAGTTTGAGCTGGGCCAATTTCTTTCATTAAGTATTTAGCAGTTGCATCCATAGAGGCGAAGCAAAATACAGCGCCAATCATCAGCAAAATTGGAAGTGACGTTACTTTCATCTTTTACCTATGCGCTTAAAATCAAACACTGGCATATTTTCATAAACACCGCTGTTTCATATTTTTTTTCCAGCAACATAAGTTGCGGCAATAGCACGATCATCACCCATCATAATCGTAGGAAATAACTCCTCCCAAACGTCATTTGCTCTTGCGCTTCTTTGGGAAATAGTCGGCGTGGAAGAAAGGTCTAACACTACTAAATCAGCAGCCATTCCAGGTGCGATATTTCCAATCTGATTATCGAGATGCAATGCTTTTGCAGAACCTTGGGTGGCCAGCCACATCAATTGCGAAGGGTGGAGCGCAAGTCCTCTAAGCTGAGCAACTTCATAAGCGACAGCCATTGTGCGGAGCATGGAAAAACTTGAACCCCCACCGATATCGGAAGCTAGGCCTACTTTAAGAGAACGCGATGTCAAATCTTCCATGTTAAACAAACCAGAACCAATAAAGGTATTTGATGTAGGACAGTGTATGAGAGATGCGCCTACCTCACTTAAACGATCAATTTCTCTAGCTTCTAAGTGGATCGCGTGGCCATAAACCCCTCTTTCACCAAGTAGGCCAAATGTTTCATAAGTGTCTAAGTAATCTCGCGCTTTAGGAAATAACTTTCGCACCCAATCAATCTCATCAACTTGTTCAGAAAGGTGCGTTTGCATCAAACACTCGGGAAACTCAGACCAAAGCGATCCAAGCGCCAAAAGTTGATCGGGCGTTGAAGTTGGCGAAAATCTGGGCGTGATTGCATAGTGCGCCCGGCCTTTGTGATGCCACTTCTGAAGCAGCGCTTTGCTATCATCGTATGCAGACTTTGCACTATCACATAAATCACCCGGGGCATTGCGATCCATACATGTTTTCCCGCCTACAACACACATATTTTTAACAGCGGCAGATTTAAAAAAAGCATCGACACTTTCTGGATGAATTGTACAGTAACTAGCCATTGTTGTAGTACCGTTAGATAAAGAAAAATCTATATAACGGGCAGCGATTTCTGAAGCGTAATTTAAATTGCTAAAACGCATTTCCTCTGGAAAAGTATAGGTATTTAACCAATCAATTAGCCGCTTTCCCCAGCTCGCAATAATGGCTGTCTGAGGATAATGAACGTGAGCATCAACAAAGCCCGCTGAAATCAAATGGTCGCCATAATCTATAATTTCGATATCTTGAAATTCTGGATTTATAAAGTTAACCGGCTCAATACTTTCTATAATACCATCAATAATAAAAATACGTTTTTTGTCTATTTTCAATGACGATAAATCAAAGTCTTTACTAAATGGGCTTTTATCAAAGGAGAGAATGCGGCCCTCTATGATATTTCTATTTTTGCTCATCTACGGTCCATTTAGCTGTCATATGTTTAAATTTGGCATCAACAACAAAATATAAAAGCACAATGATTAAAGCTGCGACAAGGATTTTAATAAGCGGATGCATTAAGTTTAAGTATCATCGGGGTCACCAACCGGCTCATCTTTTAAGTCCGAAGCAGAAACAAACCTTACCATCTCATTGGCATTAGTTACTATGATATCTGCCAACCCCTGTTCCTCAAGTACTTCATGTATTGCCTCCTCATTAACTGCTAACCAATGGCAAAAAAAGAACTCATCTTTACCCATCCAATGGGCTAAAAGCTTAGCTGTCTCCGATTTAGTGCCTTCTATCATTTCTTTATGTGTGAGTGCTTTAGTGTTTTCAATAAATGCTCTGCGAGCCTCTTCTGAAAAGCATGTGTGCGTTGCAATAAAATGTTTCATGTCTTCACCACACCTGTAGGCTGAGGCCTGCCATCAATTATTAATTTTGGCTCTACCCCAACATCCACTAATTCAGGACGGTTTTCTAAATAAGAAGAAACACTCTTTATACTCTCAATATCTTTAACAAATTGGACTAAGCGCGGAAATGAGTTAAGGATATCGGGATCAAGATGCCTAGATAGATCCATGTGGTGAAATGCAGCAAATTCCGCTGCTCTTGGGGTGTCATCGATAAAATATTTACCTTCATATTTTTCAAGGCATCTAGATAAATCGGCAAACCTATTATTTAATCCTCCCCGCATAGTATCTCTCTTTGCGATAAAGTCGTCTCCTGTTGCAAAATTAATAGTTGGATTCAGTGGTGCAAATAGTTCTTGTGAGCTTTGCAAAATTGCCATTGCCTCTGCCGCTTTGACTGGGTCATTAATTGCAAGGCTAGATCTATTTTCTATATACTGCAAAATAGCAATACTCTGACAAATCTGTGTTCCATCCTCTACCTCCATCATCGGAAGTTGTTGAAATGGAATTTTGGATTTCACATTTGGCCAAACATCCTCAAAATGATCCCATGACATCAAATATTCATATTCTAACCCAGAATACTCCAATAGTAATTGTGGGGCCTCCGCTAATGCTCTCATTTTAAAATAAATAAGTTTTAACATTTAAAAAAGTATCCCAAATAAACAATAATCTTAGAGGAACTTATTCTAAATGTCATAACTTCCGTTTTCATGATAATTCCCCCATTTTTTAACACTCAATAGGACTGTAAAATCAGAGCTTAACTGTTAACAAAGTTGTACCCTGCTCCTATTTTTTCAACATGGCCAATTCCGCCATTAGGCAGATGAAAACCTACAACTTTCAATTGCTCCAATACTATTTTTTCTAAGATTTTTTTACGTGTATCTGCTGCTAAATTAGGATCTTGATCCAGACCAGCACTAGTCCACTCTGGCTTTCTGAAAGCAACGTGATGATTATTTAGTGCGTCACCTATAACGAGAGCTTTTTGCGTTGACTTGCCAACTTCAAAACTCATATGACCAGGTGAATGCCCAGGTGTTAGTAAAGCTTTGATCCCGTCGGTAATCTCATCGTTATTATCAAATAAGTTTATATTTCCCTCAAGAGCTTCAAGCCTTCGTTTTGCTCCTACTGCCATAGCAATGCGGTCCTCACGCACTTTATTAACGGTTTCAGGATCAAACCAGTATTCCCACTCCGTTCTGCCCATATGATAATTTGCGTTCTGAAAAGTTAAGTCGTCAAAATCATCCAATACTCCCCAAATATGATCTGGATGCGCATGAGTAAAAACTACATCTGTTATGTCATCAGTTGAAAGGTCAATTGCCTCTAAACTCTCAACAATATTTCCCATACCACTCAAAAAATCAACTCCCGCGCCAGCGTCAAAAAGAACCTTCTTTGTTCCACTTTCATAAAGCGTTAAATTGCATTCTCGGGTTAATTCATCCTTGGATAAATCAAAGTCTTTTAAAATCACTTCTAGCTCGCTAGATGGCATGCTAGTGTCAAAAGAAAGACTTCCGGGCAACGTAATTGTTCCGTCACTAATTGTGCTTATTGTTGCCGAACCCAAATCAATTTGGGACAAAGTCAGGCTTGGTATTGCCAAGGATAACGTTCCTAAAGCTGAATTTTTTAAAAATTTACGCCTATTTATAGTCATCTAGTGATCGCCTTAAATCCCAAAAGAACCAAAGATCCTGTATCTTTAATTCAAAAGAGTCACACTCTTTTACAACTTTTCACAGTACAGGATCATTTTTATCCGTCTAGTATATTGTCATGCACCTGCGTTTCAAAAAACTTTGCCAGTAGCTTTTAACCGCAGAAATAATCAAGAGTTAGCTAAAAAACGGTAAACCATATTAAACTAAGCCGCAGATTTTATACTAGCATTATTTAAGAACAATTTTGCGGTACTTTTATTACGTGTAATAATCACAATTTTACCTTTGTTATTAAAGACCACATACCTTTTGTGATGCGGCCCATTGAGCGCAATCATCTTCATGGTTTTCTTCCTGAAATGTAGGTATTAATTTATATTTTATATATGGTATCTAGGTCAGACAGTTTCAAGATACTGATGGGCCTTTAATTGACAATAAGTTAAGGTTTACCTTGATATAATATAAACTTTCAATTGCAAAAAAATAACCTTTACACTTATCACTTGAATATTCATTGAAAAAAAAATAAGACCACGGTGCTTACAAATTTCTATTTCGATAAACTGTTTTTCCTCAAAGCGGCGCTCAGTCTTCGATTTAAGCTGAGTTGGCCAGCTCGTCACTTTATGTGGACGGGGTAAAACAAGGAGATTAGAATAATGCCTACAGGCAAAGTAAAATGGTTTAACAAAACTAAGGGTTTTGGATTCATTGCACCAGATGAAGGTGATAAAGATGTATTTGTGCATATAAGTGCATTGGAACGATCTGGCATCGATGATCTAGCCGACGATCAAAAAGTTAGCTTTGAAATATCTAGCGGCAGAGACGGTCGCGAGTCAGCTGACAACATAGAACTTAAATGAAAATTAAAAATTTTTGCACGCGCTTTCTATAGATAGAGAGCGCGTATTTTTTTATTTTGAAAGAAATTGTCATGAGTAAAAAAATTAAACCATACGAAAAAACTGAGGCCGCATACAAAGAAATTTTGGAAAGCAAAAAGAAAGCCTACGATCAAAAAAATGCTGAGCTGCGAAAACAACGGATGGCAAAAGAGACTGAAAAGTCAAAAAATTAACTTTGTATTTAATCAGCGTGAATAAAAATTTCTAAAAAAGCGGTTCCAAAACGTTCAGCTCTTCTCTCACCTAGGATATCAGATATTTCTTTGATACTACTCGGCCTTCGTTGAGCAACCTTAACAAGTAGGGACGTTGAGCAACTCAGCGGTTTATCTAAACCTTTTTCACCGCGTGTAAGTTTGTTTTGTGCCTCTAAAAGAAGATCAAACAAAACGCCTTCCTTATTACCAGCGAGCTTTCTTCTAGACGGATGTAATCTTTCGGCCTCACCGTTAATAACTTCTAAAAATATATTTCCAAAGTTTTCCAGCTTTTTTGCTCCAACACCATTGATTTGTGCCATTGCATCAAGATTAATTGGACGCTTCTGAGCCATTTCTACTAACGTTTTGTCATTAAAAATGATATATGCCGGAACTCCTGCTGTTTCAGCTAATTCACGCCTCTTTGCCTTTAGTCCACTCAACAAAGGCGCGTCCTCTTCACTGACCAACATCTTAATCTTTGGACTAGATTTTGCGGATTTAATAGTATCCATGCGTAGGGTTATACTTTTTTTATCACCCAATATTGCCAGAGCACTTTGCATAATTTTCAATGCTCCATGTCGATTTGGATCCGGGCGGACAAGATCATGGCCCATCATTTGTCGAAATACAGCTTGCCACTTTACCCGGCTTAGGTCTTTACCAACTCCAAAAGTAGGTAAAGATTGATGCCCGTGGCTGCGCACCTTGTCTGTTTCTATGCCCAAAAGTATATCCATAAGATGACCTGCGCCAAAGTATTCTCCAGTACGCAAGATTGCTGATAATGCCTTTCGCACCGGTTGGGTCGCATCAAATGTTTCTGGTGGCCTTTCGCATAGATCACAGTTTTTACACTCAACGTTATTTTCACCAAAATATTTTAAAAGAGTTAAACGCCTGCAATTCAATGCTTCCGCTAGACCCAAAAGAGCATTAAGACGGCCATGGTCGACTGACTTTCTCTCAATTGAAGCAAGACTTTCATCAATTTGACTGCGCCTAAGACGAATGTCATCTGCTCCGTAAAGAGTATATGCCTCAGCTGGACCTCCGTCCCGACCAGCTCTCCCAATTTCCTGATAAAAACTTTCAATTGATTTAGGTAAATCTGCATGTGCTACCCAGCGAATATCAGGCTTGTCTATACCCATACCAAAAGCCACAGTCGCAACAACAATAAGCCCATCTTCTCCAGAAAATCGGCTCTCAACTACTCTTCGATCCTCTGACGACATGCCACCGTGATAATGGCATGTGCTGTGGCCAACTTCTTCTAAAGCTTTCGCAAGTGTTTCCGTTTTAGCTCTGGTACCACAATAAATAATACCTGGTTGACCTTTTCTCTGATTAACAAACTCAATAATTTGGCGGCGTGGATTATCTTTAACTACAAAGCTAAAATGAATATTCGGGCGATCAAATCCATGTAGAAATGTACTTGGTGCTAGTCCATCAAAAAGACGATCAATAATTTCTTGGCGCGTTTCCTCGTCAGCAGTTGCAGTGAATGCGGCCAAGGGAACACCCAGGCTCCTCCGCAGTTCTCCAATCCTTAGATAGTCAGGGCGAAAATCATGACCCCATTGGCTTATACAATGGGCTTCGTCTACAATCAAAGAAACAACATTATATCGATGTAAAGCTGATAGCATTGCAGTTGAGGCCAGACGTTCAGGTGCAAGATAGAGTATCCTTAATTTGCTAGCATTCAGCGCTGAAAAAATTTTATCTGTTTCCTCCTCGGTATTAGCTGAAGTTATTGCTTCTGCTGCCACTCCTGCAGCTTGTAGCCCGCGCACTTGATCTCGCATAAGTGCAATAAGAGGCGAAATTACTACTGTGAGCCCCTCACTCATAAGCGCGGGCAATTGAAAGCATAATGACTTTCCACCGCCAGTAGGCATAATGGCAAGCACATTTTGCTTATCGACCACAGCATCAATAATTTCACTCTGGCCAGGACGAAATTCATTAAATCCAAAAATATCACGTAGAAGTGTTTTGGGTCTTTGCATTGGTTTGCCTGTTGGCTTTTTTGCTCGTAAGATCTGTGTCCCACAGAGCTAAGTCGCAGGCAAGCTCTTTTACTTATTAATAAAAATAGATAAGGACTTAAGTCTTGAACCAAATAAAGGTTAGTAATGGAAACAGTTTTTGATGCGTCATCAGAATATCAGGATAGCCTTCCAATTTCATCTGACGCTATCTTACAGTTACTTGATGATTGGAATATTTCATATACGCGAACAGATCATGAGCCTTTAAGAACGGTTGAGGATTCTAAAAAGGTACAGAACCAATTTCTCTCTTCAGAAAATGGTGGTGGTCATATAAAAAACCTTTACCTGCGAGATAACAAAAAGCGAAATATTCTTTTAGTTACAGAGCAAGACAGACAAATAGATCTTAAAAATGTTCACCTAAAACTAGCAGTTGGGCGCCTATCGTTTGGTTCACCAGAAAGATTAATGGAAAATCTAGGTGTTAGACCTGGCGCCGTAACACCGCTTTCAATGATAGTTGGCATTCAAATGGAAGTTCGGATTTTTATTGATAGCGATTTAAAGAACTGCAAGCAAATCTATGTTCATCCGTTAGTGAATGATCGGACTCTTGGAATGACGATAGAAGGATTGCAAAAATTCTTTAACAAAATAAAGGTGCAACCAACCTGGGTCGATCTTTAGTATTTTAAACAATTTAATAGCCTGTTCATTCACAGAGAAAATAAAACAATACAATGTTGCTAGTCTTACAATGCACTTTAAAATTATAGCACCTAGCAAAAAGATTAAAAATTAAGCGCATAAATATAATTATTTTATTCTGACGGAGCGTCACTAAACCGATTATTTATTGTCCAAGTTTCACTTGTGCTAATCTCTTTTAGTCAAACAGGAGATTAAATCATGACTTATGTTAGGATGAATTACTTTGAATATATTTCGAAAGAAGCAGGTGATGAGCTCGAAGCACAATATATAAAAAATGCTCCTGTAAACTTTCCAGATGCAACCGCACTTGTTTTTCTCAGAACGGGCCCAACGACAGCATCTTTAACATCAATATATCCTGATAAAGATACTTTTGAAAAAGCAGCCGCACAGCGGAAAAAAAGTATTGCCGGAGTTGCGAGTAAAATAAAAAACGTAAGATTAGAAGAAGGTGAGGCTTCTTTAGCCTTGATAAGATAAATAGCGCACACCGAATTTATTTATCACAAAGTATTTTGAAAAAAATTTTAATGTAAAAGAGGTCAAAATGAAATTAGTACCAGGAGAAAAACTATCTGAAATTAAATTGCCATCGATCGAAGGTTCTGAGTTCAGTATTAAAAAAATTAAGGGCAAGAAAACACTTCTTACTTTTTATCGATTTGCGACTTGCCCATTCTGTAATCTGCGAATTCACGAGTTAACAAAACGCTATAATGAATTGGGGAAAAATTTTGAAATGATAGCAATCTTTAATTCCTCTCCAGATTATTTAGCAAAGCAAATGGGTAAGCATAATGCACCTTTTACTATTCTTGCAGATGAAAACTTTGATTATTTTGCAAAATATGAGGTGGAAAAATCGTTGCCCAAGTTTATGATTGGGTCACTGGTTGGATTTTTCAGAATATTAAAGGCAAGTTTGAAAGGTTATTTTCCAATGGAGTTGCAAGGCATGACGATCGTTCCAGTGGACGTTTTGATCAACGAAGCTGGGATAATAGAGAAGGTCTATTACGGTAAAAATACAACTGATCACATGAGTTTTGATGAAATAAAGAAATTTTCCTCATAATAAAAAGTGAAATTTAAAGGAGACTTCACACATGCTAGCTGAACAACTCAAAATTTACTTAGATAAAGCTGGCATTCATTATGCATGGGTAATGGCAGCAATAGTATTCTTGTTTACGCTGGCTACCTCAACGATTGCAAGCGCTCCACAAATTTTAATTTTACCAATCACAGAAGCACATGGATGGGATATTTCTGATGTATCAATAGCGACAGGTCTTATGTATTTCATGACGGCCATGCTATGCCCGATAGGTGCACCATTAATGCTCCGGATTGGAGTGATAAATGTAGTGCTGATTGTTATTTTATTGGAAGTCATAGGTTTACTTTGCACAGTTCTGGCCTTCGAAAAATGGCACCTATTGGTAAGCATCGGTTTATGTTTAGGAATTGCATCTGGTATAATTGGGTTAGGTCTCTCAGCAACAGTTGCCACAAGATGGTTTACTGCCAGACGAGGTTTAGTAGTGGGAATAATGACTTCCGCTTTCGCCGCTGGACAACTGATATTTATGCCCTTGATGGCCTGGATCACAACAGTATCTAATTGGCAGTTTGCAATAGCTCCAGGATTGATTGGTGGAATAATATGTGGGTCTTTATTCTTTTTGCTAGGAAAAGATTGGCCATCACAACTTAACCTAGCTGCATATGGTGATGATAAGATTTATTATCCACCCAAAGAAAATACCGGAAATGCTATAAGTATTTCATTTAAAGCATTGTCCGGTGCAATCAATCACCCTGCTTTCTGGATTTTGACAATTACATTTTTTATTTGTGGGCTGACTAGTACCGGAATTATTGGACAACACTTCATTCCATTTTGTGCTGACAATAATGTTGGGATAATCATGGCGTCTTCTTATCTGGCTCTTATGGGTTTTTTCAACTTTATAGGAACCATGGGATCGGGTTGGCTTTCAGATCGCTACAATAACTATACCTTACTTGCTGCATACTATGGCTTACGGGGGCTGTCACTCTTCTATCTACCCTACAGTAATTTTGATGTGTACAGTCTTACCTTATGGGCAATCTTTTTTGGTCTTGATTTTATTGCAACTGTACCGCCAACCGTAAAACTAAGTGGTCAATTCTTTGGAACGATAAATGGCCCAATTGTTTTTGGATGGATTTTTGGCGCGCACCAACTAGGATCAGCTGTCGCAGCATATGGTTCTGGTCTGTCTCGGGATATATTAAGCACTTATGTACCCGCATTCCTTTTAGCAGGTTTAGCCTGTTTTATAGCAACCTTGCTGTTTGCATACTTATTAACCTTTAGACCAAAATTTTCAATAAATACGGCTTCCAATTCTGTTTGACTAAAAATTAATACTGGGATTTGGTAGCAACATGATAGATCTTTATTCTTCTCCAACTCCTAACGGCTGGAAAGTAGCCATGGCTCTGGAAGAGTTAAATTTATCTTATACTGTTAAGTACATTGACCTTGCAGCTGGTGATCAACACAAACCTGAATTTTTAGCAATGAACCCAAACGGTCGCATTCCTGTGATAGTTGACCACGATGCAGACGATCTGGTTATTTTTGATTCAAATGCCGTCCTTTTTTATCTAGCTGAGAAAACAGGAAAGCTTTTACCAAAAGAAGGCGCCGCTCGGGCAGAGGTAATACAATGGTTGATGTTTCAGGCTAGTGGAATTGGACCAATGCAAGGTCAGGCAGTAGCATTTGAGCGCTATTTTCCTGAAGATGTACCAGCTGCAAAAAAACGCTATCACAATGAAACAAGGCGTTTATATGGTGTGCTTGACACTCAACTAGCGGACCGCGAGTGGCTAGCTAAAGAGTTCTCTATAGCTGACATTTCAAATTGGTCGTGGATACGTAGCCACCGTTGGGCGCGCGTGCCAACCGAGGGTTTGCCACACCTCGAGCGTTGGATGGAACAACTAAGGGGCAGACCAGCTTGCGAGCGTGGACTTAATATTCCCCCAACTCCAGGCCGTGCAGACGCGGTCAAATCTCTTGGTGCGGCTATGACAACGACATGAACGAGGACCCATCTGAAATTGGTATAAACGGAATGGCCCATGTCATTCTTACAGTTAGCCAATTTGAAAAAGCACGCACTTTCTATTCGAGTCTATTACCAAAGTTTGGAATGGTTTGTGTAAACGACGGTCCAGACTTTTGCTATCATGTGGGTGCACGTACCGCTATCGGGGTAAGGAGATGTGATCCCGAGTTTGAAGACGAACGCTTTCAGCAATATCGGGTCGGCCTTCATCATCTTTGTCTTCGTGCGCGGTCTCGAGAAGACGTTGATAAAACGGCTATCTTGGCCGCCAAGCTTGGGGCTACTATCATACGCGGTCCAGAAGAACGCAACTGGGCAAAAGGTTACTATTATGTCTTATTCGAAGATCCCGATGGCATACGTTTTGAAGTTAATTTCATCCCAGGTGCAGGTTTACTCAAGAAAGGTGAAAGTTTTGGCTCCAGTAACGATTATATTCGCATTGGGGGAAAAGACGCTACAAAAAGCGGCTTGCTGCAAAATCGGGTCAAAAGTGGCTAAAGCTTACAAGTGATAATACGCTAGATGAGAAATAAACTGAAATAGGAGTGGAAAATTATGACAAAAGCAAAATGGTATTTTGATTTCATTTCACCCTTCGCCTACTTGCAATTTACACAATTTCCAAATCTACCAACTAATATAGAGATAACACCAGTTCCGACAGTTTTTGGCGCAATTTTACAGCATTGGGGTCAGCTGGGACCCGCTGAAATTCCCCCAAAAAGACGTTTTGTTTATAGATTTTTTCAGTGGAATGCTGATCAATTAGGAATTCCTTTTACGATGCCACCTATTCATCCCTTTAATCCAATTCCTGCGCTACGACTATGTACTGCAGCCGGGGCAGGTATAGAACATACCAGAGCTGTATTTGACCTAATTTACGGTAAAGGAATTCAACCGGATAACCCAGAAGGCATTCAATTGATTGGAGAAGCTCTTAATATTTCTGATCCCGAAAATGCAATGCAAGATCCAGTAGTTAAAGACTCACTCCGTGTAAATACGGCGCGCGCCACTAGCGAAGGTGTGTTTGGTGTCCCAAGTTTTGTAATTCATGGTGAGGTTTTCTGGGGAGGAGATTCAACAGAAATGATGTTGGATTTTTTAAAAAACCCAGCATTGTTTGAAACACCGGAAATGAGCCGTATTTCAAATATGGAAATGGGCCTAACCCGAAAGAAGTGATAGTTTATAAGATGAGCAATAATACCTAAAAGAGTAACCTTTATGAAACTAGCGACTTCCTATTTTCCAGCGCAGACGGAGTACGAAATCCTTGACATCACGATTGGTGAGCTACTGAAGGCAATAGCAGCAGCTAATTCAGATAGTATTGCGATGGTTGATATTTTAAATACCGATGAATGTGGACAATCTTGGACTTACAAAGAACTATTGGCCGAATCTGAACGCCTAGCTTTTGCTTTAAACACTAGGTTCAAGATGGGTGAACGAATTGTAGTATGGGCTCCAAATATCCCAGAATGGATTTTTATGGAATATGCCTGTGCTTTATCAGGGTTGACCTTAGTCACAGCCAATCCGTCCTTTCAAGCTAATGAACTTCGGTATGTTTTAGAACAATCCGGAGCCGTTGGCCTTTTTATGGTTAATGAGTTTCGCGGTAATCCAATGGAAGAAATTGCTCTTGAGGCAGCGAAAGGAAATGCGCAACTTCGCGAAATTACAAATTTGATAGATGTACAAGCACTCTACGCGACAAGACACCTTCCAACGCAACTACCTCGCGTTCATCCAGGTGATGCCGCACAAATCCAGTATACATCAGGGACAACCGGTTTTCCAAAAGGCGCAGTATTGAGCCATAAGAACCTATTGAACAATGCTCGTTTATTCTGTGACCGCAAAGGCGTTGGTTCACATTCAGTCTGGGCAAATTTTATGCCCCTATTTCACACTGCCGGTTGTGCTACTGGAGCGCTGGGGTGTTTGCAAGCTGGAGCAAAAATGCTTTTAATCAAACAGTTCAATGCGGATAACATTGCTCAGATCATAGAGGCTCAAAAAGTAACAACCTGTTTCACCGTCCCTACCATGTTATTTAACCTATTAGAATCTCTGGAAAAAATCCCACGCGATATGTCCTCACTTGAAGCTATTTCGACAGGCGGAGCTCCGGTTCCTCCAGATTTGGTGAAAAGAGTTCGCGAAAATTTGGGTTGCCATCTGTTAAGTGCATTTGGACAAACCGAGCACAGCCCAATGATTTGTTTAAATCCAATAGATGCAACAATAGAACAAATTGTTGAGACCGCAGGGCCACCTTTACCGCAGACAGAGGTTTCTATCCGTTCAACTGATAAAAATCAGGTACTTCCTTTGGGAGAAGTGGGGGAGATATGTGCCCGCTCTTATGCTGTCATGATTGGATATAATGACAATCCCGACGCAACCTCTGCAGCAATTGATAGCGGAGGCTGGTTGCATACAGGCGATCTAGGCAAAATGGACGAACTGGGTTTTGTGCGCATTACTGGCCGTGTCAAAGATATGATTATAAGAGGTGGCGAAAACCACTTCCCTGCCGAAATTGAAGCAGCTTTGATTACCCATCCTGAGGTGTCACAAGTAGCAGTTCTTGGCCTTCCAGATGAAAAATGGGGGGAAATCATTGCAGCATTTATTTTGTCCAATACAAAACCAGGTGCAGAAACTTTGCGTGAGCACTGTCGCCAATATCTATCAGCCCAGAAAACTCCATCCCTTTGGATACAGGTTCCACAATTTCCTTTAACTGGTTCGGGAAAAGTGCAAAAGTTTGCAATTCTTGAAAAATACCTTTCTGGTGAATATGGAAAGGTTATGAGATGAGTGTACGTATCGAAAAAGATGGGCCAGTTTGGACGATAATTCATTCCCGCTATGAGGCCAGAAACGCTATGGACCCTCAAAGTGCTGTGGATTTATTTGAAGCTTTTCAAGCTTTTGATAAAGATCAAAGCGCCTACGTTGGTGTGTTTTGGGGTGAAGGTGGAGCATTTTGTTCTGGATGGGATCTCAAATATGCATCAACTCTTTCGGGATTGGACGCTCTTGATCCACACGACTTCCCAGATAAAGGCGTGCCTCCAATGGCCCTTATGGGACCAAGTAGGCTCAATTTATCAAAACCAATTATTGCGGCTGTTGCGGGACCTGCGGTTGCTGGAGGAATGGAACTAGCGCTTTGGTGTGATCTAAGGGTTATGGAGGAAACAAGCTATATGGGTGTCTACTGCCGAAGATGGGGTATTCCATTAATTGACGGAGGCACAGTAAGATTGCCAAGGTTGGTTGGGGAAGGACGAGCAATGGACCTCATCTTAACGGGGCGACGCGTTGATGCCACCGAAGCACTTCAGATTGGACTTTGCGAGTATGTAGTGCCCGAGGGCGATGCGCGAACTTACTCTGAAGCACTGGCGCACGAAATTGCGCGTTTCCCCCAAAGTTGTATGCGAGCCGATCGCAATTCAGTGCAAAATCAGTATAGTTTATCCATAAATCAAGCCTTGAAACAAGAATGGGACGGCAGCAAGAATGAGATCTCAAAAGGTATTGAAGGCGCCACCCGTTTTGCAAAAGGCAAAGGCCGGCGTGGAGATTTCTCAGATTTATGATTAGGGTTCAACGTGCACTGATTATGTTTACGCAAACACGGAGATGAAGGAAAACTAATGTCGAAGGCACAAGTAATTCATAAAAAAAGTCTTCCAAGCTTTATGAAGCGAGAAGAATAAGCCTTTTCATTTTACTTTAAGTTTTAAATTTAAAAATGCTCAGTTTATAAAGCAATTAACGGCTTTCTTTCCATCAATTTTGACATCAATGCAATCACCAGCTCTAACTTTGTGTAAACTAAGAGCAGTTCCTCCAAGAATAATATTTCCTGGTGATATGGTTAAATCATGATCCTCCAAATGGTTTGTCAACCAGTGCAAGGAAGATGCAGGGCCACCTTCCATTGGCCAAAGTTCACCAGAGTCAATTTCAGAACCGTTTATCTCTAACGACAGTGACAATTTATTTTCATAGAATTCTGGTAACTTTTGCCAAGTTTTTGCTGATAAAACTATGCCACTATTTAGACCATTATTCGCTATTAATTCTGATAGTGATTTCTGCGGAGCACGAAACACAAAGTTATGTAATTCAATTACTGGAAAAACTGATAAAATGTTGCTATCTGCGTCAACTTCAATTGCCATTTCTGCTTCTACTGCCAAGTTGCAAAAGTCATTTGCATTTAACTCTGCATCGCTTTGATAAATTTCTTTATCGAACAAAGTGCCTCGAATAGGTCCAGCCATTCCAAATAACTTTGTTGTTCCGGGGCCAGTACATCCAACTTTAAAACCAATTACTGCTTCAGCTTCCGCAGATCTCAAATCAACTACTGCATCTTGAACTGCGTAAGCTTCACGAATACTGAGACTAAAATTTTCATCACTAAAACAAGTGCCTGGATTTATATTCCTATAATCGTGCAGCTGACGGCGGGCTATCTTTTGTATGTTTTTTTTCATGTTCTTAATACAATTAAATTCCTAAAATTTTCAAAGATTAGAAGGTTAGCAACCTTATTTAGCAGAACTAGGAACCTGATGTAAGCCATCAAGAAAATTAGACGGATCCTGATGATACGATCCTTCTGATACAAAAAAATTTAATTAGATCCTAAAGTTTAGTTCTAGAATAGTATTTTACTATTCACTTTGTGCAAAAGATCAGTAAAGCTAGGCAGCAAACTGGGGAAAAAGAAATGGCTACAGGCCAAAACATAAATACATACTTCCAAGGAACATGGCATAAAGGAAATGCGGCTGTAATTAATGCAGCGGATCACGGCGCTTGGCTTGGATCAAATGTCTTCGATGGAGCTCGGTATTTTGATGGTGTCGCTCCGGATCTTTTGGCGCATTGCAAGCGTGTCAATAATTCTGCTGAAGCTTTGATGTTGAAACCCACGGTTAGTGCAAAGGAAATGGTTGAAATTGTCTGGGAGGGCCTACAACTTTACCCAGAAGATGCAGCCATATATATCCGACCTATGTATTGGGCTATCGATGGTGACTTAAGTGCCATTGTCCCAAAAAGTGAAACAGTAGGGTTTGCGATCTGCCTAGAACAAATACCACTCGCCCCAGAAACCTCCTCTGTTCGTTTAACAGAAACCCGATTTCGTCGTCCAGTACTGGAAGACGCAGTAGTAAACGCAAAAGCTGGATGTCTTTATCCCAATAATGCTCGAATGCTTGTCGAAGCCAGATCAAAAGGTTTTGATAACGCTTTGGTTGCAGATGCGATGGGAAATGTCGCGGAGACAGCCACAGCCAATATATTCATGGTTAGAGACGGAGAAGTATTTACCCCAGTAGCCAATGGAACTTTCCTCGCAGGTATCACCCGATCTCGACATATTTCAAACTTAAAGGCTATTGGACAACACGTTCAGGAGACGGTTCTAAGTTTCAAAGATTTTGAGACTGCCGATGAAGTATTTATGTCTGGCAATATGAATAAAGTTACTCCAGTGACTGCTTTCAATGAGCGCCAGTATCAAGTGGGTCCAATGACCAGAAAAGTACGTGAAATGTATTGGGATTGGGCGACTTCTTCATAAGAAATTTTAACTTTGCTTCACAAATAAAGTAGAAATAGATTTTAAACTACTCGCTTATCAAAAAAAGAGAGTGTCAAGGGGCTTGGCTAAGTTACGTGAAAATTGCAGTTGTAATCTGCTGAGATTTTGATGTCCCAGCCAGCCATTAACTTATTTATTTAGATCAGTTCCTTTGCTACATTTGTAATCAGCGATCCAAACTTAAAGTAACGGAAATCTATGGTAAGTATAAAAACTGTTCATGTTGTATCTGCACACGCAGAAGGCGAAGTTGGTGATGTAATAATAGAGGGCGTTGAGCCTCCTCCAGGGGAAACCCTATGGGACCAAAGTAGATGGATCGCAAAAGACCAAGTCCTGCGCAATTTTGTACTCAATGAGCCAAGGGGCGGCGTCTTCAGACATGTTAATTTACTAGTTCCACCAAAAAATCCAAAGGCATCTGCAGCCTTTATTATTATGGAACCAGAAGACAACCCACCAATGTCTGGCTCAAACTCAATTTGTGTTGCGACCGTCTTGCTTGATCATGGCCTGATAACCATGGAAGAACCCGTTACAAATTTTTTCCTAGAGGCGCCGGGAGGCTTGGTTAAAGTTAAAGCTCTATGTAAAAATGGAAAAGCAGAGCGAATTTTTGTCCAGAATCTACCCAGTTTTGTATATAAGTTAGACACAAGTTTGGAACTTGAAGGATACGGAAGTATTTCTGCTGATACCGCATTTGGTGGCGATAGTTTTGTAATAGTAGATGCAAAAAAATTAGGCTTTTCAATTGATCCAAGCGAAGCGGCAGAACTTGCTCGCCTAGGAGCAAAAATAACTGACGCTGCAACCGAACAAATCGGATTTCGTCATCCAACAATAACTGATTGGACGCACTATTCGTTTTGTCAGTTCAGCAAAATAGAGGACCAGTCCAACGATTGCATTTCTTTTAAGTCCGCCGTTTCCATTAAACCAGGTAAAATTGATCGTTCTCCAACAGGCACAGCGCTATCCGCCAAAATGGCAGTTCTTGAGGCTAGGGGAGAAATGAAGGTTGGTCAAAAGATAAAAGCGATTTCAATTATTGGATCTTCTTTTGAAGGGAAAATAGTCGAAAAGTGTAATTTAAACGGGACCTCTGCAATTATTCCTGAGATAAGTGGTAGAGGTTGGATTACCGGCCTCCATCAGCATACACTAGAACCAACAGACCCATGGCCTGAAGGTTATAGACTTAGCGATACATGGGGAGTTAATTGAATTTAAATTTTTGAAATAACCTAGCGACATCGCTATCATCCGATTAGGAAGTACATAATTATGAAATTTAATAAATATGCACTTCTGGGAGCATTATAATGAGCCAAGTGTTAAAATCAGCAGCCGAAGCGATCGGAAATACTCCATTGGTTCGATTAGATCGCTTGACAAGTTTACATGGTGTAAATGGAACAATTCTGGCAAAGCTGGAATATTTAAATCCTGGGTTTTCAAAAAAAGATAGAGCAGCACTAGGTATTATAGAAGAAGCAGAAAATTTAGGTATTCTCTCACCAGGGCAAACCGTAGTTGAGCTAACCTCAGGAAATATGGGAACTGGTTTAGCAATAGTTTGTGGTCTGAAAGGATATCCGTTTGTAGCAGTGATGTCCAAAGGGAACTCCGAAGAAAGAGCCCGGATGATGCGTTCTCTTGGAGCTGAAGTGGTTCTTGTTGATCAGCTACCCACCTCCAGTCCCGGTCAAGTATCAGGAGGGGACCTAGATTTAGTAGACAAAGCGGCAAAGAAAATCACCAAACAGCGCCAAGCATTCAGGGCAGATCAATTTTACCGAGACGGAAACTGGCAAGCTCATTACTATAATACAGCGCCCGAGATTTGGGAAGCAACAAATGGAGACTTAGACGGTTTTGCTGATTTCTTGGGTTCGGGCGGCACATATAAAGGCATCGCCAAAGCACTAAAAGAGCGCAATAGCGATATTCAGTGTTTTGTTGTTGAACCTGAGGGCGCAGCCGTGGCAGCTGGACAAAGAGTTACAAACCCCAATCACCCTATTCAAGGCGGGGGATATATCATTCCAGAACTAAAGTTTCTTGATAAAGTTCCAGTTGACGGATTTATCCAAATATCGGGAGATGAAGCTCAAAAAACTACCAAAGAACTGGCAAAGTATGAGGGTATATTTGGAGGATATTCTTCTGGTACAAATGTGGCAGCAGCACTAAAATTACTTTCTGGAAATATGTCAGGTAAAACCATTGCTGTGGTAATTTGTGATAGCGGATTGAAATATCTTTCCACTAAACTCTGGGATGAATAATCCAGTAAAAAATTTAAATTTTATTGTTACTTATCTTCTATTTTATTTTTCTTTCCACAGTGGGGGCAAAAAATACTATCTTTAGGCTCATAATCGTCTGAAGAAGCAAAAGACCACCATAAATTACAGTAGTCACAAGTAAAATGCCATATAGTTTCTTTAGCCAGTTTCAAAATGGTGCTCCCAAAAAATTATATTTTGACCCTTTGTTATTTAATTTAATATTTTAGAAATATAAATAATAATCAATCAAATGGTTTTTTTCTTTTCGGATAACAGGTCGTGCATATTTCGCACTGCACACCTCTACATCCTCGAGCAGTACAAAATTCTCTACCATAGAAAATGATTTGCAAATGCAATTTGTTCCAAAGATTTTCTGGAAATATAAGTTTCAAATCACGTTCTGTTTTTACTACATTATTATTTTTTTTTGTAAGTCCCCATCTCTGCGAAAGACGGTGAATATGAGTATCAACGGGGAAAGCGGGAAAGCCAAACCATTGCGACATAACGACAGAAGCAGTTTTATGACCAACTCCAGGTAAAGCCTCTAATGAAGCAAAATCATCTGGGACTTCTCCATTATAATTTTCGACAAGAATTTCTGATAGTCGTTTTATTGCACGAGATTTTTTTGGCGCTAACCCACAAGATTTTATCGCTTCCAATATTTCATCTTCTTCTAAGACTGCCATATCTTGAGCGTTGCTAGCTTTAGCAAACAGACCCGGTGTTACTATATTTACCCGAGCGTCAGTGCACTGCGCACTCAATAAAACGGCAACTAACAGTTGATACGCATCCCTATGGTTTAGAGGAACCGGCGTTTCAGGGTAGATCTCATTTAAACGCTTAGAAATGAACGCAGCTCTTTCCTGTTTCAACATTTTAATAGTTCCAATTCAGCAACCCCAAGTCTTCTGCAAAACACGTAACCAGTTTTCGTGGCATATTTTTTTGATTATCTTTTCATCATACCCATGCTGTTTCATTGCCCGTATCAAATTTGGAAGACCGGATAAATCCGTCAATTTTTCAGGCATAACTGCCCCATCATAATCTGATCCAAGCCCCACTCGATCCTCACCTAGAATTTCTAAAAGATAGTCGAGATGCTTCAGCATCTGACTTAATGAAACGTCTGATAGCATTTTTCCATCTTCACGTAGAAAGGCAGTTGCAAAGTTTAGACCGACCATACCATCGCTATCTGCAATTGCTCGCAACTGTTTGTCAGTTAGATTACGAGAATGTTGTGTAATCGAATGAGCGTTTGAGTGTGTCGCTACTAGGGGCGCGTTTGAGTGACGTGCTACATCCCAGAAACCAGCCTCATTTAAATGAGATAAATCAATCATGATATTCAATTCATTACATCGCTTAACTAGTGCAATACCTAGCTCAGTGAGCCCTGAACCAATATTTGGAGATGATGGAAAGCTAAATGGTACACCCTCTCCAAAAATCGTCGGACGGCTCCAAACTGGTCCAATAGAGCGCAAGCCAGCAGAATGTAAGACCTCTAACATATGAAGATCTGGATCAATCGCCTCGGCGCCTTCAATATGAAAAATCGCAGCAATTTCTTCATTTTCAAAAGCACTACGAATATCAGATACGCTATGGCAAATTGTTAGACAACCTAACCTTTCTAATTCACGCAGGATTGTTACCTGTGATGCAACGACAGCAACTGCCTCACTCCACTCAATAGGTTCTGGTAAAGGCAGACTATAACTGGCCTTTTCCATCTCTTGATAACTGAATTCCAGATCAAAATGTGACGGAACATAGACCGCAAAAAAACCACCTCCGAACCCGCCCAGTTTTGCTTTTTTCAGGTCAATTGCACCTTCGCGCCCTTCCAGAAATGATGCCGCCCTATCAAGGCCACCTTCACTAAAAATTTTTGAAAGCACGTCATTATGACCATCAAATATAGTAGGCTTTGGAGTTTTCACTTATCTAATACCTTTCAAATCTCAGAGTAAAACCTACAAGATCCTTCAGATACGTCTAGTTCTTTCGAATTTTCTTTTTAAAGTATTAAAAGTTAACCTGGTCGCCACCTTTGAGTGATAAGATTTCTCTCGCTTCATCAGGTGTCGCTACCTGCAGACCAAGACTTTCAATAATCTGGCGAACCTTTACAACCTGGACGGCATTTGATGTTGCCAGTTCGCCTTTCCCAGCCCAGATACTGTCTTCTAAACCAACTCGTACGTTGCCACCCAGAGCGGCAGCCTGTGCTGCAACCCTAAACTGGTTTGCTCCAGCTCCTAGAACAGACCAACGGTAATCTTTTCCAAATAATCGATCTGCAGTACGCTTCATGTGCATAACGTCTTCTGAATGAGGGCCTATACCACCCAATAAACCAAAAACCGACTGGACAAAAAATGGTGCCTTTACCAGTCCTCGATCAACAAAATGTGCCAAATTGTATAAGTGAGAGATATCGTAACACTCAAACTCAAATCTTGTACCATTTCCGTAACATGTTTTAAGCACGTGCTCGATATCTTTGAATGAATTCCTAAAAACCAAATCTCGGGAACCCTCTAAATGTTGACGTTCCCATTCGAATTTAAATTCTTTAAAACGCTCCAACATTGGATATAAACCAAAATTCATCGAGCCCATATTAAGTGAGGCCACTTCTGGTTTAAATTTAGCAGCTGGTTCTACCCTTTCTTCAACCGTCATATATGGACTGCCGCCTGTCGTAATATTGATTACCGAATTTGTTCCCTGCTTTATCCGAGGCAGAAAAGGAGCAAAACCATCAGGGGACTGATCCGGTTGCCCTGTTTCTGGATGACGAGCATGCAAATGTAATATCGCAGCGCCTGCTTCTGCTGCAGCAATTGCATCTGCAGTTATCTCGTCAGGCGTAATAGGAAGGTAGGGAGACATTGTGGGTGTATGAATTGCACCAGTAACTGCACAGGTTATAATGACTTTGTTGTTATGATTGATCTTTTTACTCATATGAATATCCTAAACTAAATACCTTTTCGAGGTGCAATCGGCAACTGTGCCGCTATACCAATAGCTTTTTCAAATTGCTTTGCTACCAGTAATAGAGCGGCTTCACCCCTAGGTTTTCCCATGATTTGAATACCAACTGGTAAGCCTTCAGATGTAAATCCACAAGGGACGCTTATCGTAGGGCAGGCTGTCATGGTTAGTGCGAAAGTTATTGAAAACCAGTCGATATAGGTCTCGCAGGGCTTACCATCAATTTCTGTGACATAACGCTGATCAACTGGGAATGGAGCTATAGATGCTGCGGGGCAAATTAGAAAATCATGTGTTTCAAAGAAGAGTAAGATCTTCTTGAAAAGCTCTATTCTAATCCGTTCGGCCTCAAATATCTGAGACGGCTTGATGTTCAAACCACGCTCAATATTACCAATAATCTCAGGTGCTATCTTATTACGATGCTGCTGCAGGATGGGCTCCATCATGGTAGCAAACAAAACAGCACGGAGCGTTTGAAATGCCTCAAGTACGCCAGTGAAATCAGGGATTTCATCTGTCACTTCAGCTCCAAAATCTGCAAACAGCGTTGTTGCACCACCACAAACTTCTGCGATTTCCTTCTCCATTGAAACAAGGGAAAGATCAGGGCTAAAGGCAACACGCTTTGTAGTATCAGTACCCTTTAAAATATTAACAAAAGAGGGTCCAGAATGATCAAAAGACAACGGGTCATCTATTTGATGGCCTACGCCAGCATCAAGCATAAGCGCCAAGTCATCCACATTTCGTGCCATTGGCCCTTCAACCCAAAGTGTATCCATAGACGGTAGACGGATCCCACGTGGAACCCGCCCTGGGCTGGGCCGTAAACCAACAACTCCATTAAACGCAGCTGGCGTGCGTAAACTACCACCCAGATCATTACCTGTGGCCAACCAAACAAGCCCACTTGCTAGAGCAGCTGCAGAACCGCCAGAAGATCCACCAGCACTTTTAGCCATATCCCAAGGATTGCGGGTCAACCCATTAACGGGATTAAAGGTATGACCGCCCGCCCACTCTGGAACATTAGATTTGGCTACAGCAATAGCCCCATTACTTTCCAATTTTCTAATAGTTGCGTCAGATGTTTGTGCTACGTTATTGGCATATATAGGAGAGCCATAAGTTGTAACAGCACCACCAAGATCATTGTAATCTTTTACAGCAATGGGCAATCCGCAAAGTGATTTTGGATTTGATGCATGCCTATCGAAATCGAAGGATTTAGCTTGATCGCGAGCCTGATCAAAACAATGAATGGGTAAAGCATTAACTTCAGTATCAACAGTTTCGATGCGCTTAATAGATGCCTCAACTAAATCCAGAGGGGATACTTCCTTTGAACGAAGACAAGCAACCGCTTCAGTTGCTGTCAGCTTTATAAGCTCATCGCTCGTATCTATCATTTTGCAGTACCTTAATGAAATCAATTCTATTACGAAATTGCTTTTTCAAAAAAGCTTATCTGCAGAGCTGATGGGCGTAAACTTCTAATTTTCCTTCTTTCTTTCAGTATTTCAAATTGAAGGTAACTATAAGTTTCAAGCCACGACAAATTAAAAAATGATAAGTAAATAAAAAAAGCCCCAGCCATCGGTCAGGGCTTTTTAGAAATTTCTCTATTTTCGCAACTGTCAACTCGTAAAGGACTCGTCACCCATAACGGTTACCACGTTGGACTCTAAAATAGCTCCTGCTGCTGCACGTTTCGCCTTTAATTCTTCGTTAGTAGCAAAAGCCTTCATTGCATCAGGAGAATCAAAATCTATTAAAACTACCATCTTATTATCATCCTCTTTATGTGGACCTGCAAAGATGAGTTTAGCTCCAAAAGATTCTAGAGCATCCTGATTTTCAAAATACATTTCTTTCCATGAAACAAAGCCTTTGGAAAGATCTTGAGTTAGCATTACAATCATAATTTTATTCTCCTTATGAACCAAATTTTTATTTGGTTGTTAATTATTTTAACTCACAGCGTAATGAGACTTCATTTAACTTTTTTAGCAAGGCTTACCAAACGTAATCAGTGGGAAATTGCCAACAAACGCTCAACGGTTATAAAAACCAAAAAAAAGCCCTCAACTTTATGTGAGGGCTTCAGTCAACAGGGAGGAAAGAACGAATTTATGTTTCGCCCAATCACATATTGTTATACTTTTAAACTTTTAAACTGGATTAGTTTATTACGAATTTACTGATTTTCAATTTCACGCAGAATGTAGATAGGACTAGACCAAGCCTGTGTCCCATCTTCTAGCGTAATACGTACATAGAAAGGGTTATCCCGTCCTATTTGAGGTTCCAGTTTTCGCTCAATTCTGACCGATGTATGTAGATTATCGTCAGGCAATCTAAACATCTGGATCCGACGAGGTAGAATATCCGAAGCGTCAAGCAACTTGCCTTCATATCCAATATCGGCCAATTTCACGCTTTCATTGATTAATGGCGTCTTTAGCGTAATACTTCCCGATTTGCTATCTTGTAACTTTGCAACAAAACCAGCAAAATTTCCGGTCGTAACCGAATGCCAACCAAGATCAGAGCTGCTGAGCATGTCCAGTTTTTTATCTTGATTAAAAAAGTTTACCGGAACCACCGAGGTGATTGTTGCCTTGTCAAAATGAGCTGAACCATCCCAAGGCACAGCGCGAAAGCGACCGCGATACTCAGCCCCTTCCCATAAAACAGTGATGCGATCACCAAGGTCGCTTTCTTCATATGGGTGATAGCATTCCAGATGATCAGTACCGTTGAAAATATCAACACTAAGAACAGGTGCTGCAGCATCAACGCTTACTTTCAGTTGGGCTGCTCCAGCTTGAAGGTATACAATATCACCCATCATCGCCTGAGAGCATGGCTTAGTTGTGCAATTTTTAGCCAGCAACGGATCATCCAAATATTGTGTTGCTGGCTCATCAAATGACATCGAAACCTCTAGGCGCATTCGCCCACTTGGACCTCCAGTCGTAGCGTAATGATGACGAGTATTGATACACTCAACCAAGCTATTGCGTGATAGATCAGGCATCAGGAAACAGGTCAAACCGCCAATCGCGCCGAACCATCCAGCTCCTGGATAACTGGCTCCCGGGCGCCCTTTGTGGCCGTCTGAGTTTCCAATAATACCTACCCTGTAACCGTTTTTAAAAGCATCATGCACAATCCACTCAAAGGTACCCCAAGCAGAATGTACCTCGACTGATTTTTCAAACCGACCGTCATGCGCTTTTGTAATATCGGCGTATCTACCCCCGCAGTGAGCAAAAGAGATAACATCCCATTCCTTGTTGTCCGCAAACGCTTCAAATAACTCACTCGCTGTATGACAATCAGTATCAAGATCACTTTGATCCTCGATCAGAGCATGGGATGATCGACGCATTTTACGTCCTTCAACTGGAAAATAAACATTTCGGTCCCCGCCGAGAGCTGTATTACCAGACCATTCATATCCAGGCAGAGTAACGTATCTACCATCCTCATTAAAATTTGATGTGATCCGATTGAGATCTTTCCAGAAAGTATCTGTCATTTGAAAGTCATTGCCCTGGTGGGCACAGGCATCGAGAAATGCTCTATCCCGCCCAAAAGCAAAATAGTCAGTAGCGCTGTTAGTTCCCAAGGTCTCTTCTGACTGACCATGCAAATCTCCCCAATAACTTTTCAAGTCAGGGGTGTCGGAAACGAAGGCAGGATTGCAGGAAGCAACAAATGATCCATCTGGAGCATGGAGTAAGATTTCCAATGGCCCAGTTATGTTTGCAATAATACCTGATACTATAGTTGCAAAATCTCCTTCATTAACTTCGATAAATTTTGGTAGATTTTTAATTGGACAATTGCTTTCAACGGAGAGCGTCGTGGAAGCCTTGTCCGTCGGATTACCCCATATGTCCTCTGCTTTTATCTTGAGAGAAAAGGGTTCGCCGCGGGTAATCGTCGAAGGAATAACCCCGACCCAAGTTTCCGGCGCACCAGGAACAATCGAAATGGCGGGTTGCTCGGGCAATGTCTGAAAATTGTAGGTAGCGATCGGATCTACCAGCACCCGGAATTCGTATCTACTTTCACAGAAAGTTTGGAGTCGCATACCAGCGCCACCGTGATCGGTCACACCAAATCGCACAGTAATCGTATCGCCCTCTTTCATGAAGCCTTTAACTACTTTGATCTGCAGTGTGCGATCCCATGGCCGGATGTTGCCCTTAGGATCAAAACGGGCTTGAAGAACAGCATTGTTAGAAGCGACAGCCTCCGTAAATCCTGGTGCTGATGGATTATCAAACTGGGGGTTTGTCTGGTCCGTTGCAAAACGAAAAACAACCCGAATACTGCCACTATCGTCTATGCCAAAACGACCAGCCGTATATGTGAGGGTGAAGCTTTGATAACTGCCTGCCTCGAACTCTCCAGTCTGATCTAGAACAGCCGAACCTAGGAGTTCCTTAGGGATGGGTTCACGAAGTGAACCATTATGTAATTCAAGCGGTGTCATCATCAAACTCAATTCGTTTATACCGTGTACCTTTTAACAAAAACAGTTGTGGCTGATGCCACTTGTCAAAGTCAAAAGCTAACATATGATTTGTATCTAGCAGATTTCATTTGGCCTCTAAAATCTTTTAATAAAGCTATTGTTTCCAAATTAATGTACTAAATTACACAAGTATGCTAAAATTTTAGTATTAAGAATTTGATCAGCTTATATGAGGTCTTTTGACAAGCAATTTAAAGCATATCATCTATGCATCTACACCCTTTGGGTTTAGCAGAAGCGACCTAGATCATATTTTAATTAAATCTAGATATAATAACGATAAAAATGATATAACGGGAGCATTGTTCTGCAGAGATGATCTTTATCTTCAGTACTTGGAGGGCCCTGAAAAAGAAATAGAGTTAACTTTTTCTAAAATCACTGAAGATGATCGGCACACAGAAATTTACCTTTTAAAATCTGGAATGAGTACCAGGCGCCTGTTTGCAAACTGGGCTATGAAAGATGACCCTGTGCAGAGCTGGATGTGGACGAGAGAAGAAATAGACAGCGGGATTCTGGAAAAAGTAACTGAAACAGAGGCAATGGATATATTTATAAAACATTCGCGTGAAACCGATCAATTCTTATAAAAATGTTCCTACAATTTTTCACTATAAGTTAAACATTCAGGGCAAAGTGACATTTAGATGCTTAATCCCGCGAAATCCTGGGCGTTTAGCGTATGTTACAGGCTCTGACACTCGTAACGCTGGGTGATTTGTGTACAACGCGCGCAGGGCCTCTTGTAATTCAACCCGAGCCAGCTGCATGCCAAGACAAAAATGAGAACCTGTTGAAAAGCTGAGATGTGGATTTGGAAACCGATCTAATCGCAATATTTCTGGCTGATAAAAAACTGCAGGGTCATAATTTGCTGCAATGGGTAAGGCCATCACTTTATCCCCCTTTTTAATTAGTTGCCCATCCACCTCGATATCATTTGCGGCAATCCGCGGTTTGGTTCCTGAAACAGAAGATACGAAGCGGCATAATTCCTCAGTTGCTGATTCAATTCTGTTTTCAAAATCTGTAAATAACCACGCCCTTTGATCAGGGTTTTGATCTAGAGCAATAACCGACCCAGAAATTAAGTGCGTTGTCGTTTCAAACCCTGCAAACATTAGCAAGAAAATCATCGACACTAATTCATCCTCAGTCAACTGTTCACCCTCAGCCTCAACTTCAATTAGGTCAGTAACTAGCCCTGGCTGAGGATTGATACGCATGTCTCGAACCATTTGGCCGACAAAATGCCAGAATTTACCAATGGTTCGCACCATCTTAAAAATAGCAAATAGTCCACCATTGAAATCAACCATAGCATTACCCATATTGGCAAAGGCTTCTCGGTCCTCATCAGCTACACCCAGTAAATCTGCAATTACCTCCAAGGGAAACGCACGACAAAAACCCGGCACAATATTAACGGTGCCCGATCCAAGCGACTCAACACGAGCTTGCGCAATCTTGGCAATATTTGGGCGCATGTCGCGAATGCCCCGACGCACAAAAGCTTGATCCACTAGCTTACGCAGCCGCCGGTG
>CACGIS010000001.1 GCA_902573175.1 Paracoccaceae bacterium | reverse complement strand
CAACTATCAGAAATAATGGCAGCAGTCTTGTAACTGACGAAGTAATTGAATTCCTTGAGGGAGTTAATGCTGACCAGATGCTACCAACACTTAATTTAACTAACACTGAGACCACCGAAGTCACTCCATATGAAGCGATTAACATAAGTGTTTTAACTTCAAAAATTGAGGCGGTTCAGCAGGATTTGAATAATGCACGCGTGCGTGCTGGTTCGCAATATATGGCACTTGAGAGTGCGGTAATTTCTGCAACAGACCTAACTACTCAATATCAAATGGGATATGACATAGTCCATGATTTGGATTTCTCTAATGAGACAGCAGAATTGACGAAGAAACAAATCCTGCAGCAAGCCGCCAACGCCCTTTTGGCCCAGGCCAATGACGGCCAGCAGGGTCTCCTGAAGATGTTGACCGGATAGAGGATACCTCTGCGTTGCTTTTTAGAGTTTCAGCTATAACTGTTCCTCTATTTCATCAAGTCGTTCGATAACATGTTCCAAGTATTCATGGTAGTCGTGGCCGTCGTCGTGATCGTGAACAATAGCAGAGCCAACTATTACCAGCGTGACTAAGACCACGCAAAAAGTAATAATTGTTAGCAGTATTTTTGTATATTGATCCATTGTAATTATCCTTTTTGTCAATGGGTATAGGATTTGTTTCAGTTCGCTATAATAGTCCATTAATTAGGAAAAAAATCAATAATCCCCTCTATAACGAACTGTACGGACAGTGCAGCCAAAAGCATCCCTAAAAGCCTAGTAAGTACATCAATCCCGGTTTTACCTAGAAGTCTTTCTATTCCATCTGCTGCAGAGAAAAATACAAAAACAGTAAACAACACTGATGTGGATATAATCCCAGTTGATATAATCCCTACCAAACCCGGTTTTGATCCTGCAATTAGAATAACAGTAGCGATAGCCCCAAGGCCCAGTAATCAAGGGTATTGCTAGTGGAAAAACTGAAGGGTCATTTATAAGTTCATTCTCAGTTTGGTTTTCCCTTCTTTTAGAACGTCTTTGAAAAAGCATATCCAGAGCTGTTAGAAATAGCAAAATTCCACCAGCAATACGAAAAGCAGGCATGGAAATTCCAATAAACCCTAAAACTGGTTCTCCAAAAATTATAAATAGTGAAATAACAAATGCAGAAACCACTATTGATCGTAAAGCAATTCTTCGCCTAACCTTCCTGCCCATTCCTTGGGTAAGAGCGATGAAGACTGGAGTAATCCCTATTGGATCAATAATAATGAAAAGAGCCACAAAAGACGTTATAAAAAACTCAAATTCCATAGCTCAAACTGCTCCTACTACAATCATTTTTTGGTGCATAATTACAAAGTGGGTCTTGTGCCAAGATTTAATTATTTTTAGTATTTAAAATCAATGGATTAAAGAAAAATGGTGGGTGATGAGAGACTCGAACTCCCGACATCTTCGGTGTAAACGAAGCGCTCTACCAACTGAGCTAATCACCCGATTTTCACTGTCTACTTAAACCGTTTATTTTAAGCAAGTGAATTTATACAAATCTTATCACTAAACTTTAATGTTTAGTTGTTTGGCTTTCGTTTTGTTCTTTAAGGGCTTTTGCAGCTGCTGCCTCTTCGGCTGCTTCGTCCCATTCAATCGCTACTGGAGCCTCCGTAAGAGCAATTTTCAAAACTTCGGAAACATTTTTCACAGCAATAATTTCCAAAGAAGATTTTACATTTTCTGGTATATCTACAAGATCCTTCTCATTTTCTTCTGGAATAAGTACTGTTTTAATCCCGCCCCTGAGGGCAGCGAGTAATTTTTCCTTCAGACCGCCGATCGGCAGAGCATTGCCACGCAGGGTAACTTCACCTGTCATTGCTAGATCTTTCCTGACAGGAATACCGGTTAATACTGAAACAATAGATGTGACCATTGCTAATCCAGCACTTGGCCCGTCTTTAGGTGTAGCCCCTTCTGGAACATGAACGTGAATATCAGTTTTATCAAACTTAGGCGGTTTAATCCCTACCTCTGCACTGATCGATCGAACATATGAATTTGCAGCATCAATGCTCTCCTTCATTACGTCACCAAGTTTACCGGTAGTTTTCATTCTACCTTTCCCCGGTAATTTAAGAGCTTCTATATGCAGTAAATCACCACCAACCGAAGTCCATGCCAGCCCTGTGACAACACCTATTTGGTCGTCTTGCTCGGCCAATCCAAATCTAAATTTCTTGACGCCAAGAAAATCCTCAAGGTTATCCATTGTAACCTTAATGTGCTTCCCTTCGTTTTTTACGATTTTTGTAACTGACTTCCGGGATAATTTGGAAATTTCTCGCTCTAAATTTCTTACACCAGCTTCGCGGGTATAGTAACGCACAATACCTGTTAAAGCGCTATCAGTTAACTCGAACTCGCCCTTTCTTAATCCATGGTTTTTAATGGCTTTGTTGATTAAGTGACGCTTCGCTATCTCTATTTTTTCATCTTCCGTATAGCCCGCTAAAGGTATAGTTTCCATTCTGTCCAGCAGGGGAGCAGGCATGTTATAGCTATTAGCCGTTGTTATAAACATCACATTAGATAGATCGTATTCGACCTCTAGATAGTGATCTGTGAACGTACTATTTTGTTCTGGGTCAAGAACTTCAAGCATTGCGCTAGCTGGGTCTCCACGGAAATCTTGGCCCATTTTGTCAATTTCATCTAATAAAATCAGTGGATTAGTTGTTTTTGCTTTTTTAAGTGCTTGAACTATTTTGCCTGGCATTGAGCCAATATATGTTCTTCTATGTCCTCTGATTTCGCTTTCGTCTCTAACGCCTCCGAGAGAGATTCTTATAAATTCGCGACCGGTGGCTTTAGCTACTGATTTACCAAGTGATGTTTTTCCAACCCCAGGTGGCCCAACCAGACACATAATAGGTCCCTTAAGTTTTGAACTGCGTTTTTGTACTGCTAGGTATTCAACTATTCGTTCTTTGACCTTTTCAAGGCTATAATGGTCTCTATCTAAAACAGTTTGAGCTTTATTAAGATCTTTCTTAACCCGAGATTTTGTTCCCCATGGGATAGAAAGCAGCCAATCCAAGTAATTTCTTACAACAGTTGCTTCGGCAGACATAGGGCTCATATTTTTTAGTTTTTTGATTTCTGCGTCTGCTTTTTCGCGAGCTTCCACTGTGAATTTGGTGTTATTTATCCGCTCTTCGAGCTCCGCAGCCTCATTTTGGCCATCCTCGCCATCACCTAGCTCTTTTTGTATGGCCTTCATTTGTTCATTTAAATAATACTCTCTCTGGGTACGCTCCATTTGAGATTTTACGCGAGTTTTAATTTTTTTCTCTACTTTTAAAACACCCATTTCACCCTGCATTAGTGAAAAAACTTTTTCTAGCCTGTCACTTACTGAAAGTGTCTCCAGTAGATCTTGTTTCTGGTCAACTTCTATCCCAAGGTGACCAGAGACTAAGTCTGATAATTTAGCTGGATCACTAGTATCTGCTATTGTCGTAATAGCATCATCTGGAATATTTTTCTTAACTTTTGCATACCGATCAAATTCTTGAGATACAGTTTTAACAAGTGCTATATTGGCCTTTTCGTCTCCGAGAGTTTCATCGATTTCCTCGCAGCATGCTTCAAAAAATGACTTGTTTTCTAAAAACTTGGTTATCAAAACTCTGTTTTGGCCTTCAACTAGTACCTTAACTGTACCGTCGGGTAATTTTAGAAGTTGAAGAACATTGGCTAAGACACCAGTTTTAAATATGCTATTCTCTGTTGGTTGATCTTCAGAAGGATCAATTTGACTGGACAACAAAATTTGTTTGTTGTCTTTCATTACTTCCTCAAGCGCCTTAACTGATTTTTCCCTACCTACAAATAATGGAACAATCATATGCGGAAAAACAACGATATCTCTTAATGGAAGAACGGGGAAAGTTGTATTTTCTTCATCTAGCATGCTCGGTCCTCTTTATTTATCGACATTTATATGATGTTAGGTGTTTGTGCTTTTATATACTTGTATTTGGTTCTATATAGGTCTTTTTTCAAGTCTATCACACAACTTAATTTTTAACATATGTTATGAATTCAAGAATATTTGTTTTTTTTAAAAAATTTGTAAAAAAATATCTAAATTTTTAGTGAGAGTCCTTGACGATTGAATGCCCCAAGTTTACACCGCTAGCTACGCCTTGTGCGCAGCGCGGTTGTAGCTCAGCTGGTTAGAGTACCGGCCTGTCACGCCGGGGGTCGCGGGTTCGAGCCCCGTCAACCGCGCCATTAACACTCAATAAAAACAATAACTTAGCCTAAAAATAGGGCTCTGGGTGCCTAATTGGGTGCCTAACAAGTTGTGTGCTTGACGGGTCTTAGCCCCCAAGTACGATAGCCAAAAGTAGCTAAAATATTGATTTCATTAATAGAATTTCTTGCTACAGAATAAATCAAAATTTTAAAAACTCTTTTTTAGATTTGATCTGAATATACCATTGATTTTAAACAATAAAAATTAAAAAAGGGTCGCGGGTACTGACCCCGTCACCCCTTATATAAACATTCACACTCAGGTTAGGGATTTTTGTGACGCACCCCAAAACCAAACGGCATTTTTGAGCCTGTAAACTAAGTCTTCTTAGGCGTAATATAGAGTTCTTTTACCTGTATTCCAAACACACAGGTGAAGAACAACTGGATGATATAGTTTGCAATAAAGTAAAACGATTTCATAAATTTGACGTAAGATTGATTATGAAATTTTCAAGAGTGGGCTTAATGTCTCAAGATGACTCCACATACCTGTCAAAATAAAAACCCCCACAAACTAATGTAAGGGCTTTAACTGCTGATGGTACGCTAACCGACATGGATGGTCAGTTTATATACCTTCTAAACAGCCTGAACGTTTAGTTGGATCACTTTTCTTCCTATCAAATCCACCTTCTCACATTCTTTTTGTACTCTTCATATTCCTCACCAAAAATTTCCAGAAGTGCTTCCTCTTCAGGAATGATTTGTAAAAAATTAATAAGAAAAATAAATACAATATTTATAATTATACCTAACCAAGTTCCAAACCAAATTGTTGAAGCGATAGTTATTAATAGCAACCCTAGGTACATTGGGTTTCTTGAATACCGATACATACCTTCAGTTACTAGCGCAGTAGAAGTGGAAGGCTTTAAAGGGGTAATAGTTGTTTTGAATTTCGCAAACAATTTAAAAGAAGGTAACAAACATGCGAAACCCAAAATAAGAGCCAAGATACTCAATGAGCCTTGATAATTAAGTGTGGTTGTTTCAATAAATAACGAAGAGAGATAAATTAAACCTATCATTACTAACGCTAGAATAGGAGGCGGTATTTTTGTCTTCATTTCAATATTCCTTTATCAAATTTTGTGATCCGACATTCCATTTTAGAGGGCGTTGGGAAGATCGTATATAATCTATCCTTGTAATAAAAACAATAAGTTAGCCTTTTTATATGGGCTTTGGGTGCCAAACGGGTGCCAAGCAAAAACGTTAAGTGAGGGGTTTTGGTAGTTTTTTTTAAAATTTTTAAATTCAAGTTTCTACTTTTGATGACGAAAGTTTAAAAATCAAAAGGCATATCCACTGGTTGTTGTGTTATGTCAAAATCTGTTTCAAACTGAAACTAATCTTAATGTAAAACGAAATAAGAGATATGGTCGAACAAAAATATTCAGTAGGACTAGCTGATAATAACCATTCTTTTTCCGTTCGCTTTCCGAAAAGTAAGGCCAAATCAAATAAATCGGACGTTATCTCTGCCAGTATTTCATTTTTGGAGCGTGGGCTCCCTACAAAACTACATATGTCACTAGCAAAGGCTTTAGCAGATCATCTTGGTGATGATTTATTTAATGAAGCTTATGATAACAAAAATCTGTTGTTGGTTAGTAACGACCAGGAATGGAATGGTATCATTAAAGGTGGAAGTAAGACCAACCCGGCTTTAGAATTTTGGAAATCACATTTATCATCAATAAAGTATCAACATTTTTCACTAAGTTCTGTATTTTTTCCTGAAATAAACTTTGGGGATTTAATAACTGATTTTACTAAACAAAATGTCAGTGAAGCTCAACAGGTGGATTTCTATAGTCCAGTTTTAGACATGGTAATTGAAATTGATGGGCAACAGCATAAGAAGGAAGGGCAAGCAGCACGTGATACCGCAAGAGATAAAACTCTAGCTGCACATAAAATAAAATGTGAAAGAATTTCAGTTTCATCAATTGTTGAACAGTCTAATAAATTAAAAGTTGCTTTAAAAAAAATAGAAGAGGCTTCAACAAAATCGAAAGTTTCTCAAAAAATAGCGACTGTTAATTCTCACCTAAATCTAATCAAAATAATTTCGGCAGTGCGATTTCAAAGAGTGGTTTTGGAATTAATAAAAAAAGGCTTTTTGCCACTTAACCCTTCGAAGTGGAATTTTGATATCACTACTAACGAATTCGACGATATCTCTATTTTCAAGTTGGCTACAGTGGATCTTATTGGGTTATTGAATGTATTTTCTAAGATCTTTGAAAAGAAAACATATCCAAAAAGCGAATTAGGCAATATGTTTAATACTTCTGAGAGTAGCTTAAAGATTGATTTTTCTGCTTGCTCAGTCTTTGATGCTAGGCCATTGGATGAAGACATAATATATGTTCGAAATAATCCTTTAATTTTTAATTATTTGAAAGGAACTAAAGCCCTTTCTGATCACTCCAAAGCTCACCCGAATTTTGGACAAGATATAGACTTTTCCAATATGACAAAGGAAAATTTTCAAGACTTGTTAAAGTTTTGCTTGGGTTTTGATACGTTTCGAAGCGGACAGTACGAGATTATTGAGGGGGCTTTAAAAAAAGATACAATGCTTGGCCTTTTGCCAACGGGTGCTGGTAAGTCATTAACCTTCCAATTTCCCTCACTTATCCAAAATGGCTGCACCATTGTTATATGTCCAATTACTGCTCTAGTAAGAGATCATGTGATGGAACTAAAACAGTTTGGGTTCAACAGAAGAGCTGAATATGTTAGTGCGGAGATTACAGGAGAACGGAGAAAACACATCCAACGTAAACTCAGTCAAGGAAAACTGCAGTTTTTATTTGTTTCTCCAGAACGTTTTCAAACCAATGAATTTAGAGGCTTTGTGCATTCATCTTGTAGTGCCGGATTAATTAATCGATTTGTTATTGACGAAGCGCACTGTTTGTCCGAATGGGGTCATGATTTTCGTATTTCTTATTTAACATTAGCGAATACATTATCGAAAGTGGGGCGAAATGTGCCAATTCTTTGCCTTACCGCAACCGCTTCAATAAATGTAATGCGAGATTTGCAAATTGAATTTTCAATAAAAGATGAAAATGTAATTTATACAATGAATCAGTCCCGGCCTGAACTCGACTTTGACGTAAAAATTTCGTCTAACAAGGACCGCGAACTTAGAAGCATCTTGATGAATAAAGTTGAAAATGGGGCAATAAATAATAAAAATGCTGCTCTCATTTTTTTCCCTACTGTGACAAATCCATCAAATGGCGCGTTTACAAAGCTTAAAAGCATTCGAAATATTTTAAATAATCAAACTATTGGCCTTTTTACCGGCGGTAATGCGCCCGAAAATTGGTCTCTTTCTTTTGAAGAAAATTATTTTAAAGAACATTTCCAGGAGATAGATACATTTCAAACCTCGGTTGGAAACCTAAAACCTTATGATCTTTACAAGGAAAAAGTTCAGAGTTTATTTAAGGAAAACAAATTAGCTGCCATTGCCGCGACTAAGTCTTTTGGTATGGGTGTAAATAAGCCAAACATTAGGACTACTATCCACTATGGCATTCCTAGCTCGATAGAAGCGCTGTATCAGGAAGCGGGTAGGGCTGGTAGAGACGGCGATAGAGCTGAGTGTATTTCGCTAATAACGCTTTCCCCGGATATTGATGATGTTGTTTCTGATGTAAACTCAAGTTACGAAGATCTAAAAGCCTGGCAAGAAGATAGAAGAATTGTCAAGGATGATCTCGGTACTCAAGTATACTTTCTGCTTGGTTCTTCAGAAAAAAATTCCAGTGAAGTGAAGAAATGTTTTGAATTGCTAAACGATCTTCGTAATTCAAAACAGTCACCAACCTTAGTCGGCGTTAAAGGACGTTTTGGTTTCAATGACAAAAAGAATGTCGAAAAAACAATATACAGACTATTTCAGTTGGGTGTTATTGAAGATTGGACGGTTGAAGATTTTATCGCTGGAGTTTTTAAAATTTCATGGAGAAATTTAACGGCGGATGCTCTCAGTAAAAACTTTCATAAGTTAGTTAGACAGTATGAAGCAAACGAGTCAGATTTTAAGAATAAATTAAATGAAATCAATTTAATGGAAGATTTGACTAATGTGGAATTTGCTAGTGAATTACATACTATAATAAGTCTTATTCTGTGGAATAAACTTACTTTTTTTAGATATAGGCGGCAATCACTTCTCCATTTGTGCAAAGCATATAAAGACTTTGATCAAAGAAATCCTGAGAAGTTCAAAAAGCTTCTCGATGCTTATTTTAAAGTCTCAAAGAATACGCATACACTTTATGATGCTATAACGGCTGATATTGAGAATGTAGTTGGGTTGGTATGGAGCGTCTTCACCTCTGGTAATCGAATTACAAAAGAGAAAATGGATGAGATTGGTGGGGCAATTACTCGATTTTACGAAAGTTATCCGGACAGTGTTGCTCTCGATTTAGCATATAGCATTAAAGAGGGCATAAGTTTTGAAAATGAAGACGATCTACCAAGTGAGTGTCAGGAACGCTTCCTTAGATTTATAAATCGCATAAACGATCTTTCCTCATTAAAATCTGAACAAATTTTTAAAGAATTGTATTCTTATTTAAGTGAACAAAAAGAAACAGCTCTTTCTCGTGTTATGCTTGAAACAATCAATCAAGAAAACTTTGCCAATTGGGCTATGGAAAAATATGATCATATGGCACCATTTGTATACCTTACGAATAAACTTAATAGTTCAATGGAGAATAGGCTGTGACAAAACTAGACTATCAGGCAGGTAAGAAAGCAGTGGATGAAATCGTTAAAAATTCTGAAAAAGTGGAAAATATTGCGAAGGTTGCATCCTCTTTGAATGAAAGCCTCCAGACTGCCACCCAAAACTATAAAGAAATTAGTGATGGTATGAGTAAGCTAGAAAAAGAAATCAGGGATCATCTAAACACTAAATTCGATGGACTGGCAAAAGATTTAGATAACTCAATTGAAGTCAAATTAGCTGAAAGGTTATCAGAAGTTTCTATTCGACTTAAAGATTTAACTGATCAGCAAACTAAAAGTAGCAAAACACTAGAAGAGTTGAATGAAAAAATTGATATGAGTGCCAAAGGCATTCAAAACCATGTGATTATTTGGGGTTTTTTATTTTCTGTAGCGATCGTTGGTGCGATTTATTATATTTCAAACTTCATTTAATCAAATCTATATTTTGCTTTCCTTATTTTGCCAAAAATGATTCTTGTGTTAATCTTGAAATCATAACCAGCAGAAGACTGGTAATCAGAGGCAGATAAAATGAGTAATTCAGCAGTAGTGCGGGCTTTGCGCCATGTTATCCTCACATTTTCCGTAATCCTAGGTCTGGGTACGTCAGTAGCTGCCCAACCCGCTGAAGGTAAAATACTTCAGAAGGGCAAGATAATTTACATCAACGAGATTAAGAGCTTCGGCAAAGTAGAGGATCTTGAGTATCACGTAATGTATAAAGATAGATACTACCTTTGTAAGTTTACGGGTGAGGCTAAGGATTACTTCTGTGATGAAATAAAAGTAATTGAAGAACAGTGAGCGAGAGTGGGAACTAATGAGTTTTAACGTAGACTTAGAGAAACACCCATCTAAAAACTTAGACCGTTACTTTCGAATAGGATTTAGGCTCATATGCTGGTCACTCGGCTTTCTGTACCTTTATGGAATATTGTATCTGGTCTTTCTTCCAGATGAGGGAAGTCCAGAGGGCTCAAGATCAGCATGGTGTGAGGAGTATCATCCTAATTTGACTTACAGTGAATGTGCAGATGTGGCAGGGTGGTAACTAACCAGACCAAAAAGCTTTAAAGAGATAAGTTTATTGAAAGTTTTTGATAGCAATTACGTAAAGCTCTCAAGGCCAAGATGTCCTGAGCTTTATTTTGCCTCAGATTATTTCAATGAAATTTTTGGTAGTTTAAAATCTCTAGATTACTCAAATGTAAAGCAAGGGATACCGCGAGATAAAGGAATTTACTTTTGGTTTGTTGATGAGCAAGTCAATTACATTGGGATTGCTAAGAATAGAAATGGTTTATACGGCAGAGTAGCTCTTCAACATTTGAATGAAAAATACTTAGAATTTAGAGAGAGCAAGCAAAACCCTGAACTGGATAAATTTCAATTAAGCCAAGCGGTTCAAACTTTAGACGCTGAGGGCAATGCTAAAATAGGTATAGATAAAAGTACTTTTAGGAAAAAAATTGGCCGAAAGTTTAAATTAATGCCAGGCAGAGAAACGGTTTCTTACATAAAAGAAAATGGGACATTAAAGTTTACGGCTATTAATAATATCGAGGGTAAAAGCTTGGATTTGATCGAGGCTACGCTGATAGCATTTTTTCAACCGCCGTTGAATACTGCACACACAGAGGCAGTTGTAACACAACTTAGTTCAGTTCCAGTTGGCCGAGAGGTAATGGTTTTAAAATGACCAAAATAACTTAGTGGACAAAACTTGAAACCAATGAAATGAGCTAGTATGCGATCTTCAAAAAAATGCTGAAATAAGATAATTTATGTCTCAAACCAAATGGAAAGGTTCAGCTAGTGGAAATCAAAGGAAAAATTATAGAAATTCTACCAGAAAAGTCTGGACAATCAGCTAATGGTGAGTGGCGTAAGCAGGAATACGTTTTAGAGACAGAGTCCAGTTATCCTAAAAAGATCTGCTTTATGGTCTGGGGAGATAAAATTGGAGAATTCAATCTTAAACAGGGCGAAAATGTGGAAGTGTCTATAGACCTAGAAAGTCGAGAGTACAATGGACGCTGGTATACCGATGTTAAGGCATGGAGGGTTAATAGAGAGAACTCAGGCTCTTATGGTGCTGATACAAGTGGAGGCCAAGATCGCATTGAAACAGAAAATGGTACTAAGTTACCGTTAGATGATGGCGATATTCCGTTTTAGACAGAGTGTTGTTCTCGACTACGCTAAATGGAACGCAGTTCATAAAAGGTGAGGGCGTATTACTAACGCCCAATTAGGCACCCTGGTGCCTAATGGGTGCCTCCCATAGTCGGATTTGGGGATATTTCTGCACCAATTTAGACCAATAAAATAACGTTTTGACCCATGCACACCCACCTTTTGTCGAGTTCGAGCCCCGTCAACCGCGCCATTTTTTTTTAATATAAAACAATTTCTTAGCTCTTTTTTGGAGTCTTTGAACAGTAATTTGCGGCCTATCGTGTGAAGTTTGTTCTCGCCAACTGATAAATAAAGTTTTTTCCTGTGCTCTAGAGCGCGAAAATTGGATTTGTAGCTGCAAAAGCAAATGATAAGAACATTCCATGAGCTAGACCAACCTTTAAGTGCCCAATTTTTTTTCTCTGATGTCTCCCAATGTAGCCAAAAACAATGAAGTAAAGAATATAGATTAGAACTGTAGTAAACATTAAGCCGTATTGTTCTGGGAATAAAATTAAAAGAATTGAAAAACCGATAATTGGTAAACCTCGTAATACGATAGAAACCCAAATTGAAGAAGTGGCTATCAATTTTTCAATAACCAAACAAAACAGAGTAACTGGTAAAATTAGTATAATAAATGCAGTTATTCGATTTTCGGATAAAGTAAATGAACCGACATAGCGATTTATTAAAAAGCATAATACTCCAAAACACAAAATAAGTTTTAACCAAAGTAGAAGGTGAATTTTGAGTTTCGTAATTTGATAATCAAAAGAAGATAAATAAGCAAAAAGTCCGATTAATCCAAAATAAATTGCAATCCTTTCAAAGCCATAAATAGGTAGAAGGTTTATTTCAATAAATCCGGATGATAGGGCACAAATTGTTGCTAACAGTAATTTGCGTAAGGCTCTTCTATCCTCTAAATCTGTTATGTTTTGGTGGACTAAATTAGCATTCAATCGCGACATACCAAACACAATTAAGGTGATGCCTATTATAATCCATCCAATTTGAGTTTTCCAAAAGGGTCGATCATAATTATCAAGTTTTAGCCAATCAATGATAATTCTCGTAGTTTGCGGCGCATAAATAACACTAACGTGGCCGGTGTTGTCTATGAAGGAAGCTTTTCTTCTGATTTTTTCATCCGCGTATTCTGTATTTTCCTTAACCTCGGGTTTAAAGATTTTTACCATTTGTAACGCATGCAATCTTAAATGATTTTCAAATTGGCCAGATACTAGCAAAAGGTCTTTTGGAAAATCCTTAGTTATTCCAGTAGAATATGGAGAAATAGCGACAACAGACTTAATTCTTTTATCGGCACTGGCTCTAATCACGATATCTGAAGCCATAGAATGCCCGACTAATGATATACTGATTTCATCCCCAAATTTCTCATAAACAAATTTTATAAGGTTCGATAATTGATTAACTAGTTGCTGGGTAGTACCTGTAATCTCCGTTGGTTGATTTACAAGCTTATGCTGGTTTGAGCCATGGCCGATGAAATCGAACAGCACAGCATTACTTCCTGCGTTAGCAATATCATAGGCTATTTGTCTCATCATTTCTTTTGAGCCGGCAAAGCCATGGCTAATAATTGTAAACTCTTTTGACGGGTGAATACTTTTAATAATTTCGATATTGCTATCAGAATTATTGAAAATATTGCTCTCATACGACCGTCGGTCTAATTCGACGAACATCAAGCTGAATAACCCAAATATGATGAAAATAATTGGAAGTTTAAAAAATTTTACAAAAAAATTGATACTTTTACCCCTTAGAAAACCGTCTTTGCCCTTGAGATAGTTTATTTATGAGTTGATCCAAGTGAATTTGGGTTTGAGCTTCGTCAACCGAGCCATCAAATTGAAAAATAATAAAGAGAGTAATTGAAGAACTCAGCGTGATAGTAAATCAACAATAATCACAAGCCAGGCTACGCCTGTAGCGATTGCAGTAATAGCTACAGCTGCACTACCAGCATCTTTTGCATGTTTTGCTGCTGGTCTTTGTTTAATGCTGATATCATCTACAATGCGTTCTATAGCTGTGTTGAAACACTCAGCTGCCAATATCAAAATACCACCAGCTAGTATTATCGCCTGCTGGGTAAAAGTTATGGGTAAGAAAAAAGTTAAAGAACCAGAAATGATATTTGCGATTATCCACTGCCATAAGCTTCCTTCGGTTTTGGCAACATGGTAAAAACCATACCAGGACCAAACAGTTCTATTTTTTATTTTGATTAGTTCTCGTAGTATTAATCGCATGAAAATTTTACTTTTAAATGCTCAAGTTGGTATGATTTATTCCGCAGGTTCTTGAACCTTTTCTGCATCAATTTCTTTCGCACGCTTCTCAACAAGATCAACAATATGGTCGACCATATCATCATTGCTAATACGGTGATCCTGTTTTCCAGCCCAATAAATCATACCATTTCCAGCTCCACCACCCGTGAACCCTATGTCTGTCATAAGAGCTTCTCCTGGACCGTTAACGACACATCCGATTATTGATAAGCTCATTGGTGTTTTGATATGAGCAAGACGGTCTTCTAAAATTTGAACTGTTTCTATAACGTTAAAGCCTTGCCTCGCGCAGGATGGACATGAAATTATATTCACGCCCCTGTGCCTTAAACCAAGGGACTTCAATATATCATAGCCAACTTTAACCTCTTCTACAGGATCGGCTGACAAAGAAACTCTAATAGTATCACCTATGCCTAACCAAAGAAGGCTGCCTAAACCAATAGAAGACTTTATAGTACCGCTCATTAAGCCCCCTGCTTCAGTAATCCCCAGATGTAACGGCGCATCAGTAGCGTCTGCAAGAGCCTGATAAGCTGCTGCAGATAAAAAAACATCAGATGCTTTGACACTTATTTTAAATTCGTGGAAATCATTATCTTCTAAAATTTTTATATGATCCAATCCGCTTTCTACCATTGCCTCTGGACAAGGTTCGCCATACTTTTCAAGCAAATCTTTTTCTAATGATCCAGCATTTACACCAATTCGCATAGAGCAATTATTGTCTTTTGCCGCTCGAATAACCTCTTTAACCCTTTCCTCAGAACCAATGTTTCCTGGATTTATTCTCAAACAGGCCGCCCCGGCTTCTGCAGCCTCTATGCCTCTTTTGTAATGGAAGTGAATGTCAGCAACGATTGGTACTGGGCTTTCTTTGACAATCTCTTTCAATGCTTTGCTACTCTCAAGATCAGGCACTGAAACCCTGACAAGATCTGCGCCGGCTTCAGAAGCAGCAACTACTTGTTCAATTGTACTTTTTACGTCTGTGGTTAGTGTATTAGTCATTGTTTGGACTGCAATAGGGGCGTCACCACCAATGGGAACGCTTCCAACATTTATTTGACGTGATTTACGCCTATAAATATTTCGCCAAGGCCTAATATGGTTTTCAGACATTTCTTTACCGTTCTTATGACACTTATATGCCAACTGTTTTATGAACGATAAATAGCCTTTTAGTCCAGTTTAAACTTCTGTAAACTCGGAAAATTTCCTTCAGAAATCAACTCGGCAATCAATTTTTTATTCGAAAGTTCGGGCGTCTGTAAATTCGAAACAATATTAGCAGCAGATAGCTCAACATTCTTTCTAACAGAGGTGCCGCTCCCCACTGGCCCAAAAAGTTCGCCGTTGACCGAGAAATAAACATATCCAGACATTCCAGCTCTGAGTTTTGGCGGGACTTCCAATTGAGGCAACACAAATTCTTCTCCTGGAAGCATTATGTTTTCATAAATAACCGTGCCATCTGATCCTGTAATTTGCACCCAGGCGTTTTCAGTTACCAAGACTGCTATAGAAGGCGGAAGATCTTGAACAACTTGAATCGGAGCCTCATGGAAATTATTGCTAGAAACTTGTTCAATTAAGTTTCCTTCTAAAGCGTTAGTTGCTACCTCAGAAATAATTAACTCTTGCTGCATATCGAAATTTTTTGAAAATGATGGGTCCAAGGTGGATATAGGACCATCCCTAGCAGTAAGGACTGGAACTTCTAAAGCTTGCGGTCGATATAACCTATCCAATTGCTCACTTCTAGTTTCACTTGATGTAGAGCTATCTACATTTTCTACTCTTACCAACTCTGAACTTATCTCAGTTAAAACTATCGGGCTTGCATCAGAAGGTGATATTTTAACAGTTTGCATCTGATTAAATAATGTCAATCCGCCATAGCCTATTCCACAAACTATACAAATCAATGCGGCTATTGAACCAATCGCACCAGGCTCAATTTTATCAAAGGTTTTAGAGGAGCTGTCTAATATAGCCGTAGGGGATTTGTTGAAAAGCTCTTCACCATCAATAAAATTATCAGAAGGTAACAAGATAGAATTAGTTTTTTCTTTTATCGAAGAAGCTTTATCTGACATACCGTGAACAGTAGCAAAGCCACTTTCCGAACAGAATTTTGAAAATACTTCGTCGGGATCTAAATTTAAGTATCGTGCGTAAGAACGGACATACCCGGCAACAAAACCTGGTGTGTCAAATGCAAGTGGGTCACAATTTTCTATTGCTGAGATATAAGCAGCCTTAATTTTGAGCTCGTTTTGAACCTCTACGACACACTTTCCCATAGTGGCTCGCTCGCCACGTAAGGTGTCTCCGAGCTTTAGCTCAAAGTCGTCGAAACCCTTTGGTTTATTTTTATTATCTTCCTGACTGTTATAAGCCAGTTTATATTTAGCCATAACCAATTTACCCCAAGTGCCTTTACCCCAGCCGAAAGCACTTAGCGAATCGCTTTCACGGCACCTAACCTACTGTTTATCACAATAAACTTGTTTTTGCACTTACATCAAATTTATGCGCTTAACTCGGCACGATTCAGCGCACAATGAGACCAAAGGTAGTCCATCGATGCTACCAAGTGATCTATCTGTTTTGGCCCGTGCATGGGAGACGGAGTAAACCTAAGGCGTTCGGTGCCTCGCGGAACGGTTGGGTAATTTATTGGTTGCACATAAATATCAAAGTCTGACAATAGCATATCAGAAAGTTTTTTTGTATGGATGGGGTCACCTACCACAACTGGTATTATATGGCTTCCATGATCAATTATAGGAAGGCCCACAGCCTTCAACCTTGCTTTCAGAACCTTTGATTGTAGTTGGTGTTGCTCTCGGAGCAAATGATTAGCTTTTAAGTGTTCTACAGATGCGGCCGCGCCAGCCGCAATCGCAGGCGGTAACGAAGTTGTAAATATAAACCCGGGTGCATAAGATCTTAAAGCATCGCAAAGTTTCTCAGATGAAGCAATATATCCACCCATGACTCCAAAAGCTTTTGCCAAGGTTCCGTTAATAATATCAATACGAGATAGTAAATTTTCCTGTTCAGCCAGTCCACCACCGGTTTTCCCGTACATTCCAACAGCATGGACCTCATCAATATATGTTAAGGCTGAAAATTCTTCAGCTAAATCACATATTTCTTTGATCGGCGCAAAATCGCCATCCATAGAATAAATGGATTCAAAAGCTATCAGTTTGGGAGCTTTTGGATCATCAGCCTTTAATAGTATACGCAAGTGTTCTACGTCATTATGACGAAAAATTCTCCGCTCACCACCATTTCTACGTATTCCTTCGATCATTGAAGCATGGTTTAACTCGTCAGAGTATATAATCAGATTGGGAAAGAGCTTTGAAAGAGTTGAAAGAGCTGAATCGTTGGCTACGTAGGCGCTTGTGAATAAAAGACAAGCCTCTTTGTCATGCAGGCTGGCTAACTCATGTTCAAGTTTTTTATGATGCACTGTAGTTCCAGATATATTTCTAGTACCACCAGAACCAGCACCAGCGCTACTAAGCGCGTCTTGCATTGCTTTTAAAACAACATCGCTTTCGCCCATGCCGAGGTAATCGTTACCGCACCAGACAGTAACTGATCTTTCTGTATTATCTTTTGCTATCCATCGTGCATTTGGAAAACTGCCTCTGGCGCGCTCTATTTCAATAAAAGTGCGATATCTTCCCTCTAAATGCAGGCTTTCTAACGCAGCATCGAGTTTCTGCTCATAAAAACTTTTATCTATTTCTTTTGTCATCAGACGTTTTCTTTTTTTGACCTTGATGCTAAGTTATCAAAGTTTATTAATCTAAATTTACACTTTAATTTTTTGCCTTGTTCGTGCGACAATCAACGTCTAGGCTAAGTTTTTTATATGCTATAGATATTCGTAAACATGAGGGTTTCAATAGATGCTAGATGCCACTTTGTCGCGCATAGACAGTGAAATGGAACAAAATCTAAATAGGCTGTTTGATTTTCTGAAAATAAAATCAATATCCACCGATCCCGAGTTTGAAAAAGACTGTGCTGAAGCGGCAGATTGGTTAGTTGCGGATCTAAAATCTTTTGGCGCAAAAGTAGAAAAATATGAAACAGGGGGACATCCCTTAGTTTTAGGAGACTTAGGATCTGACAGTGGGCCCCACATCCTATTTTACGGACATTACGATGTGCAGCCTGTTGACCCATTAGAATTATGGGACAATGACCCATTTGAACCGATTATCGAAAAACTGCCAAGCGGATCTGTTATACGTGCTCGTGGATCATCAGATGATAAAGGGCAACTAATGACGTTTGTTGAAGCTTGCAGGGTCTGGATTGCTCAAAATGGTTCACTTCCATTTAAGGTCACTTTTTTCTTTGAGGGTGAAGAAGAAAGCGGATCTCCAAACTTAGTTCCATTCATGAAAAAATATAAAAAGGAAATATCTTCAGATATTGTTCTAATATGCGATACTTGGTTATTTGAAAGTAGAGTCCCTTCGATTGTAACTATGTTGAGGGGCATTCTTAAAGAAGAAATTATTATAACCGGACCAGATAAAGATCTTCATTCTGGAATGTACGGAGGTATTTCTACCAACCCAGCACGACTACTTACTAATGTTTTATCTGCTATGCATGATAAAGATGGCACTATAACAATACCAGGTTTTTACGATGGCGTTTCAGAATTATCCCAAAATATTAAAGATCAATGGGAAAGTCTAAATTTCAAACATGATCAATTCCTCAGTGAAGTTGGTTTATCTATACCAGCAGGAGAAAAAGGCAGGTCTCCGCTTGAGATGATATGGTCGAGACCAACTTGTGAAATTAATGGTATAAAATCTGGTTATATCAATGAGGGATTTAAAACGGTTTTACCATCCCAAGCCTCAGCAAAAATAAGCTTTAGATTGGTAGGAAGCCAAGATCCTTTTAAAATCCGCAAGTCTTTCCGAAAAATGATTCAAAATCTTGTCCCCATTGACTGTACAGTTACATTTTTAGAGCATGAAGCCTCAAAAGCCAGCCAAATGGATACCTCATCTCCAGAGTTTGAAAAAGCAAGAGAAGCGATTTCAGAAGAATGGGGAATTGAGGCCGCTTTCGTTGGTTGCGGCGGTTCTATTCCGATTGCTGGTCATTTCCAGCAAATAACTGGGGTAGATCCAATTCTAATAGGGTTCGCTAAAGATGATGACCAAATTCATAGCCCGAACGAGAAATATGATCTTGAGAGTTTCCGAAAAGGTATCCGTAGTTGGGTAAGAGTGATAAATTCCTTTTCTGAGTTGCAAAATGTTTGATGATTTCTTGCTCTCTAATGCCAAAGTGAATGGTATAGAAATAAATTTTAGAATAAAAAACAAAGATAACGCATCTGAAAATGCGATTTTGTTTCTCCATGGATTTCCGCAAACTCATGCAATGTGGGCAGGAATAGCTGACAAGTTTCCTGAAAATTATCCTATTATCTGTTCCGATCTTAGAGGGTATGGTAATTCGGAAAAGCCAACGGGTGTTGAAAATTTTAGTTTTAGACATATGGCTGAGGACCAAATTCAATTAATGTCGCACTTGGGTTTCAAAAAGTTTCATATTGTGGGTCACGATCGAGGAGGGCGAGTAGCTCATAGAATGGCACTGGATGAGACAGATAGAATAAAATCTATTACACTAATGGATATAGTACCCACGGAACTTATGCTTTCTGAGTTAACAACTCAAGTTGCTCAAAGCTATTATCATTGGTTATTTTTGGCCCAACAATCACCTTTTCCAGAAAAATTGATTTCTGCCGATCCTGATTATTTTTATGAATCTTGTCTTTTGGGTTGGGGTGCAGCAAATCTTGACAACTTCGACTCAGAAAAACTCAGTCAATACAGAAAATCTTGGAATAACGTAGATACAATTCGCTCTATGTGTGACGATTATAGAGCCGCAATACATATCGACTGGGCTCTTGATAAAGAAGATCGAAGTCGCTGTCTTGAGATCCCAGCTTGCGTGATGTGGGGGAAAACTGGAGCAATGGCTCAGCACTTCGATATCCCTGCAACTTGGAGTAAAAATTTTTCAAATATTGAAAAAAAGCCCATGGGAGGTGGTCATTTTTTTCCTGATCAATATCCACAAGAAACCGTAAGTGCCTTAGTTTCTTTTATTATCAACAATACTAATTAAAGCATCGAAAGGAACATAGCCCCGGATTAATTCATCATTCATAACAAAGGTTGGAGTTCCACTTATTTTCAGCCTTTCAGCTAGAGTGCGTGTATAAGCAATCATTCCATTGACCTCATTACTTTCCATTGCGCTTTCAACAAGTTTGGCATCTAAATTTAGGTTGCTTATAATTTGATCGAAGGCTTTCTCACTTGGTGGAGCTTTCATTTTAATTAAAATGTCGTGAACGAGCTTATACATTTCATCGCCATGTACGATCTTAACTGCCAAAGCAAATTTAGATAACATTAAAGAGTCGTCGCCAAGTATGGGAAACTCCTTTATTACAAATCGAATATTCCCATCGGTACTCAGAAGCTTTTCAACCTCATTATGGGCTTTCTTGCAATAACCACATCTGTAATCAACAAACTCCACCAGCGTGATATCCCCATTTGGATTTCCGCCTATGAACGAAAAGCCATCTTCAAAAATAGCCTTTTCATGCTTTTTCACTAACTCAAAATCAGATTGAATCGCTGCTTGCTGCTCTTTTTTCCTCAAAACATCAACGGCTTCCATGATAACTTCAGGATTTTCCAGTAGGTATAGTCGAATTTCTTCTTGCAATAGCGCTCTTTCAGATTCGCTCATTTTAGATAGGTCTAAAGCAAATGATTGAGTTGCCAAAAAAAATAAAACCGAAATTACTATTCTAAACATTTTTAGGACCTATTCTTTGGGTTACCTCAACTGTGGCTTTTAGAGATTGCATTTTCCTTATTATGATAAGTATATTTTCTCACCCACCTGCCACAGGGTTAAATCAATTTTTAAATAGTGCAACCTTCTAAATTAGATTAAAAATGTAACATGAAAATTTGTTATAAACTCTACCGACAGTCAAAGCTGATTTATCCGGAAAAGCTTGGATCTAAAAAATATGGGAAAGCAATCACATGAAATACTCGATGAGAGGAAATGTAGATCCATTCATTGTCATGGATGTTATGGAAAATGCTAGGAAAGCTGAAGAAGGTGGCCGTAAAATTATACATATGGAGGTTGGCCAGCCTAGCACGGCAGCACCATCTGATGCCTTAGAGCGAACATCTCAGATAATTAAAAGCAACCCTCTTGGATATACAGTTGCACTAGGCCTGCCAGAATTAAGAAAAAAAATCTCTGATTTATATGGCCGATGGTACAATTTAGATTTAGATCCCTCGCGAGTGATTGTTACATCAGGTTCTTCCGGTGCTTTCATCCTATCATTTACCGCTCTTTTTGAGGAAGGTGCGAGGGTGGGTATAGGTGCTCCTGGTTACCCCAGTTATCGACAAATTTTGAAATCGCTTGGAATTTCCCCAGTTGATATCATGACCAATTTCGAAAATAAATTTCAACCTACGGCAGAAGATGTCGTTTCTCAAAATTTAGATGGATTGCTCGTTGCGTCACCTTCAAACCCCACGGGCACCATGTTGAGTAAGGATGAGCTTACTGATTTAATAGACGCATCTCATTCTATCGGGGCAAATTTCATAAGTGATGAAATATATCACGGCATACAGTATGAAAAAAAAGCCGTTTCAGCCTTAGAAGTTACCAATGATTGCTATGTAATCAATTCTTTTTCGAAATTTTTTTCGATGACTGGATGGCGCGTTGGTTGGATGGTAGTTCCCCAAAATCATATTAGAGTCGTAGAGCGCCTAGCTCAAAATTTATTTATATGTTCCCCACACGTTTCTCAGTTTGCGGCTTTAGAAGCTATGAATTGTGAAGACGAGTTGTCTCAAAATCTAAATATCTATCGCAAAAATCGTCAAATTATTATGGATGGGTTGCAACATATAGGATTACAAAGCTTTGCACCTCCTGATGGAGCTTTTTATTTTTATATAGATATCTCTAAATATAGTGATGACAGTTTATCGTTTTGCAATGATATCTTGCAAGAAGTTGGAGTGGCCATAACCCCAGGCGTAGATTTTGATCCTGCGAGAGGCAAAACGACTATTAGAATTTCATATGCTAGATCGACTGACGAAATAACAGAGGGTATAAACAAGTTAGGCGAGTTTATGAAAAAACGAGGGTATTTTTGATAAATTTTATTTATACTATCTTTTTTTTAGTTTTAGCCGTTCCAGCAGCATCAGAAGTTAGTTTTGCAAGATTATTACATGAAAATTCTTTTGTTAAGGATCGATTTTTTGGTGGTCTTGAAATTAATCTTAGCTTAAGCCAGGGGGTTCCTTACAAAATAAGCTTTTTAGAGGATCCAATAAGTTTAATCATCGATTTTAATACAGTGAGCTTTGATGAGATAGATCCGCAAAAACTTAATCATAGTAAGAATATAAAATTTATAAAATTTGAAGAGTTAGACTCTAAATGGTCAAGGCTTTCGATCCAGTTTGAGGACTTCTGGAATATTGAGAATACTGAAATGAGGATTGATCCAAACGATAGCAGTGCAACAATTTCAATTTTATTAAAAACAGTATCTAAAGATGTTTTTAAATCAGAAAATGTAAATAGTAAAAATTTCTTAAAGAGTGAAAATTCGGAACAAAAAGAAAAAAGTGCAGTCATTGAAAATAAGGAATTTGTAGTTGTTTTGGACCCTGGGCATGGCGGTAAAGATCCCGGTGCTGAGGCCAGTGGTTATCGTGAGTCTAATCTAATGTTGGAGTTGGCCGCAGCGGTCAAAGAAAGTTTAATTAGAAACACTGAATTTAAAGTGGTTTTGACGAGGAGCGAAGATATATTTCTTTCTCTTGAGGATCGGATAACAATAGCAGCACAATCGGGTGCAGACCTTTTCATTTCATTACATGCAGACGCTGTAATTGAAGGAGAGGCGAGCGGGACAACGGTTTATCTTTTAAGCGAAAAGGCAACTGATAAAATGAGCGCTCAGTTAGCTTCGAGGCACGATCGGTCAGAAATTTTAAGAGATGTTGATCTGAGTGGCATAGATAGCCAGGTCGCCTCTGTATTAATTGACATGGCACGGCAAGAAACAAGGCCACGAAATGAGGCCGTTGCTTCTTTTATTCTTCAAGTATTTAAGGAAAACATTACGGAGCTCAGTTCGCAGCCGTTAAGATATGCAGCATTTTCCGTCTTAAAATCTCCAGATATTCCGTCAATTCTAATAGAGGCTGGCTTTATGTCTACTTCCTCTGATTTGCAAAATTTAATTACGCCACAGTGGCAGGTAGAATTTGCTGATGCACTTTCCGAAGCAATATCACGCTGGCAGATAAAAGATAAACAGCAGAAATTTTTAAAAAAGGAATAATCTTAAAATTGTATCTATTTAATTTAAACATATTGTAAGTATTTTAGAGCATGAGTAATTTGTTGACTACATTTGAGCCTTTTAAGGGATAAACATTGGTTAGGCCATTAATAAACATTATTGGATCGGTTTTCACCATCTTAACGTTGGGTGCAATTGGAGCCGCTATTACTGTTGGTGCAGTTTTTTGGATATATGGACGAGATCTTCCAAGTCATGAATCGCTTTCTCAGTATAAACCCCCAACAATTAGCCGGATTTACTCTGTAGAGGGGCGGATAATAGATGAGTTTGCTCGAGAGCGGAGGCTATTTACGCCTGTTGATGAAGTCCCGGTTTCAATTAAAAATGCATTTATATCAGCGGAAGACAAAAATTTTTACTCACATCCCGGATATGATGTGCGAGGAATAATTTCAGCTATTGTTGATGCAGTCCGTTCTGGCGGACAGGTAGTAAGGGGGGCATCAACTATTACTCAACAAGTCATGAAGAACTTTTTGTTAGATGGTTCACGTCAAGCCGAGCGAAAAATTAAAGAAATAATCTTAGCAACGCGCATAGAAAATACGCTACCTAAAAGTAAAATACTTGAGCTATATTTGAATGAAATTTTTCTCGGGCAAAATTCCTACGGTGTAACGGCCGCCGCTCAAACTTACTTTAATAAAACCTTGGACCAATTAGCTCCGCATGAAGCCGCTTTTCTCGCTGCTTTACCAAAAGCTCCCTCCAAATTTCATCCAGTTAGAAAAAAAGATCGCTTATTAGAGAGAAGGAACTACGTGCTCCGCGAAATGTGGCAGAATGGCTATCTCAACGAAACAGAATATAAAGTGGAACTTCAAAAGCCACTAAAATCTGTTCAAAATGGTGACTTCCCCTCATTTAAATCCTCTCTTCCTCCACGTGACTATTTTACAGATGAAATCCGCAGGCAGCTGAGCAGAAATTTTGGTGAAGAAGAGTTTTTTACCTCGGGAATGACGGTTAGGGCAACACTAGATCCAGAGATGCAGAGCGTTGCGGCCACTGCATTACAAAGAGCACTTGAAGCTTTTGATAGGAAGCAAGGGGCTTGGAGAGGGACTGGATTGAAATTAACAGAACCTCAGTTAGGTTACTGGAGAGAAGCTCTCTCTGTGCTCCCTATGTCGCGTAAAATCAACTTAGATGGGCGATGGTACCCTGCTGTTGTTCTAGGTTTTAAAGGAGATAGTGCAATCATTGGGATAGAAGGAGTTCCTGACGATCCAAGAGGACATTATATTTCATATAAAGATGTAACTTGGGCTCATAAAAAAACCAATGAAGAAAGCACGCAGTATAAGGCAAAAAGGGCACAGGATATCTTGTCTCTAGGTGATGTTATTTATGTAAGAGCGTTACTTGATGAAGATAAAGAGTTTAAGAGATGGACACTGAGACAGATAAGCGAAGTTCAGGGAGCGTTTATGGCCATGGACGTCAACACTGGGCGCATTCTTGCCATGCAAGGTGGCTTTGATTATGACCATTCTGTTTTCAATCGGGCCACGCAAGCAGATCGTCAGCCAGGTTCAAGTTTTAAGCCATTTGTTTATGCATCTGCGCTTGACAGTAAGTATACTCCTGCCACCGTAGTTATCGACGCACCAATCGAATTCAATACGCCGGAAGGTCTATGGCGGCCCAAGAATGCGTCAAGTAAGTTTTATGGACCAACTCCCCTGCGTACGGGTATAGAAAAGTCTAGAAATTTAATGACTATTAGGGTTGCTCAAGATGTTGGGATGAAAACTATAGCAGATTATGCTGAACGTTTTGGTGTTTATATGAATATGCGTCCGTATTTGGCTAATTCTTTGGGTGCCGAAGAAACTACACTTTATAAGATGGTTGCTGCGTATGCCATGTTTGCAAATGGTGGCGAGCGAGTAGAACCAACGTTGGTAGATCGCATTCAAGATAGGTTTGGCAAGACAGTTTATCGCCATGACCCAAGAGTATGTGAGGATTGTGTGGAGGATTTTCTGCCACTGGGTTTGGGGCCGGAAATTACTTCAAAAAGAGAAAGAGTTATGGATGCCGTAACCGCCTACCAGCTGACTTCAATGATGGAAGGTGTTGTTACTCGCGGAACAGCATCTAGAACAGTAAAATTGCCAGTGCCTACTGCTGGAAAAACAGGGACAACTAACGAAGCTAAAGATGCATGGTTTGTGGGTTTCACCAGCAATATTGTTGCTGGTTGTTATATCGGTTATGATATTCCCGCGCCGCTTGGTCGAGGAACTGGCGGTGGTAGTACATGTGGTCCGGTATTTAATGAATTTATGCTTTCAGCTATCAAGAAATATGGTGGAGGTAATTTTAAGGTGCCGGACGGCGGCAAGTTTATTAACCTCCATCGTCTTACAGGTGATCGATTAGATGGAAAAGCCGTTGGAGATTTTGTGGTTGCAGAATATTTTCGTGATGGAGAGGAACCAACATTTGGGGATGCTGTAAACGGAGGTTTTGCAATGGGAAGCAATATTGACCTTTTTTCCGAAGAGGATGAGCAACTAGTTCATACAACAAGTTCCAGCGGAGAAATTGTAACCTTTGGTGGTGCCGCAAGCCTAGGAACTCTTACTTCTGGTGGTCTTTACTAAGAAAAAATTCATGAAATATTAGCGGTAAATTAAAAGAAAAACTATGAGAGCAGATATAGAAAATTTAGTCAACTCAGTTGAAAAATCTTTGGAACTACTTCGCCAGAGAATGGACTGGGATACTGCATCTAACCGTCTAGAAGAATTTAATGCTCGTGTAGAAGACCCCAATCTTTGGGATAAACCTGATCAGGCTCAGAAGTTGATGAGAGAGAGACAATCATTAGTTGACGCAATGGAGGGGCATAATCAAATTAGAGATGATCTACTCTATAATATCGAAATGATTGAATTAGGTGAGCAGGAAGAAGATAGCGAAATTATTGATGAGGCTGAAAAAGCTATAAACCTTTTAGCTAAAAATGCAGCTTCAAAAGAGCTTGAAGCGCTTTTGAATGGTGAGGCTGATGCAAACGATACGTTCCTTGAAATTCATGCTGGTGCTGGCGGCACAGAAAGTTGTGATTGGGCTGCGATGTTGGCTCGTATGTATCTAAGGTGGGCTCAAAAAACAGGGTATAATGTCGATTTGCAATCGGAAACCCCTGGGGAAGAAGCTGGCATTAAATCTGTGACTTATAAAATAAGTGGCCATAATTCTTATGGTTGGCTGAAATCGGAAAGTGGCGTCCATAGGCTTGTTAGGATTTCACCTTTTGATAGTTCGGCTAAAAGGCATACTTCCTTTTGTTCAATTTGGGTTTATCCAGTGGTAGATGATAATATTGATATTGAGGTTAATCCAGCGTCTATTCGAATAGACACTTTTCGCTCTTCAGGGGCTGGAGGGCAGCACGTTAACACCACTGATTCCGCGGTTAGAATAACGCATAATCCCACGGGAATTGTCGTGACAAGCTCAGAAAAATCTCAGCATCAAAACCGCGATATTGCAATGAAAGCGCTAAAATCGCGATTATACCAGCTGGAGTTAGATCGTAGAAGTGCTGCGGTTGTTGAGGCCCATGAGAATAAAGGCGACGCGGGTTGGGGCAACCAAATAAGGTCGTATGTCTTACAGCCTTATCAGATGGTCAAAGACCTTAGAACCGGACACGAAACTTCCGATACAAAAGGAGTATTAGATGGTGATCTCGACGATTTTATGGCTGCTACTTTAGCAATGAATGTTTCTGGGAAATCAAGGGCTGAAGCAAAGGATAGCGATTAAGTTAAGAGTAAAGAAAACTAGATAAAAGATAACATTTTGACAGTTGAAAGATCAGTAACAGAGAAAATTGAATTTAGGCTTGCGCAAATTCGTAAATGGAACCCTGAAGTGAATGCCATTGTTTCGATGCGACAAGAAAATGATATTCTAGATGAAGCCTTTAATAAAGAAAAATTGCCAATCGAGGAGCAAGGTGAACTTCATGGCGAGATCATTGCAATAAAAGATTTAGCGAATGCAAAGGGGTTTAGGACAACTCAAGGTTCGCCGATTTTTGCTAATGAAATAGCCGATAATGATGACATAATTGTTGCCCGAATGCGTAAGGCCGGCGCTATTATAATTGGAAAAACGAATACACCAGAGCTTGGGTTAGGCAGTAATACTTTTAATCCAGTATTTGGAGCTACAAAAAACCCCTATAACTTGAGTAAAACTGCTGGAGGATCCTCTGGCGGGGCAGCGGTTGCTTTGGCTTGTGATATGGTAAAATATGCTGATGGCTCGGATATGATGGGTTCTCTTCGGAACCCCGCTGCTTGGAATAATGTCTATGGGATGCGACCTACCTGGGGTTTAGTGCCTAGTGAACCTAGTGATGAGTTATATTTGCATAAATTGTCTACTAGTGGACCAATGGCCAAAAACCCTCAGGATTTAGCAGTTTTATTGAGGGTTATGGCTGGTAAAGATGAAAGGCAACCTAATGGAGTTCCTTTTTTTGATGTTAACGTGCCGTTAAAGGATCATTCATTAAAAAATAAAAGGATAATATCTTTTATGGGCTGGGATCTTCCACTTGAAGAAGGAATAAGGGATCTCACTGAGCAATCGTTAAAAAAATTTGAGGAACTAGGCGCTTCAATAGAGGTTATTGATTTACCCATGGCTATGGAAAAAGTTTGGGAAGCTTGGATTACTTTGCGATCTTGGTCCGTAGCCAACTCGCTTGCAAAGGAATTTGATGATTCAGGAAAACGTAGGTTGATGAAGAAACCACTTATATGGGAAATAAAGCGAGGGCTATCGCTCAAAAACGACGAGATAGTACAAGCTTCTAAGACCCGAAGCGAGTGGTTTAAGAAAATGGCTTCAGTGCTTGACCAGTGTGATGCTGCTGTATTGCCTTCAACACAGGTACAGCCGTTTAATATAGAAAAAGAATATCCAGAATTCATTTCTAACTACCCGATGGACACATATCATAGATGGATGCAGGTCGTAGTGCCGGTCAGTTTAATAGGGCTTCCAGCTATTAATCTTCCAGCTGGTTTTTGCAAAAATAAATTGCCATTTGGTATTCAATTAATTGGCAAACAGTTTTCTGATAATAGCCTTTTAAATATTGCCGAAAGTTGGCACAGCGCTACAAGTTTTCCAGAAAAATACCCACCTACTTTTATAAACTAAAAGGATTGCATGATTTCAACAAGACAGATATCTGCAATTTACATATAAGGAGTTATTTGTGGTTAGAGCTTTAGTATGCCCTGGGCAAGGGTCTCAGAGTATAGGAATGGGCAAATTACTAGCTGACGAATATTCGTCAGCTAAAGCTGTATTTGAGGAAGTTGATTATGCATTGGGCGAAAACCTATCTTCCCTAATATGGGATGGCGATATTGAAGAATTGACTCTCACCCAAAACGCTCAGCCAGCATTAATGGCGATGAGCTTAGCGGCATTAAGAGGATTAGAAAGTGAAGGTTTTAAAACTGAAAGCTGTGCTTACTTAGCTGGGCACTCTCTGGGTGAATATTCTGCGCTGGCGATGAGTAAAGCTATTTCTGTTTCAGATGCGGCAAGACTTCTGAGAGCTAGAGGGCTCGCTATGCAAGACGCAGTTCCCGTTGGAGTTGGGGCTATGGCTGCTATATTGGGATTAAACTTTGCGACGGTTCAATCTTTGGCTAGTGAAGCTCAAGCTGCAGGTATTTGTCAGGCAGCAAATGATAATGATCCTTCTCAAGTTGTCATATCTGGTGAAAAAGCTGCCGTAGAGTTAGCTATTGAGCTTGCTAAAAATCTTGGGGCGAAAAGAGCTATTATGCTTCCTGTGAGCGCCCCTTTTCACTGTGAATTGATGGCTCCTGCAGCAGAAAAAATGAAGATTGAATTAGAAACTATTAAAATTAAACCACCAATTGTTCCAATTATATCAAATGTAAGCGCTCAAACGGTTTCGGATCCCACCCAGATAAAAAAATTGTTAGTTAGTCAGGTTACTGGGTCAGTTAGGTGGCGTGAGTCAGTCATATGGATGGCAAAAAATAAGGTGGATGAAATTTGGGAAGTTGGATCGGGTAAAGCCTTGAGTGGAATGATAAGACGGATAGATAAAAATATAGATCTCAAGAATATTTCTTCACCTGAGGATATAAAAACAGTAAAATTTTAAATTAAAAGGTATCATTTAATGTATGATCTTAAAGGAAAAAAAGCTCTTGTTACTGGGGCGTCTGGCGGTATAGGCGGGGAAATAGCTAAAACGCTGAATGAAGCTGGTGCCGAGGTTGCAGTTAGTGGAACCCGATTAGAAAGTTTACAGGTTTTATCAGATTTGTTGGACGATAACACACAAATCTTTCCATGTAATTTGAGTGATCCTGTAGCTATCGAGGATCTTTTGAGAGATGCTTCCGAAAAGATGGGTGGTATAGATATTTTGGTAAACAACGCGGGTATTACGCGGGATAATTTGGTCATGCGGATGTCAGATGAAGAGTGGCAGACAGTTTTGGATATAAACTTAACAGCAACAATGAAACTTTGTAAGGGCGTTATGCGTGGTATGATGAAAAATCGTTGGGGTCGCATAATCAATATTAGTTCAGTGGTTGGTTCTACAGGTAATCCTGGGCAAGCTAATTATGCAGCTTCCAAGGCTGGAATGGTGGGATTGTCTAAGTCGTTAGCTTTTGAAGTGGCAAGTCGGGGAATTACAGTCAACATTATTGCACCAGGATTTATTGAAACGCCGATGACGGATAAATTAAATGAAGATCAGAAAACTAATATAATGACCCAGATCCCAGCGGGAAGAATGGGAACTGCCGCTGAAATAGCATCTGCCGCATTATACTTAGCAAGCCCGGAGGCAAGTTATTTGACTGGAGCGACACTTCATATCAATGGTGGCATGGCTATGATCTAAAATTCAAGGATTTTATTATTTTGAAGAATTTTAAATTCAGCATTCTTTTTATTGCAAAACGTTTGCTAATTTAAATTCTTATGTTATAGCGCTCGTGAAAAGTTAATGATGAGTTGTTTAAATAAAAAAACATCCTTTTAGCTTTAGTTAACATAACCGCCCGATAGGGCAAAAACCCCTTTAAATTTAGGGGAAAATCGGGTTCAATCCCTGTAGAATGAGGAAGATACGATGAGCGATACCGCAGACCGCGTTAAAAAAATTGTTGTAGAACATTTAGGCGTTGATGAAGATAAAGTTGTTGATAATGCATCGTTTATTGATGATCTAGGTGCCGATAGCTTGGATACGGTTGAGTTAGTGATGGCATTTGAAGAAGAGTTTGGAATTGAAATACCAGATGATGCTGCGGAAAACATTCAGACTTTTGGAGATGCTGTTAAGTTCATCGGAGAAGCTGCTTAGCTAAAGTATCAGTTGATTAGAGCCCTCGCAGACGCGAGGGTTTTTTATTTGCTCCGTGATAGGAGCCCGCAAGACTTGCCCTAGAGGGCTCTTACGCGCTATTAGCAACCAAAGCGGTCTATAATGAGTAAAACATGCGTCGAGTAGTTATTACGGGATTAGGGTTGATATCGCCTCTCGCCTGTGGCGTTGAGGAAACTTGGTCGCGTATTCTTAATGGAGACTCTGGTGCAGGTATAATAACACGGTTTAACGCTGACCGGGTCGCGACAAAGTATGCTTGCGAGGTTCCCCATGGAGACGGTCTAAATGGAACCTTCAATGCCGATGATTGGATGGAGCCAAAGGAACGAAGAAAAGTAGACGACTTTATCTTGTATGGTATTGCTGCTTCAGAAATGGCCGTAAGGGATGCTGATTGGAAGCCTACTGAAGAGGCCAAATTACTTCGCACCGGTGTAATGATTGGCTCAGGTATTGGCGGTTTAAATTCTATAGCAGAAACTGCAGTAATGATTAATGAGCGTGGACCCAAAAGAATTTCACCATTTTTTATACCGGGTGCACTGATAAATTTGATATCTGGGCAGGTTAGTATTCGATTTGGCTTCAAAGGCCCTAATCATTCAGTCGTAACTGCCTGTTCAACCGGAGCACACGCAATTGGTGATGCGGCTAGGCTTATTGCTGCTAATGATGCTGATGTAATGATTGCAGGTGGGGCGGAGGCTGCCATTTCTGAGATAGGAATTGGTGGGTTTAACGCCTGTAAAGCGCTATCAACTAAAAGAGCTGATGATCCAACGAAGGCGTCTCGCCCATATGATGTAGATCGTGATGGATTTGTAATGGGTGAGGGGGCTGGAATTGTTGTTTTGGAAGAGTATCAGCATGCAAAAAGCAGAGGAGCTAAAATATACGCTGAAGTTGTTGGATATGGGTTGTCTGGTGATGCGTATCATATAACTGCGCCTTCTGAAAATGGCGAAGGTGGAGAAAGATCCATGTTGGCTGCATTAAAAAAAGCCGGTATCGAACCTGATCAATTAGGTTACATAAACGCGCATGGTACTTCAACCATGGCAGACGTTATCGAATTAGCAGCAGTTGAGCGAATGATGGGAGATAACGCTGGGCAATTAACGATGTCGTCTACTAAGTCATCAACTGGTCACTTACTGGGTGCAGCTGGAGCAATCGAGGCTATTTTTACTATTTTGGCAATTCGTGATCAGGTTGCTCCACCAACAATCAATTTAGATAATCCTGCAACAGAAACACAAATTGATTTGGCCCCAAATCAAAAAGTATCAAGAGAAATAAACTACGCTATTTCTAACTCCTTTGGTTTTGGGGGAACGAACGCCAGTTTGCTTTTGGCGAAAGTGTAAAATGTGGCGAAGCGCTGCCTCAAATATAATTTCTTTACTCGTCGTCGTAATGCTGTTGTCTGGCGGTATAGGTCTAACGGCAAAGTCGTTTTATATTTCTGCGGGCCCGTTGGAAACCGCAATATGCATTCGCATCCCGAGTGGTAGTTCATTTCGTACAGTTTCTGAAGAATTAGAAAAAAAAGGTGCACTACAGTCAGCTTGGTTTTTCAGGGTAGGCGTTCGGTATCAAGAAAAAGATACTAAGTTGAAAGCTGGTAGTTTTCTTATTCCGGCGTTTTCAACAATGCAGGATATTTCTAATATAGTTACCCAAGGTGGGGCAAATACTTGCGGCACAGAAATCATCTACGGAGTAGGAATTGTTTCAACAACCATCAGAGTTCGAGAGCTAGATCCTAAAACCTCAAAATTAGAAGAAAAATTTGCTTTTAAATCTAGCGATAAAAGACCGGCAGAATTTAATTCTTTTGTAGACGATAAAACTACTAGGCACAGAATTGTAATAGCAGAGGGTGCTACTTCATGGAGAATAGTACAAGCCTTAAATGAAATTAGCTATCTTACTGGGGAGATAAATGAAATTCCTCAAGAGGGCAGTTTGGCCCCAGATAGTTATGAATTTGGTCAAAAAGATTTTAGGTCAACAATATTGAAGCAAATGTCCTTAAAGCAAGAAGATATTTTACAAAGAGCTTGGCAGTCTAAACTAGATGACTTGCCATTTAAAACCGCGGAAGAAGCTTTAATTTTAGCCTCAATTATTGAAAAAGAGACTGGGCTCAAAAGTGAACGGCGGATTATTTCGAGTGTATTTATCAACCGCCTAAAAAAGGGTATGCCGCTGCAGACTGATCCGAGTGTAATATACGGAATAACAAAAGGTAAAGAAATTTTAGGCCGGGGCCTTCGACAAAGTGAGCTCCGCAAGGATACTCCTTGGAATACATATCTAAGGGGGGGCTTGCCTCCAACACCAATTGCAAATCCTGGCGAAGAAAGCATTTATGCTGCTTTGAACCCAGAAAATACGGATTTCATATTTTTTGTTGCAGATGGCACTGGCGGACATGCATTTGCCACAAATTTAACTGATCACAACAAAAATGTCTCTAAGTGGAGAGCAATTGAAAAAAATAGCAAAGACTAGATCTCAGCAATCGATTTTATGAAGTTGTTGAGATTTGAAGGTTTCAACACTATATGTACAAAGTAACGAAGGGTTCAGTTGATGGTGAATTTAGAAGAAAAATATGTTCAGTTAGATCCTGTTTGGGATAGATTGCGTAATGAGGCAGAAGATGCTGTGATAGCAGAGCCAGCGATTGGTGGATTTATTCAAACTAGTATCCTTCAACATCCAAGCTTTGAGAACGCTTTAGCCCATCGGATTGCTTCCAAATTAGCATCAGCTGAAATTTCCGAGCAAACTCTGAGAGATATCTGCAGCAAGGCTATTTCTAACGATCCGCAGATTGCAACTGCTGCGAGAGCCGATGTTATGGCGGTGGTAGATAGGGACCCAGCCTGTAACAGGTATATGCAGCCTCTTTTGTATTTCAAGGGCTTCCTTGCAGTCCAAGCGTATCGGGTTTCAAACTGGCTTTGGATTAATAATCAAAGGGATATGGCATGTTTTTTCCAAATGAGAACCTCAGAGGTTTTTGGAATAGACATACATCCAGCAGCAAAAATTGGAAAAGGATTGATGATAGATCATGCGCATTCGATCGTAATTGGTGAAACATCGGTTGTTGGTGATAATGTCTCTATGCTCCATTCGGTTACTTTAGGTGGCACTGGTAAGGAAGAAGAGGATCGTCATCCAAAAATAGGTGATGGTGTGATGGTAGGCGCTGGTGCTAAGGTGCTAGGCAATATAAAAGTTGGAAGTTGCTCTCGTATCGCAGCAGGCTCGGTTGTATTACAAGAGATACCACCTAAGAAAACTGTCGCGGGGGTTCCGGCTAAAATAGTTGGTGAGGCTGGTTGTAGCACTCCTTCAATCAAAATGGATCAGATACTGTCGTCGGACTGATAGTCACGTTAACATGAGTACTGGGTCTTCAAGGTATTTGGTAATATTTTGGAGCAATTTGGCGCCCAGAGCGCCATCAATCACACGATGATCTACGGAAAGAGTAAGGGACATCAAATTGGCCACTGAAATAGATTCATCTTCATTTACTATTGGTTTTTGAAGACCTCTACCAACTGCTAGTATGGCTCCATGAGGAGGATTTATAACGGCATCAAAATTATCTACTCCAAACATGCCAAGGTTCGAAATTGAAAAACTTCCTCCTTGATATTCACTTGGCATGAGCTTTTTGGAGCGAGCTTTATCAGCCAATTCTTTCATTTCTTTTGAAATATTTGATAAGCTTTTAGTATTGGCATCTCGTATAATGGGCGTAAAAAGCCCATCCTCTACGGAAACAGCTACTGCAATATCAGAAGGTTTAAGTTGAAGAATTTTGTCCTCGGCCCAGATGGCATTCGCAGTTGGCACCGATTGCAGTGCTAAAGCGCAGGATTTTATAATAAAATCGTTAATTGAAAGTTTATTATTTTTTTCCGCCAAATGTGCGTTCAATCTTGCTCTTACTTGTAATAATTCGTCTATTCTAGCTTCTTTTCTAAGGTAAAAGTGTGGAATATTTTGTTTTGCTTCCGTTAGCCTAGAAGCAACTGTTTTTCTCATACTGTTGAGAGGAATTTCTTTAAATTCTCTGTCAGCGTAAAGATTTGTTATTGACGACCCAGAAGCTTGTTGAACATTAGTTCTTAAAACCGGGTTTGCCAAACTTTCTTGATTGGTATCAACGCTAGAGACGTTTATTTCTAAAATATCAGTTTTTACTATTCTCCCATGAGGACCAGAACCGCTAATACTTCCCAAATCAATGCCTTTTTCTCTAGCTAATCTTCTTGCGAGAGGTGTAGCGAAGACTCGCGTACTGGAAGTCTGAACGGCATTCATTGAAGGTTTTTGAATTTCCGCCACTTCTTCTGTAGCGACTTCTGACTTTGTTTGTTCTGTCTCCACAACCAGATCTGCTGTTTCACTCACTTTGAGTTCTTCATCATCATCTAAAATAACAGCAATTGGACTGTTAACTTTGACACCCTCGCTACCTTCAGAGACTAAAAGTCTGCCGATAATTCCCTCATCAACAGCTTCAAATTCCATAGTTGCCTTATCGGTTTCAATTTCAGCAATAAGATCCCCGCTTTGTATCCTATCCCCCTCTTTAACAAGCCACTTAGCGAGAGTGCCTTCTTCCATTGTTGGCGAAAGTGCAGGCATTAATATATTCACAGACACTGATACTCTCCTTTATCGATAGCAAACTTTTTTTGCTGCACTAACGACTTCTTCAGTCGTAACAAGAGCAAGCTTTTCTAAATTTGCGGCGTAAGGCATAGGCACGTCCTTGCCAGTACAATTTATTATAGGTGCATCTAGATAATCAAATGCGTGTTCCATTACATAGGCGGATAAATGATTTCCTATTGAGACAACGGGAAAACCTTCTTCTACTGTAATACAACGATTTGTTTTAGAGACCGACTGAATTATTGTTTCGTAGTCAATTGGCCTAATAGTTCTTAAATCTAAAACTTCCGCTTCTATTCCCTGTGCAGCTAACTCTTCCGCGGCTTTTAGTGCGTATTGCATACCAATACCAAACGAGACTATGGTGAGGTCGGTTCCTTTACGCCAAATTCTCGCTTTACCGAATGGGATAATATAGTCTTCGATATCAGGCAGATCAAAGCTACGCCCATAAAGAATTTCATTTTCAAGAAAGATTACTGGATTATCATCCCTAATCGCTGATTTTAGTAAGCCCTTGGCATCTGACGCGGAATATGGCGCTGCTACTTTAAGACCCGGGATATGGGCATACCAAGATGTGTAGTCTTGACTGTGTTGTGCGCCAACTCTGGCTGCTGCTCCATTTGGCCCACGAAATACCATTGGCGCTCCCATCTGGCCGCCAGACATATAAAGTGTTTTTGCTGCAGAGTTTACAATCTGATCGATTGCCTGCATGGCGAAATTGAAGGTCATAAACTCAACAATAGGCCTTAGTCCAGCGAAAGAAGCGCCAGTAGCTATGCCAGCAAAGCCATGCTCAGTAATTGGAGTGTCGATAACCCTTTTTGAACCGAATTCTTCAAGTAGTCCTTGGCTGACTTTATATGCCCCTTGGTATTCAGCAACCTCTTCTCCGATAAGAAAAACTTTTTCATCGCGCCGCATCTCTTCAGCCATAGCATCCCTCAGGGCTTCTCTGACGGTTTTCTGATTAACCTTTGTCGCATCGGTCCATTCGGGTTCAGAGATCGACTCTATGGTAGATGTTTCTACTTTTAGTTTTGAATTTTTAGTGTCTGCAAGGGTCTGTTTTTCATTTGATATATCGCTTAACTCCAAGTCCGAAATATTCTCTCCATCATCGGCTAATATAGCTATTGCGCTATTAACTTTAATGCCTTCCGAACCTTCCGAAACTAATATTCTGCTAATGGTTCCTTCATCAACTGCTTCAAATTCCATGGTTGCTTTATCAGTTTCTATCTCTGCGAGGATATCACCTGCAGAGACTTTGTCGCCTTCTTTGACTAACCATTTTGCCAAGGTTCCCTCTTCCATTGTTGGTGATAGGGCGGGCATTAAAATTTCAGTTGTCATTTGCTATCCCCTCACGCGTAAATATCAGTGTAAAGTTCATTAAGTTCTGGTTCAGGGCTGGCTTTGGCAAATTCCGCAGATTCATTTACGATTTTCTTAATTTCCTTATCAATCGACTTTAAGTCATCTTCACTTGCATGGTTGCCAGTTAGTAAAATAGATCTAATATTTTCGATTGCATCCCGTTCTTCCCGCATTTTTTGAACCTCCTCACGAGTTCTGTATTTTGCAGGATCAGACATCGAGTGTCCTCGGTATCGATAAGTTTTGATTTCCAGAATATAGGGACCTTTACCAGCGCGGCAGTGTTTAACTGCTTTATCTCCGGCTGCTTTTACAGAAAGAACATCCATCCCATCAACGGCCTCTCCGGGTATATCAAAACCAGAACCTCTAGTGTAAATGTCTGGTGTTGAGGTTGACCGTAGTTGGGATGTACCCATAGCGTATTGATTATTTTCAATTACGAAGATTACCGGTAGTTTCCAAAGAGACGCCATATTAAAAGTCTCATAGACTTGACCTTGGTTGGCTGCACCATCGCCAAAATAAGTAAAAGTTACTCTATCATTTTCTAAATATTTATCTGCAAAAGCTAGTCCAGCTCCAAGAGGAACTTGTGCTCCAACAATTCCATGCCCGCCATAGAAATTCTTCTCTTTGCTGAACATATGCATTGAACCGCCTTTTCCTTTAGAGTAACCCCCAGCTCTGCCTGTGAGTTCAGCCATGACACCATTAGGATCCATACCGCAAGCAAGCATATGCCCGTGGTCACGATAGGAAGTTATTCTTTTATCTCCCTCTTCTGCTGAAGCCTCTAGCCCAACAACAACAGCCTCTTGACCTATGTAAAGGTGGCAAAAGCCACCTATTAAACCCATTCCATAGAGCTGACCAGCTTTTTCCTCAAACCGCCTAATTAAAAGCATATCCTTATAAAAAGAGAGTAATTCTTGTTTGTTTACGTTAGTTTTTTTTGAAACTTTGCGAGACGTCATAGGAGCTCACCCCAAAATAGTTTAGCGTTAAACTATCTTTAAACTATTTAATTGGAAAATGCGATAGCAAAATAAAAAATGCTTAAAAAATGTAAAATAGCTGATGAAAAGCTATAAAATTATCAGCTTTTATTTTTAATTTTTTTAATTGGAAGATCACTCAAAGACTAAACTTATTGAATTATTACTTCGTCAGAACGAATTTGACCTAGTATGTATCGCGCTTGTTCATCTAAAAGGTCTAAGTCTAGATACTCATCTGACATTCTCAAAGTTAGATTGCGCATTTTATCAACCTCACTTTTAAGCACCGTAAGTTCTGCTTCTAATTTTTTGGCATCACTTAATATTTCTGCTCTTCTAAATAATCCATAGTCACCTTGCACTGCAGCAAAAGTGAAATAAAGACCAAGCATCAATGTTACAGCAAATACTGCCAACATTACCCATGGGATTGATAATCTAGCTGAATTCATAACCTACCTTTATTGCCCAACGAGAAGGACTAGGTCGATAGAATCACATAATGATTCGCAAGGGAATCCCTTAAATGAAAAAAAATCATTTTTTTTTAATTTAAGTTTCTGATGCAGCCGAAATTGCAGATATAGCTTCTTTCAACGCCAAATTAAATTCGTCGGCATTTTGATGAACAAATAAGCTTTGCGTTAATGCTCTAGAAAAGGAGGCGACTACACCAGAATTTTCTTCTAAGCGTTTGTTGGCTTCTGCAAGTGAATAACCTCCAGATAATGCAACAACTCTCAAAACATTTGGATGATTAACTAAATCTTTATAAAAGTTGTGTTTTTCTGGAAGGGTTAATTTTAGTAAAACATTTTGTTTGGGTTCTAGTTTACATAAATATTTTATTAAACTTTTTTTAAGAATTTCTTCAGCTTTTGATTTTTGAGAAATGTTTATGGTTACTTCTGGTTCAATAATGGGTGTTAAACCGGAATCCAAAATTATTTTTCCAAATTCAAATTGCTGGTTTACAATTTTATCTATTCCTGAGGCGTTGTCTTCATCGATAACGGATCTCATTTTAGTTCCGAAAATGCCATGTTCTGAGGCTTTTTTTAAAGTTTCACGCAAATCTGGTATATCTTTCATAAGGCGGACACCATCTTTTGGATCTTTTAATCCCTTATCAATCTTTAAAAATGGAACAATTTTTTTTGTTTTCCAGAGATAATCAGCGGTTGGCATCCCAGAGATAACCCGCTCCATAGTTTGTTCGAATAATATTGCTCCAATTATGTGGCTCTGGCTAAAAGAGGGGCTTGTGATTATTCTCGTTCGCATATCATGTATTAGATCGAACATTTCTTGTTCATCTTGGTATTGATCTTCGGAAATTCCATATAATCGGAGAGCTTTAGGTGTGGACCCTCCGCTTTGGTCTAACGCAGCTATAAAGCCTTTATCTGTCCGTATTCTTTCTAGCTGTTCAGTTTTATTCAAGATATTTTCCTTTCTGCTTGAGAAAAGATTTAAGAGACTGTGAAATACAATTCAATCCTGATTGCGCTACCATAATTTATCAAAAATAATAATGATGGAGATTTTATTTCGTAAGGCAGAGAACTCCAGGTAACTCCTTACCTTCCAGCCATTCTAAAAATGCACCGCCCGCTGTTGAAACGTAGGTGAATGACTCGGTAACACCGGCTTTATTTAGAGCTGCTACAGTATCTCCACCGCCTGCGACTGATATTAAATTACCGTTTTTTGTCCTTTCAGAGGCAAATTTAGCAGCCTGACTGGTGGCTTGATCAAAAGGAGGGACCTCAAACGCACCTAATGGCCCATTCCATAAAAGTGTTTCAGCACTACCTATACATTGTTTTATGTTATCGACTGTTGATGGTCCCGCATCTAGTATCATATAGTTTTCTGGACATTGGTCAGCTGAAACAACTGATGTGGGTGTGTTTTTTGATAACTCTTTTGCAACAATGAGATCGGTTGGTAAAATGATATTGCATGAAAATTTTTTTGCTTTGCTAAGAATTTTTAGTGCAGTCGGCTTTAAACTTTCTTCTATTAATGATTGGCCAATATTAAATCCTTTTGAAAAAAGAAAGGTATTAGCCATAGCTCCGCCTATGATAATACTATCCATCTTTTCTATTAGATTTTCCAGTAGTGCAATTTTTGTAGAAATTTTAGCGCCACCAACTAGGGTAGCGACAGGTCGTTTGGGTTGGCCTAAAACACTTTCTAAAGCTTTAAGTTCTGATTCCATCAATCTCCCAGCGCATGAAGGTAAATATTTTGCTAAACCAGTTGTGCTTGCGTGGGCTCTATGAGATGCTGAGAAAGCATCATTACAAAAAATATCAGCCAGTGCTGCTAGCGAGGCAGCAAACTTGGGGTCATTTTCTTCTTCTTCTGCATAAAAGCGGGTGTTTTCAAGTAATATAATTTCGCCTTGTTTTACAATTTTAAGAGCAGTTTTGACGCTAGGCCCAATGCACTCTGCAGCAAAAATAACTTTGGACTTAAAATAATTTTCCAATTCTTCCTGAAGCTGTGAGAGGCTTAGGTTTTGATGTCTCTCGCCTTTAGGTCGTCCCATATGGGCAAGTAAAATAGGAGTCCCACCTTTCTTGATAATCTCGTTTATTGTGGGAACTATTTTTTCAATGCGTGTTGCGTCAGCAATTTTCCCATCAACCATTGGCACATTAAGGTCTACCCGAGTTAGAACACGTTTCCCGTGTAAATCCATTTGGCAAAGCGTTTTCCAAGACATCACATTTACTCACGTTAAAATATAAGCTTTTTCAGCAGACTTTAATACTGCGTCAAGCCATATCTTGTTCTTATGGTTTGTAAAGCGTAGGAAGAGGAAAATTTTAAAAGGAGTTACCGATGGCTAAAATTAAAGATGCAGAGAATACAATCTTAATGGAATTAAAGAATGGGACCGTTACAATTGAGCTTTTGCCAGATATAGCACCAGGCCATTGTGACCGAATGAAGGAATTGGCGCGATCAGGTAAATATGATAATGTTTCTTTTCATCGCGTTATTGAAGGCTTTATGGCGCAAACAGGTGATGTTGAATATGGAAACATGGAAAATGAATATCAGCCACATAGAGCAGGTACAGGAGGATCGGAGTTACCTAACTTGAAGGCGGAGTTTTCAGGAATTCCTCATGACAGAGGTACTTTAGGAGCTGCTCGAAGCCAGAACCCGGATAGTGCTAATAGCCAATTTTTTATAAATTTTAACGACAACCATTTTTTAAATCGCCAATATACAGTTTATGGGAGGGTAATAGATGGCATGGACCTCGTGGATGAAATTGTTAGAGGCGAACCGCCTGCAAATCCAGATAGGATGGTGAGCGTTAAGGTTGCGGCTGATGTATAAAGTCTTATATTTTTTAATTTTATTTGGGTCTCCAGTTTTTGCATCAAGTTTAAAAATTACTATTGCCGGAACTGCACAGGGACAGATAGAAATTGACCTTTTTGAAGATGTTGCCCCATTACACGTTGCTCAAATTTTAAAACTCGCAGAACAGGGACAGTATAATAACGTTGTTTTCCATCGTGTAATTGAAGGTTTTATGGCGCAAACTGGCGACGTTGAATATGGCAAGGCTGGAGGAGATATAGCTTTTGCAGGTCGTGGTGGATCAGCGCTGCCTGACTTGCCAGCTGAATTTTCTGATATAAAATTTGATAGGGGTATTGTTGGTATGGCCCGAACTCAGGACCCAAATAGTGCCAATAGTCAGTTTTTTATAATGTTTGAACCTGGATACTTTTTAAATGGCCAATACACGGTTATAGGAAGGGTTGAAACCGGAATGGAAGTTGTCGATCAAATAAAGATAGGTAAGGGGCCAAACGGAGCAGTTTTAGGCGAACCTGACAAGATGGTCTCTGTGGAGGTGTCACGTTAAGTAATTTTTTTAACGAACACTATTAGCACTCAAATTTTCAAAAAACTCTGTACATTTAGCTGGAAATAACAGTCAAAAGGGCGTGGCGCTTTTTTCCAGCAGAAAGCTTTACAGGCCTAGCCAGCATTTCGGAAGTAAGGATTAAACTTGTGCTTGTGACTAATTCGTCATCAAGTCTGGCACCATTTTCGGAAATTAAACGTTTTGCTTCTTTTCCAGACTTGGCTAACCCTGCTTTAACAAAGGCTTGGACTATTGGTAAGCCGTCATATACTTCTCTTTGCTCAAATGTAAAAGTTGGTAAATCTTCTCCGATACCGCCCTTTTCGAAAACTTCTGCAGATGTTTTGGCTGCCGCATTTGCAGCATCTCTTCCGTGCAGAAGTTTTGTGACCTCATTGGCTAATACAACTTTGGCATCATTGATTTCGGAACCTTCGAGTTTACCAAGGACACTACACTCATCTAAAGGTAGTTCCGTGTATAATTTTAAAAAACGGGCCACATCTGCATCTGACGTATTTCGCCAAAACTGCCAAAATTCATATGGGGAAAGCATACTCGAATTTAACCAAATAGCACCGTCCTGAGATTTTCCCATTTTTTTGCCGTCAGAAGTTGTCAGCAAAGGAGAGGTGAGCCCAAAAACTCGTGCGTCAGAAATGCGACGAGTTAATTCCATACCGTTTATAATATTTCCGAGCTGATCTGAGCCCCCCATTTGGAGTTTGCAGCCATACCTTTTGTTAAGCTCATAAAAATCATATGCCTGAAGTATCATGTAATTAAATTCTAAGAATGAAAGGCTTTGCTCTCTGTCTAAGCGTGATTTGACACTCTCAAAACTTAACATTCTATTTACACTAAAGTGGCGTCCAACATCCCGAAGAAATTCCAAGTAATTCAAACTAGATAGCCATTCATCATTATTTATCATTAGGGCGTCATCTGATTTATCACCATAATTAAGATAGGCTGAAAAAACTCTTTTTATGCCAGATATATTATCTTCAATTTGCGTTTCCCCCAGTAAAGGCCTTTCTTCTGCCCTAAAGGAGGGATCACCGACTTTAGTTGTTCCTCCACCCATGAGGGTTATAGGTTGCCCTCCTGTTTTTTGGAGCCATCGTAGCATCATGATTTGAATTAAACTGCCGACATGTAATGATTTAGCAGTTGCATCGAAACCTATGTAAGCTGAAATATTTCCTTCAACTATTGCACTATCAAGACCTTCATAATCAGTACAATCAGCTACAAATCCTCGCTCAATCATTATCTTCAAGAAGTCGCTTTTGGGTGTGGAAGACATGTTAGGCCTCGTTAAGTCACTGCGTAAACGTTCTGTAATGGGCTATAGCTAAGAAAATTAGGATATAGCAAGGTAAAGTTTTTTAATTTTTTGTATGTTTTATGTTTGTCTCTTACTAATGTCATGCAAAACTTAGTGATTGCCAATTTTCACCTGCTTAAGAATTATTTCTGGTGTAATAATTATGCGTATACATTTTTAGCTTTTCGTTAGCGCTAACAAATGTTAAGGCGCTTTGGTGATTAAAAGAAGGTAGATATGGTATCTCGAGTTATCCCCGTTGAGTCATTTGATTTGGTCATTTTCGGAGCAACAGGTGATCTGGCAAAGAGAAAGATTTTTCCTGGATTGTTTAGAAGGTTTCTTGCAGGTCAAATGCCGACGGACTCTAAAGTTGTTGGTGCTGCCCGCTCAAATTTATCACAAAAAAAATTCAATGTTCTTGTAGAAAATTCTATCAAAAGTTTCGCCGAAATAAATTTTAGAGATGATGATCTTAAAAATTTTTTAAAATGTCTAAATTACATCCAGATTGATGCTACTGGTTCGAATGGATGGAGTGCATTGAAATCTACTCTTAGGCCGAAAAAAATACTGGCATTTTATTTTTCTGTTACACCTTCATTATTTGGAAGTTTAGCGGAACGTTTGCATGAACACGCAATCGCTACTGAAAATAGTAGAATTGTTGTAGAAAAACCATTTGGACAAGATTTGGCGACTTCAAAACAACTAAACGCAATTTTAGCAGAGCATTTTACTGAAAAGCAAATATATCGCATCGACCATTACTTAGGAAAAGAAACAGTACAGAACCTCATGGCTATAAGATTTGGGAATATGTTGTTTGAGCCTCTATGGAATGCCCAGTATGTTGACCACATCCAAATCACAGTATCCGAAACTGTTGGGGTTGGAGATCGAGGTGAATATTATGATCACTCGGGCGCAATGAGAGACATGGTTCAAAATCACCTGATGCAATTACTATGCTTAATTGCTATGGAGCCTCCTGCGCGCTTCGAACCTGACTCTGTGCGAGATGAAAAATTAAAGGTAATAAGAGCACTTGATCCCGTGGCTCCACATCATATCGTGCGGGGTCAGTATGGACCAGGCGTTGACCACCCAGATTATCGGACAGGTGTAGACAACAAAACCTCGAAGACGGAAAGTTTCGTAGCCCTTAAGGTTAACATAAGTAATTATCGCTGGGCTGGCGTACCTTTTTATCTGCGTACTGGTAAACGACTTAAAGCCCGGACATCGGAAATAGCTGTTATATTTAAGGAAAAACCTCACAGTATTTTTGGCCCAGAAGCTGGAAATCATCAAAATGCTCTTATCATTAGGCTTCAGCCTGACGAAGGAATTACGATGGATGTAACCATAAAAGAGCCGGGTCCGGGTGGTATGCGTTTGATTGACGTGCCATTGGATATGACATTTTCTGAAACCCTGGGAATTGAAGAAAACGCAGTGCCGGACGCCTATGAAAGATTGATAATGGACGTCATTCGAGGAAATCAAACGCTATTTATGCGAGGAGATGAGGTTGAGGCGGCGTGGGAATGGACAGACCCGATAATTAATGGATGGGTTGACAGAAACGACGTTCCAAAACCTTATGAAAGCGGAAGTTCTGGTCCGCAGGATAGCCTGACACTTTTGGAGCGTGAAGGCCGCAAGTGGCGCGAAATACCTTGATTGATTTTTTAGAGTATAATGACAGAGAGGATTTGGTTTCTAAAGTTGCAGAAATTCTAGCTTGTGATTTGTCCGCATCGATACAAGAAAGAAAAAACATTATTTTTTCTGTTCCAGGTGGCAGCACTCCAGGTCCAATTTTTGATAAGCTTTGTGAATTTGATTTGGATTGGAAAAGAGTAAGTATAATTTTAAATGATGAGCGCTGGGTACCTGAAAATAGTGAACGTTCAAACACAAAGTTGCTTCGAGAAAGACTACTAATTAAAAAAGCTGCCTTGGCGACATATATCTCGATGTACTCCGGAGCGTTAACCCCAGAACTCGGTATTCCTCAATTGCAAAAGCGTATAGAACGGAGTTTGCCTATTTCTGTTTTACTTTTTGGAATGGGTACGGATATGCACACAGCATCACTATTTCCTGGTGGTGATAATCTTGAGGAAGCACTTTCGAGTAATGCACGGACCTTACTACCTATGCGAGCTGCAGGTGCTTTAGAGGCAAGAATAACGCTTACGGCCCAAGTCTTGAATAGTTCTAGGATTAAGCATTTAGTGATTTTTGGTGACGAAAAACGCACAGCTTTTGAAAAGGCTATCGATTTACCCAAGAGCATTGCGCCTATTTCAGCTATTTTGCCAGGCGCCAGTATACACTGGGCCGCATAATTAATGAGATTTCCATGTTTGATCAGTTATTAAAATACTTTCAAAAAGTAAAAGATAGAAAAATCATTTCCTTGTTTGACCAAGACAAAAAACGTGCAATGAGTTTCTCCGTCTTACAAGAAGATTTATTTTTAGATTTTTCCAAAACAAACATTGATCAGCCAACACTTGAGTTATTAATTAATTTAGCCAAATTTAGAGGCATTTCTAAGGCGCGAGATGCCATGTTTAGAGGCGAACTAATCAATACTAGTGAAGGCAGAGCTGTCTTACACACAGCGCTCAGGAATGTAGAAAGTACCCCAATTTATGTAAATAAACTAGATGTTATGCCTTCTATTTTGCAAACGTTGGAAAAAATGAAAGTATTTTCTGACTGTGTAAGGTCGGGTCAGTTTTCTGGTCAAGGTGGTAACATAACAGATGTGGTTAATATTGGCATAGGAGGGTCTGATTTAGGACCCGCCATGGTTGTTAAAGCTTTAGCACCATATCACGATGGACCAAACTGTCATTTTATTTCCAATGTGGATGGGTCACATATTCACGACGTATTATCAAAATTAAACCCTGAAAAGACCTTGGTTATTGTTGCTTCCAAAACATTCACCACTTCTGAAACTATGAAAAATGCTCGAACTGCCTATGACTGGATGTCTGGAACAGTGAATGAGCCGTCTTTGCAATTTGCTGCTGTATCTACAGCAGTTCAAAAAACCGATGAATTTGGTATCTCTCGCGATCATGTTTTTGGATTTGAAGATTGGGTTGGGGGTCGTTACTCACTTTGGGGTCCAATAGGCCTATCGATAATTATAGCTTTAGGAGCAGAAGCCTTTGAGTCACTTTTAAATGGTGCCCATGAAATGGATATTCATTTTAAAACTGCTGAGATGGGAAAAAACTTACCCATATTACTGGCTTTAATTGGGGTCTGGCACAATCAAATTTGCAATTATTCAACCAGAGCAGTGCTGCCCTATGATCAAAGGCTTAATAAGCTTCCAGCCTATTTGCAGCAATTGGAAATGGAAAGTAATGGTAAGAGCGTAGATCTTGATGGAAGCCTCTTGGGTTTTCATTCTGCTCCAGTGGTCTGGGGTGAAGCAGGTACCAACGGTCAGCACGCCTTCTTCCAGTTGTTACACCAAGGTACTAGAATAATACCTTGTGAATTTTTAGTAGCGGCTCAGTCACATGAGCCTTATTTAGATCATCATCACAAATCATTATTATCGAATTGTTTTGCTCAGTCAGAAGCTTTGATGCTGGGGCGCAGTTTTGAGCAAGTATGTTCTAAGTTAAGTAGTGATGATGTTAACCATGACAAATTTGAGGAGCAAGCGAGGCATAGAATTTTTCCCGGAAACCGACCCTCCACAACTCTTTTATATCCTAAGTTGACACCTAAAATTTTAGGAAAAGTAATTGCTCTTTATGAGCATAGGGTTTTTGTAGAGGGTAAAATTTTAGGGATAAATAGCTTTGATCAATGGGGCGTAGAATTAGGTAAAGAATTAGCCACAGGGCTGGAAAATTTTTTAATGACAGGTTCAGGAGGTAATGATTTAAACGCTTCAACCCAAAACTTAGTCAAGGTTGCAAAAACTATGCAGTAGTAGCCTACCTGTTATAAATTTTTGCATTTAATTTTTTAATTGAATTTATTCTCTCTTGTGTAGGAGGATGGCTCATTAACCAAGCTGGTACGGAACCTTGTAGGTTTGAAATTTTATCTAACTTTTTAAACATAGAGATTTGTGGTTCTATTCCGAGACCAGATTTGATCATTAACGCAGAAGCATATTCATCTGCTTCATACTCATCGCGCCTTGATAGCCTAGCCATCAGTAAATTTCCAATAATACTAGCAATAAAACCTCCTAACCCGGGAATCAAACGAGAAAGTAAGGCACCGAGAGCTGCCCGAACGGCATTTTGTCCAGAAAAATCAATCATTCTTCTTCTAATATGACCTAATGCTACGTGTCCTAATTCGTGCGCTACTACGGATGATATTTCTTCAACTGTTATATCTCCATTTTGATATTTTTTATAAAAGCCTCTTGTAATAAAAATTCTACCGTCAGGTGCCGCTAGGCCATTTATCGGATCAGTTTCGAAAATATTTATCCGGATCTTCTCAACTTCGAGAATATTTGCGAATTTAGCCATTATTTTTTCTAGGTTTTTATCTATCAATGGGTTTGATTGCCTCGATAGCTGCCTTTTCAAAGACCAAGCAGAAAATTGAAACATAACCACACCATAGAGGCCTGCTAAAACTATAGGTATTAGTACAGTTGACATACGGAGAATTACCTAAAATTTTTCAACGAGCTAATTCTTTCATACCCTTCTCTAAACCCTCAAGCGTCATTGGTACCATTTTATCTTCAAAAATATCTTTTATCATTTCTATAGACTGAGTATAGCCCCAAAGACTTTGTTTTACTGGGTTTATCCAAAGGCTATTTGGCCATTGAGAACGAATTCTGTCTAACCAAACTTGACCGGATTCAGCATTGTAATGTTCATTAGCTCCACCTGGGAAAGCTATTTCATAGGGCGACATTGAAGCATCTCCAACGCATATGCATTTATAATCATTGCCATAAGTTCGAATTATTTCGTCTGTCGGTATTTGCTCTGTCCACCTTCTTTGATTATCTTTCCATACACCCTCATAAATACAGTTGTGGAAGTAAAAATATTCTAAATGCTTAAATTCACTTCTGGCAGCGGAAAAAAGTTCTTCGACCAATTTTATATAGGGGTCCATTGAGCCACCAACATCCAAAAAGAGTAAAACTTTCACTGCATTTCGCCGCTCTGGGCGGGTTTTTACATCCAAATAGCCATTTTCCGCTGTTGACTGGATTGTTTTATCAATATCTAGCTCTTCTTCTGCACCATCTCGTGCCCATTTTCGTAGTCTTTTCAATGCAACTTTGATATTTCTTGTTCCTATTTCGATAGTGTCATCTAGGTTTTTGAAATTTCGTTTATCCCAAACTTTGACAGCTTTTTTATGGCGACTTTCATTTTGACCAATTCTTATTCCTTCTGGATTGTATCCGTATGCACCAAAAGGGCTTGTTCCCGCGGTTCCTATCCATTTATTACCGCCTTGGTGTCGTGCTTTTTGTTCCTCCAGGCGTTTTTTCAATGTCTCCATTAGTTTTTCAAACCCGCCTAAAGATTTAATTTCTGCCATTTCTTCTTCGCTTAAGTGTTTTTCGGCTAATTTTTTTAACCAGTCGCCAGGTAACTCTGCTTTATTAATAATTTCTTCTAAAGAAAGCTCATCTAGACCATTGAATGTATGAGAAAAAGCTATATCAAATCGATCAAGGTGCCTTTCGTCTTTTACCATGATTGTACGAGCCAGAATATAAAAGTTTTCGATTTCATAGGTGCCAATATTTTTGCTTAAGGCCTCCAGAAAAGTTAAGTATTCCCTGAGACTTACGGGGACCCCGGATTTGCGTAAATTATCGAAAAATTTAATGAACATTGATTTACAGAAAATTCCGGTGGATTATTAGAGTGATAACTAGCGAGACTAAAGCAAATGCGATGGAGTAACCAGCGGCGTAAAAGGCCACGTCCATAACTGAGCCTTTCCTTTTTCTTGCAGTTCTTGCTCCTATTAGAGCACCTATAAATGCCGCGATTAGATACATTTTTTTCCTAAATTTTAACCCAAAGGTTTAACGTTCGTTTCTTGCGATAAAGGCTAACCTTTCAAAAAGCTGCACGTCTTGTTCATTTTTTAAGAGCGCTCCATGCAATTTTGGCAATGCTGATGAACTATCTCGACGTAAATCCTCTGGCTTCAAATCGTCCGCAAGCAATAGTTTCAACCAATCTAGTACTTCAGAAGTTGAGGGCTTTTTCTTCAGACCAGACTGCTCTCTAATTTCGAAAAATTGGGTTAAAGCAGTCGAAAGAAGATTATCTTTTATATCAGGGTAATGAACTTTTACTATCTTACGCAAAGTTTCTTGGTCTGGAAATTTAATGTAATGAAAGAAACACCTTCTCAAAAATGCATCTGGCAGTTCTTTCTCATTATTTGAGGTAATTATTACAACCGGTCGTTGTTTAGCAGAAATAGTTTGCCCAGTTTCGTATACATAAAAAGCCATTTTATCTAATTCTTGAAGAAGATCGTTTGGAAACTCAATGTCCGCTTTATCTATTTCGTCAATGAGCAAAACCACTTTTTGCTTACTTTCAAAGGCGTCCCAAAGTTTGCCTTTTCGAATGTAGTTTGAGACGTCATTTACGCGCTCGTCACCTAGCTGGCTGTCTCGTAATCTCGATACTGCATCATATTCATAAAGTCCCTGTTGGGCTTTAGTTGTAGATTTTATATTCCATTCCAGCATTTCTAATTTCAAGCCAAGTGATACTTGTTTTGCGAGTTCCGTTTTGCCTGTTCCTGGTTCTCCCTTAATTAAAAGGGGTCGTTCCAGAGTAACGGCAGCATTTACTGCGATCATTAAATCTTCAGTAGCTATATAATTATCTGTGCCGTTAAATTTCATATTGAACCTCATTTTAAACTATATGTGAAAATAACCAAATAATCGAAAAGCTTCAATCTTTTGATTTGGCTAGTGACAAATTACCCTAGGTAGTTTAACCCGACCCTACAGGGATATAAAGATGAACATAAAAAGAGGTCTGCATGTCCAATCTTGAAACGCTTGAGGGGAGGGTGATTATGAAGCCTGAAGTTTTTCTGGCAGATGATTATAGACCGGCTGAAGACGAGCCGTTTATGAACGACCGCCAACTAGAATATTTTAAACGTAAGTTGTTAATTTGGAAAGCAGATTTAATGTCTGATAGTAAGGATACCATCGAGGGTCTTCAGGACAGTACTCGAAATATTCCTGACATAGCAGACAGAGCGAGTGAGGAAACGGATCGCGCTTTAGAACTTCGAACAAGAGACCGGCAAAGAAAGCTTGTTGCTAAAATTGATTCTGCATTACGGCGTATCGATGAAGGTGAGTACGGGTACTGTGAAAAAACAGGAGACCCTATTTCTCTCAGAAGGCTGGATGCGAGACCGATCGCTACTATGACTTTGGAAGCTCAAGAAAAACACGAGCGTAAAGAAAAAGTACATAGAGACGAATAGAGCTTTGGTGGCTTGGGTCTGTTTGCCTTAATCTTATAGTAGATAAGGTGAGTTTTGAGCATAATACTTTGTTGAAAGTTGCAGTAATTGGAGCAGGTGTTTCTGGACTAAGCGTTGCCAGTCTTTTAGGCGCGGCTGGTCATAAAGTTCACGTTTTTGAAAAAAGTCAGAAAATTAGCGAATTAGGAGCAGGAATACAAATTTCGCCAAACGGTTTTTGTGTACTAAAAAAATTAGGCGTTGCTGAAGATACAATCGACAATTCTGTTTGTAATAACTCGATCTTGATATGTGATTATTACAAGGGCAAAAAATTGCTGCAATTCGATCAAAGTTCTAGCCTAGGAAATAAACACTTTCGGCTCATGCATCGAGCGGACTTAATCAAAATTTTATATCAATCAGCTTTAAGTAATAAAGTAATATTTAATTTGGGCTATGCTGCTGATGCGCAATCGTTAAGCAGTCAATATTCTTTTGTAATTGCTGCCGACGGGGTACATTCAAAAACACGAGCCTTACTAAACCCCATTCAAAATACGAATAGAAAAACCAATTACTTTGCCTGGCGCACTATTGTTCCCATTAAAAATACCCATCACAACGGAGTAAGATTAACTGTCGCGCCAAATAAACATATTGTTTCTTACCCTATAAGGGGCCGTGATCAATTAAATCTAGTTTTAATTCAAGAGGCTGAAAATAATGAAATCTTTGAGTGGGGTATGACGGAGAGCCCAGAAGAAATAAAATATATTTTTTCTGAATTTGGGGGCGATATGAAGGAGACTTTGGAGTCAATTACAACAGTCCATAAGTGGGGTTTGAGTTCCCATGATATTCCAGTTAATTGGACGGGCGGTAATATATTTTTAATTGGAGACGCGCTTCACCCAATGCTTCCATTTTTGGCTCAAGGAGCAAATTCTGCTTTAGAAGATGCATTTGTTTTAACGAAGTTAATGTCGTTTCTAGATGTCAGTGAAGCTGCTGATAAATATCTTGAAATAAGAAAACCGCGTTTGGTGCGTTTAATGAAACAGATCAAAAATAATGCGTGGAAATTTCATTTAGAACATAGTTTTATTAGAGCCTGCACACATAGCGGTTTAAGGTTCCTTGATAAAAGTTTCCCACAGTCGGCAAGTTTACCTTTTCGATGGCTATATAATTATGATGTTACCAAATTAAACATTTAACTCGATCCAAATTGGAACATGGTCTGATGGTTTCTCGCGCGCCCTTATGTCACTATCAATTTTGCAATTAGTTAACAGGTCCGCGCAGTTAGGAGATAACAGAAAATGATCAATCCTAATCCCATCATTTCGATCCCAAGCACCCGCTTGGTAATCCCAAAAACTATAATGACCACGACCATCGTTGCATGCTCTAAATGCATCCAAAAAACCCAAATTTAAAATTTTTCTAAATTTTGCGCGGCTTTCCAATTTGAATAAGGCGTCGTTTTGCCATGCTTCTGGTGTTGCGGCATCCTCTGTTTGAGGAATAATATTGAAATCTCCAGCAATTAATGAAGTTTGCTCAGAACGAAGCAACTCGTGCGCTCTAAGAAAAAGCCTATCCATCCAGGCTAATTTATAATCATATTTTGGTCCAAGAGGATTTCCGTTTGGAAGGTACAAGCAGCAGATTTTTATCTCACTCGAGGCACAAATCGTGGCTTCAATCCATCTTGCTTGTTCATCACTTTCGTCGCCTGGCAATCCGCGCCTGATTTCCCGCAAAGGATATTTCGACAAAATTGCCACGCCATTGAAGGACTTCTGCCCATGGGTTTCAATATTATATCCTAAATCTTCAAAAGTTTCTCTGGGAAAAGCCTCATCTATTGATTTGATTTCTTGAAGTAGCGCTACATCTGGTCTCGAGTCTTTCAACCAATCGATTAAAGCGGGTGTCCTGGCTTTGATGCCATTAATGTTGAAGCTTGCTATTTTCATTAAACAGATTTCAAATTGAAAAACTGGTACCACATCCGCAAGAAGAACTCGCATTGGGGTTGTCGATAATAAAACGGGCGCCAATCAATTCTTCAGAAAAGTCTATTGTTGCATTAGTCAGAAAGGGTAGTGAGGTACTATCTATAAATACTTTGTTACCTTCTTTTTCTAAAATTAGGTCATCTTCATGTTTTGTATCCAATTCTATGTTATACTGAAAGCCAGAGCACCCACCCCCTTCAACGGCAATACGTAAGCCTTTTTCAGAACTTGCTGGAATAATCTCAGCCAACCTGTCAAAAGCTCGATTAGTAACCTTCGGTGGAAGCTGCATTTTTATCTCCACTTTAATAAACATAGATAGCAATAAATAACTCTTATAATTATAATAGAGATTGTAAAAACTATAAACAAGGGAATATCTATGATGCTTGCTCGATTTGCAGCCGATCCAAGCTTTGAAAAAAATCTTTCAAACCATAGATATTTTAGAGAAAGGGAAAGTAACTATCGCTCTTGTTACCAGAGAGATCGCGATCGTGTTTTACATTGTTCGGCTTTCCGAAGATTAAAACATAAAACTCAGGTCTTTGTAGAGAATGAAGGTGATTACTTTCGTACTCGGTTGACGCATACCCTCGAAGTTGCCCAAGTTGCTAGAACTATAAGCACAGCGTTAGATCTCAATTATGACTTATCAGAGGCAATCGCCCTAGCGCATGATTTGGGACATACCCCATTTGGTCATACTGGCGAGGAAGCTTTGGATCAATTGATGATGAAATATGGTGGGTTCGATCATAATGCTCAGGCATTAAGAATAGTTACCAAGCTTGAGCAACATTATGCTGATTTTGATGGGCTTAACCTTACTTGGGATACGTTAGAAGGAATTGCAAAGCATAATGGTCCGATTAAGGAGCCAATACCATTTGCACTCAAGCAATATAACGCTGTTCATAGTCTTAACTTGAATACTTTTGCGAGCGCAGAGGCCCAGGTAGCAGCTATTTCAGATGATATAGCTTATAACAGTCATGACCTACATGACGGGCTCAGAGCAAAACTATTTACCGATGATGACATAAAGCGCTTACCATTAATTGAAAAATGTTACGATGAAGTTGACAAAATTTATCCAAACTTGGACTTGTATAGGCGTAGACACGAGGCTCTTCGGCGTTTTTTTGGTATTTTGGTTGAGGATGTTATTTCCAGTTCAAAAAGTATTATCTTAGAACTTTCACCCAATTCTATAGAGGACATTCGGAATGCTAGTGGGCCTGTAATACGATTTTCGGATAAAAAATTTTTAGCTTTAAAGGAAATAAAATCATTTTTATTCAATAATATGTATCGTTCACCTAAAGTTATTGAGATGCGAAAAATAGTCACTTTTAAATTAAAAAATCTATTCAAAAAATACATTAATGATCCCAGTTATCTACCCTCTGAATGGAAACAAAAATCTGATATGTCATCCAATAAAACTGACCTGGCGAGAGTGGTTGCGGATTACATTTCTGGGATGACGGATCGATATGCATTAACTCAACACAGTAAAGTGTTTGAAAAAAATATTCTTAGGTAATCAAAATATAGTCAATTAATTTAATTAGTGTGGCTTGATCTTGACGTAGCTGTACACCCTGTTAAACCGCAAAACAGAGGAATAAAAGTTAATGGATCTCTTTTACACAGTAAGACAGCATGTACTAAAGGAACTTGATGGCATGGTTGCTGCTGGAGAACTTCCCGCTGGTTTGGATATGACCAGTGTGGCAGTTGAGCCTCCTCGAGACCCTTTGCACGGTGATATGGCCACTAACGCAGCTATGGTTCTGTCCAAAAGCGCAAAAAAAAACCCAAGGGAAATTGCTGAAAACTTAGCAAATCGATTATCTAATGTGGACATTATTGAAAATTTGCAAGTTGCCGGTCCTGGTTTTATAAATCTTCGAATAAGCATTAAGGCCTGGCAATCAAATTTAAATAAAATTTTAGAGTTGGATAGCGCATATGGCCGGACAGGATTAGGTAAAAATTTGCGCGTCAATGTTGAATTTGTTTCAGCAAACCCAACAGGGCCACTTCATGTTGGACACACTCGTGGAGCAGTTTTTGGAGATGCTCTGTCAGAATTATTAAGTTTTGCCGGATATAAAGTCACACGTGAATATTATATAAATGACGGTGGATCCCAGGTGGATACATTAGCTAGGTCAGTTTATCTTCGCTATCTTGAGGCTCACGGTCAAGAAGTTACTTTTGAAGATGGAACATATCCAGGTAATTATCTCATCTCAGTGGGACAGGCACTTAAAGAAAAAGTTGGTTCTGATTATATCGATAAACCAGAGCATTACTGGTTGGAAGATGTTCGTGAATTTTCGACAGATGCTATGATGAAACTGATAAAAGATGACCTCGCCGCATTAGGAGTCGAGATGGATGCCTTTTTTTCAGAAAAATCTTTATACGGTGGTGGCAAAATTGAGAAAGCAATTGATAGTCTTAAAAGCAAAAACTTGATATACGACGGAATTTTGGATTCTCCCAAGGGCAAGAAAGTAGAGGATTGGGAACCTAGGGTTCAAACTTTATTTAAATCCACTTCTCATGGCGATGATGTAGACCGCCCTATTAAAAAGTCTGATGGAGCGTGGACTTACTTTGCTCCAGATATTGCCTATCACTTTGATAAAGTAGAGCGAAATTTTGATCATTTGATTGATGTGTTTGGTGCTGATCATGGTGGATATGTCAAGCGAATGAAGGCTGCTGTGTCTGCACTTTCAGATGATAAAGTCAAATTCGACATAAAGTTAACCCAGCTAGTCAAGTTGTTCAAACGAGGAGAGCCATTTAAAATGTCGAAAAGGGCAGGGACATTTGTAACTTTGCGAGACCTAGTGGATCAAGTTGGTTCTGACGTAACTCGTTTTGTAATGTTAACACGAAAAAATGATGCCCCATTAGACTTTGACTTTGAAAAGGTTCTTGAGCAAAGCAAAGATAACCCTGTTTATTACGTTCAGTACGCCAGTGCCAGAATCCATAGTGTATTCCGAAAAGCTAAAGAAGTTGGAATTCATTTTGATCCGGAGCAGGTTAGGTATGAAACATTTTCCAAAATTACACACGAAGCAGAAATTAAAATTGCGAAAAAGTTAGCTGAGTGGCCTCGACTTGTTGAAATCTCTGCCAAAACTCATGAGCCCCATCGTATAGCTTTCTATCTCTATGAACTAGCAGGGGATTTTCATAGTTTATGGAATAAAGGCAGTGAAAATGATGAGTTGAGATTTATCCAAGAAAATGACCATAAAGCAACTTGCACAAAAATGGCCATGATTTCGGCTGTTTTAGTTGTTATTTCCTCAGGTCTTGGTATTCTAGGGGTAGAGCCAGCAACTCATATGAATTAAAAAAACGACAGCTGGCCGAGGCAAATTACTAGAGATTTCTCTGGAGGCAGTATGTTAGAAGGCAGTGAGACAGCTTTAGCTGGCGAAGAAAAACAGGTTAAATTCAAACCAAATATGATTTTTTATTGGACTGGGGCGGCTTTGTCGTTTTTTCTGTTGGCCAGCGCTATAGGTTGGAGTTACCAATTAATTGTTAGGGACATAAATCAGATTCCTGTAGTTAGGGCCCAATTGGGTCCGCTTAGAGTGGCTCCTGATGATCCAGGTGGTCTGACCGCTGCTAATCAAGGTTTATCCGTGACCCAATTTGCGGTAAATGAAAAGCCTTTGTTATCGAACGAAATACATCTCGCACCTGCAGCAGATATTTTGAATGCGGAGCATTTAGCATTGCAAGTTACCGAAGATGTCAAATCAAATACATATGATGGGACATTTGAAATTAAAGAGGTGAATGCTGAAAATAGTATAAATTTGAGAGAGGTATCTAACGAAATAGAGGTAGATACTAGTTCAAAAAAGGAAGTAGTTCTTTCGAAAGTGGCATTTTCCCAAAAGAAAATAGAAATAGAAAATGCAGTGTCTCTTGCGCTATCAATTACTGATGATACTGTGGATTCGCTTACCCTGTTAAGGCCCAAAATTCGCCCCATGATTTCTCGTCGAAATAACAAAACAACTGGAGACCAGGTAGTTAATAATGAGCCAATTTCTAATCTACCTATAGGGAGCGCGGTGGTCCAGCTCGGGGCGTTTGAAAATAAAAATCTAGCTAGGAGTGAATGGCAACGTTTTGAAAAACTTCTTGGTTCTATATTGTTTTCGAAGAAAATGATTGTTCAAAAGGCAGAAAGCGGTGGTAAAATATTTTATCGCTTAAGAGCTTCAGGTTTCGATGACATCTCGGATGCTAGACAATTTTGTAGTGCGATAAGTGATAGAGTAGCATGTATTCCCGTCGTGACGCGCTGAATGATATCCAAATCCATCAAAAATGCAGTTATTTTTGGATGTGAAGGCCCCAGGTTAACAGAAGTCGAGTTTAACTTCTTTAAAGAGACTTTGCCTTTTGGTTTTATTCTTTTCTCTAGAAATATTGTTAATGCAAAGCAAGTTAACGAATTGTGTCAATCGTTAAGAGATGCTGTCGGTTGGTACGCTCCAATTTTAATTGATCAAGAGGGTGGCAGGGTTCAACGTATTAATCCTCCTTTGGCGTTATATAGACCACCACCTTTAGATGAGGCTCAAAAGGCTGGGCAAAATGCTAAAAGTATTTTTAAACTTCGTTTTTCGGAAATAGCAAACGAATTACTTGCGCTTGGTATTGATTTTAATTGCGCTCCAGTACTTGATATTGCCCGGCCAACTACTCACAGATTTTTGCGCAATAGATGTTACGGTGTCAACAAGTCTGACGTCATCTCGCTTGGGAGAGTTGCATACGATGCTTTAAAATCAAATGGCGTTTTCCCAATAATTAAACACATGCCAGGCCATGGCTTTGCATCACATGATAGCCACTTTGAGTTACCTGTTGTTAAAGCGAGTAAAAAAGAACTTTTGGCAAATGATTTTGCGGTTTTTAGGGCTTTTTGTGATGCTGAAATAGCAATGTCAGCTCATGTGCTCTTTGAGGCTATAGATCCTTATTCGGCGGCAAGCACTTCAAAAAAACTAATTGATATTATTCGCAATGATATAAAATTTTCCGGTCTTTTAATAAGTGATGACATTTCTATGGCAGCTTTGCCAGGTGATATAAAGAAACGTACTACAAATTTAATAGAAGCTGGAAATGATGTAATATTACACTGCAATGCAAAACTTTTTGAGATGAAAGAAATCATCGATTCAGGAGTGGTTCCAAGCACATTGACATTATCCCGCATGTCCTCTGTCATTGAAGAAAGAAAAAAGATAGAGCATAATAAAATTGAGAATTTAGAGTCGTCACAGAGTTCGTGAACCAAATGGTAATTGATAGCAAATATCCAAATGAAAGTTTTGATTCTAATTCTTTTTCATCTGAATTGATGGCCTCAGATGAGTTGATTGTTGATATTGAAGGTTTCGAAGGCCCATTAGACCTTCTTCTAAGTTTGTCACGCACGCAGAAATTAGATTTAATGAAGATTTCTATTCTTCAGCTAGCAGAACAGTATCTGGATTTTATTGAAAAAGCCCGCTCATTAAAAATTGAGCTGGCAGCTGATTATTTAGTTATGGCAGCCTGGCTTGCTTTTCTGAAATCTCGTTTACTGCTTCCTCCTAACCCAGATGAGAATGAGCCGACAGGAGAAGAATTAGCAGCACATCTAGCGTTTCAACTCGAAAGATTACAGGCGATGCGCGACGTGGCGGCTAAGTTAATGGCTAGAGATCAACTGGGAAGAGATTTCTTTGCAAGAGGGATTGAGGAAAAAGTTGAAAAAATCAAGTGGACAAAATACGATACCTCTCTTTTGGACTTAATCCAAGCTTATGCTCGAATAAAAACAAAGGATGAGTTTCGACCATTGGTTATGGACCGAGATGATGTTTATACACTTGAGCAGGCTTTAGAGCGAATGCGCGGATTGATTGGTTATACAATTGGTTGGATAGATATTTCTACCTTTTTACCCGATGATTGGACTTCTTCAGCAAGCCGTATTCGGGGTGCCACGGCCTCAACTTTTGCCGCAACATTAGAGTTGGCTAAGAGCGGTGATCTCGAGTTGCGTCAGAGTGATAGTTTTGGACCTATACAATTTAGATCAAGAGGTAAGGATAAATGATCGAAGAAGAAAAATTAACAGACTCCTTATTTGAGGCTCCTAAAATCGATCAACAAGAACGAATGGTAGAGGCTATTCTTTTTGCTAGTTCAAATCCGGTGACAGTTAAAGAAATCATTGGCCGCTTACCGCATGGTTGTGAGCCAGAGCAGGCGCTCAAAAACTTAAAGGAAAAGTACAAGAGTAGGGGTATCAATTTAGTAAAAGTTGGTGATTGTTGGGCTCTTCGAACTGCTTCAGATCTGAGTTTTCTTATGCAGAAGGAAACAGTTGAAGTTAGAAAACTTTCTAGGGCGGCTGTGGAGACACTCGCAATAATAGCATACCATCAACCTGTGACTCGAGCAGAAATTGAAGAGATTCGAGGGGTGAGTGTTTCTCGTGGAACAATTGATCTGTTAATGGAACTAGATTGGATCAAGATTGGACGAAGACGAGTGTCGCCAGGGAGGCCTGTTACGTTTACTATAACTCAAAACTTTCTTGACCATTTTGGTCTCGAAAGTGCCCGCGATCTACCCGGATTGAAAGAGTTAAAATCTGCAGGACTTCTTGAAAGCCCTAGGCCACCTGGGTCGCTTGCACGAGAAGAAATTTTGGAAGGTGAAGATCAACAGAGCGAACTTTTTAACGAAGAAAAGACTATTTAAAGTGCTTTGATAGTTTTAAACCCTGACCTTGGTAATTAGACTTTATATTCTCACCGTACAATTCTTCGGGAGTTTCAGCCATTCTCTCATATACTAACCTCCCCACAATTTGACCGTGCTCTAAAACAAAAGGTGCCTCGTGACACCGAACCTCTAAAACCCCACGAGAACCTGAGCCACCTGCATTGGCATGACCAAATCCTGGATCAAAAAATCCAGCATAATGGACTCGAAATTCGCCAACCATTGCCAGATAAGGGGCCATTTCTGCAGCATAAGCAGGAGGGATGTGAACAGATTCTCTACTTACAAGGATATAAAAAGCATCAGGATCCAAGATAATTTTACTATTCGAGCTGTGGACTTCTTGCCAAAAATCCTCACGTTTATAAGTTTTTACCTTATCTAAATCTATTATTCCTGTGTGTGGTTTTGCCTGGTAGCCGACTAAGGAGCCTTTTACTGGTTGTAAGTCTACTGAAAACCCCAGGCCCGCATCTATCTTTGGTTCGCTATCTATTAACGTTTCTTCATTATGAAGTTCTGACAACTCTTCGTCTGTTAAAATAGCCTGGCCTTGCCTGAAGCGAATTTGGTTTAAACGCATACCGGGTCTAACCAGTACTGAAAATGACCGGGGGCATATTTCAACAAATAATTGGCCATTATATCCAGCAGGAATTCTATCAAATTCAGTACCTTTATCAGTAATAACCCTTGTTAAAAGGTCCAATCGACCTGTTGAACTCTTTGCATTAGCTATGGCACTTAAATCTGCTGGTAAGCTTAAGTTCTCTTTAAGTGGGATTAAGTAGACACAACCTTTTTCTAAAACAGCGCCTTCCATCATGTCGATTTGATGCATTTTGAATTCATCTAACAAATCTGATACACTTTTTTCTTTTCCAGTTAAGAAGGATGCTCGTATTCGCCAGGCGACATTACCAAGACGGAGATCTAGGCTGGCCGGTTGGATTTGACTTGTTTCTATTTTGCTATCCGCAAATATAATTTTTTTTAAAATTAGTTTACTAATAGATTGGCTTGGTAATACACCCAAAATATTTGGCTCCTTAATCTATGCGACTGTGAAAACTCACGAGCTACTTGGTCGGGCTAGCAGGACTTGAACCTGCGACCTTCCGTCCCCCAGACGGACGCGCTACCAGGCTGCGCTATAGCCCGACTTTATGTGTTATTTCTTGATTTTCAGTTGAGAACAAGAAGAAACTTCAATCCTAGAGCATTAGGCTCGTTTTTTTATAGCTTCATCGATAGTACTTAATATCTTTTTGAATAAAATTTTATCACTATAAACGAATGTTTTTTTGTATAAAAAATTTGAGATAGACTTATAAGTTGGCTCTGGTCTCACTGGTTCAGAAGGTTTGGTCACGGGTTCATCTGAAAACATAGAGAATTGCCCATCCACCTCATCGAAGTTATTGGTATATTTTTCTTCTTTATTAGGAAAATTCAGACTTTCTTTGGTTTTGCGCGATATTTTTTCTTGTATCTGAGTTATAACAGTTTCTACCGTTTCTAGTGGTCGAGAAAGATCTGAAATATAACTTAGGCCCCTATCTTTAATGATCTTTTGTGTTCCTTTAATTGTAATCCCATCTTCGTGCAGAAGTTTTTTAATACCACCAATAATCAACATATCTTTTGGTCGGTAATATCTTCGGCCACCAGCTCTTTTTACAGGTTTAATTTGACTAAACTTACTTTCCCAAAATCTTAATACGTGGGTCTCTGTATCTAGCCAGTCAGCTACTTCGCTTATCGTTCTAAAGGCATCTGCAGATTTTGTCATTTACGTAACTTAAGAATTACCGGTGGCCACGCGGTCTTTCAATAAATGTGATGGCCGGAAAGTTAGCACTCTTCTTGGAGCAATAGGGGCCTCGTCACCAGTCTTAGGGTTTCGTCCTACCCTGGCACTTTTGTTCCGTAAACTGAAAGTTCCAAATGATGATATTTTGACTTGTTCACCTTTTACCATGGCATCGCTTATATGATTTAGAATGCTCTCAACTAAATCTGCAGATTCATTCCTAGATAGGCCTACTTCACGAAATACAGCTTCATTTAAGTCCATTCTGGTAAGTGTTTTGTCTGCCATTGTATCCTCCCGTTTGAGATCATTTTAAAGCGCACGGTTTTTAACTGTCAACAATATTGAGGCTTTTTCTGAAATTTTTGATGCATTAAACCGAATATTTTACCATCTTAGTACTATTGCTCCCCAGGCTAGACCTCCTCCTATAGCTTCAGTTACGATCAAATCATTTTGTTTTATTTTTCCAGACTTTGAAGCTACTGACAGTGCTAACGGAATTGATGCTGCAGATGTATTGCCATGGTCTTGAACAGTTTTAATAACTTTTTCATCCGGTATGCCCATCTTACGTGCCGTACCTTGTATGATCCTGACATTAGCTTGATGAGGTACAACCCAATCAACATCACTGGATTCTATCCCTGCTTTTGCCATCGCATTTTCTGATGTCTTTGCTAATTTATCAACTGCATGCTTAAAGACCTCTCTTCCTTCCATTCTTAAATAACCGGTTGTTTTTTTAGAAACCCCGCCGTCAACGTATAGGATATCTCTATAGCTACCATCCGAATTAAGATCTACTGACAAAATACCCCGGTCCTCTTTGGTTCCATTCGAGTTTTGAGCCTCTAAGACGACGGCACCAGCTCCATCACCGAAAAGCACACAAGTTGATCGATCACTCCAGTCCATCAAATTTGAAAAAGTTTCAGAACCAATTACCAGTATTCTATTTGCTTGGCCGGAAACTATCTGAGCATTGGCTGTTGATAACGCATATATAAAACCTGCACAAACCGCTTGAACATCATAAGCAAACCCATGCCTTATTCCTAGACCAGCTTGAACCATTGTAGCTGCTGATGGGAAAGTTAGATCGGCTGTGGAAGTAGCTAAAATTATAGCGTCTAAATCAGAAACTTGTATTTTCGCATCTTTTATAGCTTGTTTACCGGCTAAGATGGCCATTTTTGAAGTGGTTTCATTTTTATCTGAAAAATGCCTCTGCCTTATTCCGCTTCGAGTGATAATCCAATCATCGCTAGTGCTAAGAGTTTTTTCAAATTCTGAATTAGGAACTATTCTTTTGGGGAGGTAGTGGCCAACACCCTTAATTACTGCTCTTTTAGTCATATTATAGACCGACCTTGTCCTGTTCTTTTTAATTGTGCTGCATAGTGTTAGCTGATGCAACCCGAGCGGCAATTTTTTCTGAAAAATTATTTTCCGATAACTGAACAGCAAGCTTTATAGCCGCGGCTACTCCAGTCGCATCAGCGGAGCCATGACTCTTTACAACAGTTCCGTTCAAACCCAAGAAAACACCGCCGTTTACTCTACGTGGATCAATTCTTTTTCTTAATCTTCTTAATGATGTAACGGCCAAAAAAGATGCTAAGCGAGATAATGGGGTGTAAGCAAAGGCTTCTTTTAATAAGTTTCCAATTAAAGCTGCTGTGCCTTCGCCTGTTTTGAGGGCAACATTGCCAGTAAAACCATCTGTTACGATTACATCGACTTTATCTGAAGTGATATCACCGCCCTCAACAAACCCAACAAATGAAAAACTAGATGGGTCACAATTTTTTTCGATAAGTTCATACGCCCTATGCAACTCAGCTCGGCCCTTGTGCTCTTCGGTGCCTACATTAAGAAGTCCTACTTTAGGTTTTTCTATGTTAAGCCCGTTCCTTGCATATGATACGCCCATCAGTGCGTATTGCAGTAAATCGTTTGCCTCAGCCTTAATGTCGGCACCGACATCAAGGACAATGTTGAACCCAACTTTTGATCTTGACGGCCAAAGAACAGCTATTGCGGGTCGGTTGATGCCATCTAATTTGCGAAGACGTATCATTGATATGGCCATCAAAGCACCGGTATTTCCGCATGAAACACAAACATCCGCCTCGCCGTTTTTTACATATTCTAGTGCCGACCACATAGATGAATTCTTTCCACTGCGCACAACTAGGCTAGGCTTATCGCTCATGCTTATTACATCTGTTGAATTCACTATCTTAACACAATTTTTTAGCCGCCGCCGTCTATTTACCAAGCTCCTCAATATGTCTTCTGGACCATGCAATATGAAGGAGAGGTTTGGATTATCATTGGCGGAACGCGCTATACCTGCCACAACTGCTGGTGGCCCCAAGTCACCACCCATTGCGTCAACGCTTAGCACAATGCGGCTATTTTTTATTTGATTTCCTCGAGTATTACGCGTCATCTGCAGACGACGATACAGCTTAAGCTGCGTCCTCGTCTATATCTATTTCTTCTGCAGTGAGTATTACTTCTTTTTCGCTGTAGTAACCGCATGATGCGCAAACATGGTGGGGACGTTTCAACTCGCCACAATTTGGACATTCGTTTGGATTAAAAGAGCTTAGTGAGTCATGCGCCCGTCTATTGTTTCTGCGAGACTTAGATACTTTATTTTGCTGGACAGCCATGCCTCAACCTCGATTGTTTAAGAGCGAAAAGCTCAGAAGTTACACTGTATAATCTGAAGCCTCTTACATGATTTAGTAATAGAAACACAATAGAAAATTTAAACTCAACTTTAAAAATTACCTTCTATGCTTATCAACTTTCCCATTTAGGATTTATTTTTTCGTTGAGAGTTTGTCTTTAAGCTCTGAAAGTTGTGCAAAGGGTTTTATATTTTCTTCGTTTAGAGGCTTTGCTCCCGGTTCAGTTATAGAATAAGAGCCTAACTCTGCACCTTCGATTTTCGGATAAAGTGGTAATATTAAAGTTAGTTCTTCGAAAATTATCTCAGTTAAGTCTATTTCATCATTAAGCTCGCACAGGGTATCATCAAACATTACTGGTGAAGTTCCATCATCAACTGCTTCAGGAGTATTTTGCGAGGCTGCAGGAGAAAAAGTTCTATTTATTGTTTCACAGACTATCGTTTTAACAGGTTTAAAACTGATAACGCATTTTTGTTTTACTGTAGCTCTTAATTCAGCTTTAAGGCTCCATTCATTAATACTTAATGGGGACAATATACCTAGCAGAGAAACTTTTTTTATACTGAGTAGATCAAGGCGTTTGACTAATTCAGCAACTTTTTGATTTGAAAGCATCAAATGAAAATCAAATGGTTTTGATTGGTTTATCTCTGAGAAACGCACAAGCGAGCCCATATTAAAAACTCCATACAAAATGTTCGTTTAATAAATATATTAGTGTTATGAGGTAGAGGAATTGATTCAAAAAGCCCATAGTTTAGAAAGTAAAAAATTGATTTATATAAGAGTCTATGTTGTTATTTTATTAACCAGTTTTCTTCTCTCGTGTACTACGAATATTAAAAACTACGGATATACTCCATCAAAGTCAGACCTGGAAACTCTGGTGATTGGTAAAGATACCAAACAAAGTGTTGCTAAAAAAATTGGTCTTCCTGCCACTGCTGGCCTAGAGGGGGCTTACTACTATGTTAGATCAACTTTCAATGCGCCCGGTTTTAAGTCTGCCCAACTAGTCGATCGAACAGTGGTAGTGCTGTCCTTTGATCAGCGCAGTAAACTGAAAAATATTGAGACTTTTAATGTTGATAATGGAAATTTTATTAGATTAGATTATCGGGTAACTGAAACTGGATTGGATAATAAGAATATTCTTCAGCAGATAATAGGATCAATTGGTGGACCTTCTACTTCTAGTCTTGGAATGTAAAAGGGAGTCCGTTTTATAGAAAGTCTGTTCCAATGGCACTGGAAATAGTTAGGTTTGGCCAATATCGGGCACGATTTGCATCTTCTGAAATTGATGTATCAGCCGCACAATCACTGCGTTATCAATGTTTCAACTTATCAAATAAAGATGAGCTAGATGTAGATGACTTTGATACACTTTGCCAACATGTGCTCATTGAAAATTTAGAAACGGAACAATTAATTTGCTGTTATAGAATTCTGAGTTTTGAAAATGGAAATAATATTTCTTTTAGCTATTCTTCGCAATTCTATGACTTAAAGGCTATTGAAAGTTATACGGAGCCAATGATTGAAGTTGGTAGATTTTGTATAGATCCCGAACTAAATGACCCACGTATCGTATTAACGGCATGGGCTGCTTTGGCACAAATCGTTGAACAAAACCAAATAGAACTTCTTTTTGGTTGTTCTTCGTTTGAAGGTATTGAAAAAGAAAAGTATCTCGATAGTTTTGCATTGCTGCGCGATAGATATATGGCGCCTGACCATTGGCGTCCAAAAATAAAGGCAGCGAGAGTTTTTTATTATTCCAAAGATTTAATTTACAAAGTAGATAGAAAAAAAGCTTTATTAAATATGCCACCTTTATTAAAAACCTACCTTTCTATGGGAGCCTGGGTCAGCGATCATGCTGTGGTTGATTTGAAAATGAAAACTCTCCATTTATTCACAGGAATGGAAATATCCAAAATACCGAAAAGCCGAAAGAATTTTTTGTTAAATTTAGCATGATTGTCTTTTCGGAATACTAGAAATGTTATCGTGATGGGTCTACAAATAAGTCTAAGTAATATTTCTCTCTCTTTTGGAGAAGAGCCCGTTTTTAACAATTTAAATTTATTAATCCATCCGCGTGACCGTATTGCTTTAGTTGGAAGAAATGGGTCTGGAAAATCGACACTTCTTAAGATTCTGCAAGGTTTGGTTGTTCAGGATGAAGGCAATAGAATGCTAAGTAAGGGTATATCGATCGGGTATATGGAGCAAGATCCCAATCTAAGCAAATTTACCACGCTATACGATTACGTTTACTCTGGGATACCAGAAAGCAATTTCCATTTAATTGAAATGACTGGAAAAAGTCTTGGAATTGATTTGGAGGTTTCTGTTTCTGAATCTTCTGGAGGTGAAAGGCGAAGAGCAGCATTAACGAAATTAATTGTAGGCGATCATGATATTATGCTTTTGGACGAGCCTACGAACCACTTAGATGTGGAAGCGATAGAGTGGCTAGAGTCTGAATTGAAATATTCATCTAAAAGTTTTGTTATTATAAGTCATGATCGCACGTTTCTTTCAAATTTAACAAACGATACGATTTGGATTGATCGAGGAAAAGCTCGTAGGTGTTCCGTTGGTTTTGGAGGTTTTGAAGCATGGCGAGATAAAGTTTGGCACGAAGAAGATGAAAAAATGCATAAACTTAATCGAAAAATTCTGTCTGAAAGCCGTTGGTCTGTAGAAGGAATTAGCGCCAGACGAAAGAGAAATCAGGGGCGTTTGAAAAACTTAAAGAAGTTAAGAGAACAAGAGAAATCTTATATTCCGAGAATGGGCACTGCTAACATGAAATTGGCATCAGAAAAAAAATCAGGTCAATTAGTTGTAGACGCTAGCAATATAAATAAAAATTTTTCTAGTAAATGTATTATCAGCAATTTTTCAATCCAAATTAAACGAGGTGATAGGATTGGAATAGTAGGTCCAAATGGTATAGGTAAAACTACCTTGATAAAAATGCTATTGGGAGAAGTTCAGCCAGACTCTGGTAAAATTAAATTAGGGACCAACTTAATTATTGCTAAGTTTGATCAAATGCGTGAACAGCTTAATTTAGAGAACTCTCTCTTACAGAATTTAACAGATGACCCAAATATTCAGAGTACTGGTACAGCTGGGCAAATACTGGTTAGAGGCAAACCTAAACACGTGGCTGGCTATCTTAAAGATTTCTTATTTTCTGAGACACAACTTAGGTCTCCGGTAAAGTCACTTTCAGGAGGAGAAAAGGCAAGGCTCCTTTTGGCTAAGATAATGGTAAAAGAAAGTAATTTACTCATTCTTGACGAGCCAACTAATGATTTAGATTTGGAAACATTAGATTTACTTCAGGAAGTTATCGCCGAATATCCTGGTACTGTTTTGCTAATCAGTCATGATAGAGATTTTTTAAATCGCACAGTTGAAACAAGTATAATTTTAACCGGAAAAGGTAAATTTTTAAAAATTGCAGGAAGTTGGGTCGATTATAAAAGCTCAAAAATAGAAAACACCAAGCCAGATACTGAAAAACGAAAAAAGATCAAGAATAATTCAGAAGAAACTTCAAATAATCAATGTTCGCCAAAACCTAGATATTCTTTTGTTGACAATCACAGGTTAGAGCAACTACCGATTTTGATTGAACGTCTTGAATATGAGATAAAAAAACTAGAAAATTTTTTATCGGATACCACGCTATATCTAGATCATCCAGTTAAATTTGAAAAAGCTTCCACTGCCCTCATCGAAAGGCAAACCGAACTAAAAAGCCTTGAAGATGAATGGTTTATATTAGAAGAAAAGGCTCTCAATTCAGGTAGGCATTGATATCTATTCCTCGACTCCGTCCTTAACAAGTTTTTTATGTAAAATTGGAGTTAAATGGTGCCCAACTTCCAAAGCGTAAACATAAGCCTGTACCCGGAAGAAGTTTTGCTCTTGGCGGGTTGAAACTTTATCTGCTGCTTCTTGATAAAGTTCGACCAATAAAGATAAGTTTTTATTATGGTGCGCCTTCAGTATTTTGTTATTCAGTGACATTGGTTATTTGGTGATTGTTATTTCTAAAGTCGTTAACTTTACTTGCAACCCAATCATGGAAACAATGGGTCGGTTCGTCCATTTTTGGTGAAAAGCGACCGCCGTCGAACTTAACTCCAAGGCGACCGGCTTGCATGCCTTCAACAACAAAAATATCTTCTTCGAAAATTTCTTTCCACTGATCTTTATTTTTTTTCTTTAGGGAGGAACTGGTATTTGGTTGAGAATAATAAATATGAATGTTTTCAATAGTTTCAGAGTAAGACAAAGGAAGCAAAATGATTGCGTAGGCGTGATCTCTATGCGCTCCTAAAAGAACATTTGGGTATAACGCAATGTATTCAGCTCCGGTTGACCACTTTTTACTTAAGTTTTTAAAATCTGGAAATTTTTGGCCCTTATCATCTGTAAGTTGCCTATAAACTAAACTGCCTTGTCCTGAATGACTTCCATATTTCACAATATGATAATGATCTTCTAGACGTGAATAGCTGTTAAGTCCTGGATGAACCCAAGGAAGGTGGTAGCTTTCACAATAATTCTCAACTGCTAATTTCCAATTTCCTTTAACTTTTAGTGAAAATTTACCGTCTTCACCCCCATGGTATAATTTCTGATCCAGTTCTTTCCATCTATCAATTGTACTTGCCATAACCTCTTCAAATGGTTCAGCGGTACCGTCTATATTGACCCAAATAACATCTCTCCAAACATGAGATCTGATTTCAACTAAAGACAATTTTGTTCTATCTATATTTTCATCTGTATTTTGACCTGGTCCGCCTACGTGAGGTGTGCTGATTAACTTTCCTTCAGTTGAATAACACCAGCTATGATAAGGACATCTAATAGCTCCTTGAATTTTCTTAGTTTTTTCAACCAGTATCATCCCCCGATGTCTACACGTATTTTGAAAAACTCGAACAATATTTTTGTTATCTCTAATAATGAAAAGTGGCAGGCCCATAAAGTTTATAGGTTTGCTATCACCAATCTCAGGCACCTCAGAGCATACATCTAAGCCTGCCCATTGATTAAATAGTACACTATTTCTCTCTTCATCGAATACAGATTGGTCTATATAGTGTTCGTTCGGTAAGCCATTTGCTACAGAAACATGTTGTCTTACCAGCTCCAAGTTTGTTTCTTTTTGCATCTCTTTTTACTTCTTATGACACCAAATAGCCTATTAAAAGTGAAAAAAGTTTCATCTGGTTTTGCGACTGTGATTGCCTAGTTGCGACAAATTTAAAAGTTTTGATGGCTAAAATGCGCGTTTAATAATCTTGGTTATTTACCTCTAGAAATAGCCGCTACGCCAGTTCTGGCTATTTCATTCAAACCCAAGGGCTCCATTAATTCAGCAAAAGCATCTATTTTTTCTGGTGTTCCTGTAATTTGAAAAACAAAACTTTTTAGCGTGCTGTCTACCACACTAGCTCTAAAAATATCGGCCAGTCTTAAAGCTTCAACTCTCTTTTCACCTTTACTTGAAACCTTCAAAAGCGCTAATTCTCTTTCAACAGAAGGGCCTTCTACTGTCAAATCATGAACTTCGTGCACAGGCACAATTTGACCTAATTGTGCTTTTATTTGTTCTATAATTTGGGGTGTTCCACTTGTTACGATTGTTATTCGTGATAAGCTATCTTCGTGGTCAACTTCAGCCACAGTTAAACTGTCAATATTATAGCCTCTACCGGAAAATAAACCTATTACCCGGGCTAATACTCCAGCTTCATTATCAACTAATACAGTTAAAGTGTGAGCTTCTGTTTGATCTTGGAAATTGGCGCGCAGATTGTACGCGGAGTGCTTAGAAGATCCTTTTTTAATTTTAAGCGCGGACATATTTACTCCTTAAACTAGAACAGCCCCAGAAGACCCAATTGCATCCTTGGTGTTAGATTCTCCCAATAGCATTTTATTATGGGATTCGCCCGACGGGATCATAGGAAAACAGTTTTCGTGTTTTTCTACAAGACAATCAAAAATTACTGGCCCGTCATAGTTGAGCATTTCCATTATCGCGTCATCTAAGTTTTGGGGATCATCACATAATATTCCTTTAGCTCCAAATGCTTCGGCTAACTTGACAAAATCTGGTAAGGCATCAGACCAGCTGTGGGAATAACGCTCACCATGTAAAAGCTCTTGCCATTGCCTAACCATCCCGAGCCTTTCGTTATTTAAAATGAATTGTTTGACAGGTAATCTATATTGCACGGCAGTTCCCAATTCCTGCATGTTCATAAGCCAACTAGCTTCGCCGGCAACGTTGATCACTAATGATTCAGGATTCGCGATTTGAACCCCTATTGAAGCAGGGAAGCCATAACCCATTGTGCCCAATCCACCTGATGTCATCCATTGATTTGGTTCTTCAAAACCAAGGTATTGAGCGGCCCACATTTGATGTTGACCCACTTCGGTGGCAATAAAACGTTTTTTATATTTTTTTGTCAGTTCTTCTAGTCGAGAAATTGCAAACTGAGGTTTGATCGTCTTACCTTCTTGACTGAATGCTAGACAGTCAATGGATTTCCAATTTTCGATCTCTTTCCACCAGCTGCTAATTTCTTCTACATTAGTTTTTTGTCCTCTGGACTTCCATAGTTCTAGCACATCTTGGAGAACACTACCAACGTCGCCGATGATGGGAATTTCAACGCTTATCACCTTATTTATTGAAGAGGGATCGATATCTACATGCGCTTTTTTAGAATTTGGGCTGAATGCGTCAATCCTGCCCGTTATTCTGTCATCAAACCTTGCACCTATATTAATCATAAGATCGCAATCATGCATAGCCAAGTTGGCTTCATACAGTCCATGCATTCCTAGCATGCCCAGCCATCTCTTTCCTGATGCAGGATAACAGCCCAGCCCCATTAATGTTGAAGTTATTGGAAAATTCGTTTTATCCACGAGCTCTCTTAATAACTTACTAGCAACCGGTCCTGAATTTATTACACCGCCCCCGGTATAAAATATTGGCTTTTTAGCACTTTCTATAGCGTCAACTAATCTTGTGATTTGGTCTGCGTCACCCTTTACTCGAGGTTGATAATGTGACACCGGAATTTTGGATTTTTCAATATATTTGGATGTCGCAAATTGTACATCTTTTGGAATGTCAACCAATACGGGTCCTGGTCTACCAGAAGTTGCCACGTGAAAAGCTTCATGAATTGTCTCGGCTAACTGATTTGTATCTTTAACTAACCAGTTATGCTTAGTGCAAGGACGGGTAATTCCCACCGTATCCGCCTCTTGAAAAGCATCTGAGCCTATCATAAAGGTTGGAACTTGACCCGTTAATACAACTAGCGGGATACTATCCATTAATGCATCTGTAAGGCCTGTTACGGCGTTTGTAGCGCCCGGCCCAGAAGTGACAAGAACTACACCTGGCCTTCCTGTGGAGCGAGCATAACCTTCAGCAGCATGAACTGCGCCCTGTTCATGGCGTACTAAGATATGTCTGATATCATTTTGCAAGAAAACTTCATCATAAATAGGTAAAACTGCTCCACCTGGATAACCAAAAACCGTATCTACGCCTTGATCTTTCAAGGCTTGAACAACCATTTTTGCGCCCGTCATTTGGCGTGTCATTTTCAACTCCAATTTTCTTAAGCCCCTAAAAAAACCTCCGAAAAATTCGGAGGGCACAAGTTTTAATCCAACTGCTATGCCTTAGTGAGATCCTTACACCTACTTTAGAGACTTTTTTGTTTAATTCTTTTCTTACTATTCAACTTAAAAAAGAGCTTGATGAACGTCAACAGCTTAAATATATAAAAATACAATTTTAATATTAAAAATTGTCAATAATTTTAAAATAAAACAAAATTTTGATATTTTATTATAATTTCTGATTAATAAAATTTAATTTTGGAATAAAAAAACGCTCTTGAAGTGATCGAGAGCGTTTTGGAATTTGTATTTAAATTAAATTATTATTCAGGTTTGTTATCATCTGAGGTTCCGTCTTCACTAGCCTCTGCGCCTTTTGGTTCCTGATCTATTCCCAAATCTTCGTCATCCAGAGCCGCCGACCCAATGTCGTCAAACAATTCAGCAATTTCAAACTCTGCTTCCTGTTCTTGCTCTGCTGCCAACTCTTGAATCGATTTACCAGAAGCTTGTAATTCAGCCTCTTCTAATGATCTTGCAACATTCACTGTCACAGTGGCTGAAACCTCTGGGTGCAGCTTGATCTCTGTTTCGTGTAGACCAAGTTCTTTGATTGGTGATTTTAAGGTGAATTGTTTACGGTCTATAGTGAAACCCGCTTCGTTTGCAGCATCTGCAACATCTCTAGGAGTAACTGATCCGTACAGTGCTCCTGTGTCGGAGGCTGACCTTATTATAGTGAACTTTTGCCCATTTAAGTTGGCGGCTAATGAATCCGCCTCTTTTTTTGTTTCTAAATTATGGGCTTCCAATTTTGCTTTTTGTGCTTCAAAAGCCGCTATATTAGTCTCCGATGCAGACTTTGCTTTTCCCTGTGGCAATAAAAAATTCCTTGCGTAGCCTGGCTTAACGTCAACTACGTCACCCATTTGGCCCAGTTTTGCTACACGCTCTAAAAGGATAACTTGCATTAGCTTTGTCTCCTCACTTTACTGCATACGGAAGTAATGCCAAGAACCTAGCTCTCTTGATGGCGGTAGCTAGTTCTCTCTGTTTTTTTGCGGATACTGCAGTAATTCTGCTAGGTACAATTTTTCCGCGCTCAGAGATATATCTTTGCAATAACTTAGTATCTTTATAATCAATTTGTGGCGCATTTTCACCAGAAAAAGGGCAAACCTTACGACGACGAAAAAATGGTTTGGTTGCCATTGTATCTTTCCTTTCAAAAAATGTTATTCTGCTCGTTCGCGTCGATCACTACGATCTTCGCGCTTACTGATTTGTATAGAAGGGCCTTCGTTGTGAGTATCTACCTTGATAGTCAATACCCGCATTACATCCTCATGAATCCTCATGAGCCGTTCCATTTCTTGAACAGCTGCTGAGGGAGAGTTTGTTTTTAAGAAACTATAATGGCCTTTTCTATTTTTATTTATTTTGTAAGCCATTGTTTTAAGGCCCCAATACTCGCTATCAACAACTTTACCACCATTTTCAGAAAGTACTTTTCCAAAGTGTTCTATTAACCCTTCGGCCTGCGCATTGGACAAATCCTGGCGCGATATCACTACATGCTCGTACAGAGGCATGACAACTCCATTTGTTACGCGTTTCAAAGGATGAGCTTACAATCCGCTCTCATCCACGAGAGACCGCGCTGTTACACTAATGCGGACCGGGTGGCGTATCTCATATTTAAAAACTTAATGCAAGTGAGCTATCGCTTTAATTAATCTTTGGAGCGAGTATATTGTCAGTATTTCTTGCCTTGTTTCAATTTTATCCTTACACCGTTTCCTAAATGCTTACTAATATTCATTAATTTTAATATTTTGGAGAAAATAATGGCAAAAACATATTTGAGTTCTGATTTTAAACTTAATGGGAACATAAAAAGTCAGAGCGATATTGAGATTGATGGCCAAATCAAGGGTAAGGTTGTCGGTAATTCAGTCTCTGTTCTGGCGTCTGGAAGTGTCGACGGATCGATTACTGGAACGTCGGTGTCAGTTGATGGAAAAGCAAACGGTGTAATTTCTGCTTCAGATTTAGCCGTTGCAAGCTCTGGTACGGTGATGGCCGACGTTACTTACGAAACTTTATCTACCGATAAGGGCGCAAAATTGCAGGGAAATCTTAAAGTAAAATAATTTATTTAATTGCATATTTTAAGATTGCCTGCGCCGTCGTCTTGTTTTATTTTCTGACCTTAAGTTGAAGTGGACTTTCGGTAATTTAACAACTTTGCTTAATTCTGGAAAAGAATCTAGTTTGTGTGGAATAGCATTTGCAGCTACAAAGTGGTCCTGAAATTTTGGTTCTATAGCTGTTTCAATTTTTTCTATTTGGCTGACTGTAGTTTCAATATCATTACGAGCAGAAATATTGCAGAGAGCAATTCTAGCGCCAGTCCCTGCTGCATTTCCCGCTGATTGAACTTTTGCCAAAGGAGCATCCGGGATCATCCCTAAAACCATAGCATGCTTTGAAGAAATATGGGCTCCAAATGCACCAGCAAGCACAATGCGATCCACTTTTTGTATTTTCATTTCATCCATTAGAAGCCGAGCGCCCGCATACAAGGCAGATTTTGCCAACTGGATAGCCCTTATATCATTTTGTGAAACAGAGATTTGTGGCCCATTTTCGTCTGATTGGTCAAAAATAAGATAAGAGTTGGTTCGACCCTCTGGTATGCATCTGGCCGAACCAGTTGCTTCAGCAGATCCTATGAGTCCGCTCTCATCCATTAGACCTGCCATTCTTAATTCTGCTACTGCCTCGATAATACCAGATCCACAAATCCCAGTTACGCCAGAGTTTTTTATAGCATCTTTAAAGCCTTCCTCATCAGACCATAAATCACATCCAATAACCCGAAAACGCGGTTCTTTGGTGCTCTGATCTATTTCGATGCGCTCAATTGCACCGGGAGCTGCTCTTTGGCCTGAACTTATTTGAGCGCCCTCAAAAGCTGGGCCAGTTGGAGAAGAGCAGGCAAGAACTTTGGATTTATTGCCCAACAATATTTCAGCATTCGTTCCAACATCTACGACTAGAACAAGATCATTAGACTTATTTGGCTCCTCTGATAAGGCGACTGCTGCAGCGTCAGCACCTACATGCCCAGCGATACAAGGTAAAATGTAGCATCTACCCGAAGGGTTAATATTGCTAAGGCCTAAATGAGACGCATTTACTGTAATGGAGTTTGAAGAAGCTAGAGCAAAAGGAGCCTGTCCTAATTCAACAGGGTCAATACCCAAAAGCAAATGGTGCATGACTGGATTACAGACGAAAACAACTTCAACTATTGAATTCTTTTCGGTTTCTACTTCTTTTCGTAGCTGCTCAGCGAGGCTATTAATGGCTTCTCTAACTACAGTTGTCATTTCTTTATCGCCGCCAGAGTTCATCATTGAGTAGCTAACCCTACTCATTAAATCTTCTCCGAACCTGATTTGCGGGTTCATTAAACCAGCACTTTTTAATACTGCCCCAGATTTAAGGTCAGTTAGATGGGCTGCGATCGTGGTGGATCCCAGATCAATAGCTAAACCATAAAGGCCATCTTCATAAAGGCCTGGCCAGATCTCTATTATACGCGGTGGGGTGCTCGTATGATCGTTAAATATTGCTACAGTTACGGCCCAATTTCCCTGCCTCAAAGTTTTTTGCAGTTTGCTAAATTGGAAAAAATCTAATTCTACGTCACTTATCTTCCATTGATCCTGGAGAGCTATTTTTAAACGTTCAAAGTCCCCGCTGGGTTCGTGCATATCTGGTTCTTCGACCTCGACGTAAAATAACCGAGTAGCCGGATTCATTTTTACTGGTCGAATACTTGCATCTTTTCTAATAACTTGTTTATGCACCTGACTTTCAGCGGGCACATCTATTACAACGTCACCTTGTATGCAGGCCTGGCACCCCAATCTTCGACCTTTTTCTAAGCCACGTTTTTCATTGTAGCGCTCTTCAACTTTGTTCCATTCAGAGAGTGCGTCGGCAGCAACTGTAACTCCATGTTTTGTGAATTCTCCATAAGAAGGGGTAATTTGGCACTTACTGCAAATACCTCGTCCGCCACACACAGAATCGAGATCTACACCGAGTTGACGTGCAATCTGTAAAATAGAAGTACCTTTTTCAAAACGGCCTCGTTTTCCGGATGGCGTAAAAACAACAAGCGGTTTTAAACTCATACCAAACTCCAATAAACTTTGATTTAAAAATAACGGAATAGTTTGAAAGTAAAAGACTGCAATCGTCATAAATTTGGCAGTCTGCGCCAATTTGCACATTTATTTGTTATTACTCTTTTCTTTTTTTTGAGATCGTGAAATAGGGACTTGCCAAACGGCTACTGTAACGCGAAAGGGAAAATGTGATGCAGATACGTGAGGCGCTTACTTTTGACGATGTTTTATTGGTTCCAGCTCAGTCTTCTGTTTTACCGTCAGATGTCGATACGCGAACTCAGGTTACAAAAGAAATAACTTTGAATATCCCTTTGTTAAGCTCGGCAATGGATACGGTCACGGAATATCAAATGGCTATTACTATGGCCCAGGCTGGCGGTATCGGGGTTATACATCGTAACCTTGAAATTAAACATCAAGCTGAGGAAGTCCGCAGAGTAAAAAGATTTGAAAGCGGGATAGTTTATAATCCTATTAAACTTGATAAAAATCAGACTTTGGCTGATGCTGATATTCTAAGAGATCGATATAACGTTACTGGCTTTCCTGTTGTAGATGAGCAAGACCGTGTGGTTGGAATCGTGACCAATCGTGATATGCGGTTCGCTGCCGATAGCAGCACACCCGTGTCAAAAATGATGACAAAAGAAAATTTAGCAATAATAACCGAGCCAGCAGATCGTGGGCAGGCAATTAACCTCATGAAAGAGAGGCGTATTGAAAAGTTACTTATTACGGATGTGAAAGGGCGACTTACTGGTTTACTGACTTTAAAAGATACGGAGCAAGCTGTATTGAACCCAACGGCCTGCAAAGATGACCTTGGAAGGTTAAGGGTTGCGGCTGCAACAACAGTTGGCGACGAGGGATACCTAAGGTCAGATTGTTTAATAGATGCTGGAGTTGACTTGCTGGTCATAGATACTGCCCATGGGCATTCTGATGCAGTTATTGAGGCTGTAAGTAGGGTAAAAAAAGCTTCGAGTAACATTCAAGTGGTGGCGGGAAATGTTGCAACTGCCGATGCATGTAGGGCTCTGATTGATGTGGGGGCCGACGCTATAAAAGTTGGAATTGGCCCTGGATCAATTTGTACCACGCGGATGGTTGCAGGTGTCGGGGTCCCACAATTGACCGCAATATTGGATTGTGTGGAGGCTTGCGGTGAAACACCCGTTATTGCTGATGGAGGTATAAAGTTCTCAGGAGACTTTGCCAAAGCAATTGCCGCAGGAGCTTCTTGTGCGATGGTTGGCAGTATGATTGCAGGAACGGATGAAAGCCCCGGTGAGGTGATTTTATATCAGGGTAGATCTTTCAAGGCTTATAGAGGAATGGGTTCACTTGGAGCGATGGCGCGAGGCTCAGCAGATAGATATTTTCAAAAGGATGCAGCTAACGATAAACTCGTACCAGAAGGAATTGAGGGCCAAGTCCCATATAAGGGTCCAGCTAATGCTGTAATACACCAAATGGTAGGTGGATTAAGAGCCTCTATGGGCTACACGGGATGCCAGACTATAGCAGAGATGAGAAATAGCTGTCAGTTTGTTAAAATAACAGGAGCAGGGCTGAAAGAAAGTCATGTGCATGACGTCCAAATTACAAGAGAAAGCCCAAATTATCGTATCATTTGATCAATGACACCAGCAGCGCATATCGCAGCCGCAATCGAAATACTCGATCTAATTCTTTCAGGAGGGAATGCTGAAACTTCTTTGACTAGGTGGGGCAGATCTAATCGGTTTGCAGGTAGTGGAGATCGAAATGCAATAAGGGATATTGTATATGATGCCTTACGGCAAAAAAATAGCCTCACAAAAAGATCAAAAAAAATATCTGGCAGGTCTTGGATTATTGCTCTTCTTCAAAAAAGCGAAGTAAATATTGATGAATATTTTGGAACAAGCAGGTACAGTCCACCAAAAATAAAAAAATGGGAATTGGATCTTTTACCTTTAGAAAATGAAAGCGACTTACATGATATTCCAGATTGGTTATGGCCAAAATGGAAGGCAACGTTGGGAAGAAAGGCAAACGAGGTTGCTAATACGCTCAAGGAGCGAGCAAATATATTTCTAAGGGTAAACATAACTAAGTTTGCTAGGGAGGATGCAATTCAAGCTCTTCAAAAAGATGGTATAATTTCAAAATTGCACCCAACCGTATCTACTGCGTTAATTGTAGATAAAGGAACCAGAAATATAAAGAACTCTGAAGCCTATAATTTAGGACTAGTAGAGCTACAAGATGCGTCAAGTCAGGCAAGTATATTACAATTAAGTACCGATCAGAATGGACCAATATTAGACTATTGCGCCGGTGGAGGAGGAAAAGCCCTTGCCTTAAATGCTTATTTGAATAAACCAATTTTTGCATATGATGCTAATTTGTTGAGAATGAAGGATCTACCTAAGCGGGCCAGTCGTTTAGGTGCAGATATCCGAATTACTAAATCTAATGATTTAAAAAACTCTTACTATGGTTTGGTTTTTTGTGATGTTCCTTGTTCTGGAAGCGGTACTTGGCGCAGAGATCCTGAAGGAAAATGGTCAATAACATTACGGGATTATCAAAAATTATTATCTATTCAAGAAAATATTCTAACGACTGCTGCACAATTAGTTCGAGCAAATGGTAGGTTAGTTTATGCAACGTGTTCTGTACTTAAAGATGAAAATAAAACTCAAATACAAAAGTTTTTAGCAAATTCAAACGAGTGGGTATTTGAGAAAGAAAAACTGTTTATGCCCAATGAGTTAGGAGACGGTTTTTATTTTGCTACTCTAAAAAAAAATAAATACTCCAATAAAAATTAAACCATTTTCGATATTTTTCTTGCAATGTTCTTTATATACCCCCATAAAAGAACAATAGTAGAACAAATGTAGTATTGCTCCTTAAGTTACACTGTGAGATAAAAAGGCAGATCAGAATGGCAGAATTATTATCGATGGAATCAAAACGGAATAACGAAAAGCAAAAAGCACTGGATAGTGCTTTAGCTCAAATAGAACGACAGTTTGGCAAAGGCTCAATTATGAAATTGGGCGCTGATAATCCAGTGCAAGAAATTGAGGCAACCTCTACAGGATCTTTGGGGTTAGATATAGCCCTTGGTATTGGAGGTCTTCCAAAAGGCCGCATTATCGAAATCTATGGACCAGAAAGTTCTGGAAAAACGACACTTACGCTACATTGCGTAGCCGAAGAGCAAAAGAAGGGAGGAGTATGTGCATTTGTAGATGCAGAGCATGCTTTAGATCCCCAATACGCAAAAAAGTTGGGAGTGGATTTGGATGAATTACTAATTTCACAACCGGACACTGGAGAGCAGGCATTGGAAATAACGGATACGCTAGTAAGGTCAGGTGCCGTGAGTATGGTTGTTGTTGATTCCGTCGCGGCTTTAACGCCAAAATCTGAACTTGAAGGCGACATGGGTGATCACAACGTTGGTGTCCAAGCACGTTTGATGAGCCAAGCGATGCGAAAACTTACGGGGTCAATTAGTAAAAGTAACTGTATGGTTATATTTATTAACCAAATTAGAATGAAGATTGGCGTCATGTTTGGAAGTCCTGAAACAACTACAGGTGGAAACGCACTAAAATTTTATTCCTCAGTGAGACTTGATATCAGAAGAATTGGTGCAATCAAAGATAGAGACGAGATCGTTGGAAATTCTACGCGTGTTAAAGTTGTGAAAAACAAGGTTGCTCCACCATTTAAGCAAGTCGAATTCGATATAATGTATGGAGAAGGTATATCAAAAACTGGCGAACTTCTGGATTTAGGTGTCAGTGCGGGAGTGGTTGAGAAATCGGGAGCTTGGTATAGTTATGGAGATGAACGAATTGGCCAAGGAAGAGAAAATGCTAAAATATTTTTATCAGAGAATGAAGACATAGCCTACGAGTTAGAGGATAAAATTCGTGCTTCACACGGGTTGGATTTTGAAGTACCTAATGCTAAAGATGATGATCAAATTTTAGAAGCTTAAGTAATTCCTTTACAATTTTAATGGCCCCACATGGGGCCCTTTTTTTATTGTCAGTTTAATTGATACTGTGGACATTATTGTCTGTGCCATATAGAGGATCAAGCAGTTAGATTTGGAATAAAAATATGGCTTCATTAAACGAAATTCGTTCTACTTTTTTAAATTACTTTAAAAAAAATGGTCATGAAATTGTTGCTTCTAGCCCTCTAGTTCCTAGAAACGATCCCACGTTGATGTTTACTAACTCTGGGATGGTACAGTTCAAAAATCTTTTTACAGGGCTTGAAAAAAGAGATTATTTAAGAGCTGTTACCGCCCAGAAGTGCGTGCGGGCTGGCGGAAAACATAACGATTTAGATAATGTTGGCTATACAGCGCGCCATCATACTTTTTTTGAAATGTTGGGAAATTTTTCGTTTGGTGACTATTTTAAATCAGAAGCAATTCCTCTTGCTTGGAATTTGATAACCAAAGAATTTGGAATTCCTGCCGAAAAGTTATATGTAACTATTTTCCATACTGATGATGAAGCTGCTTTGATTTGGAAAAAAGTTGGTGTTCCTGGTGATCGTATAATAAAAATTAGTACTTCTGACAATTTTTGGCAAATGGGGCCTACAGGCCCATGTGGACCGTGTACAGAAATTTTTTATGACCATGGTGAGCAAATTTGGGGTGGGCCGCCTGGATCGCCAGAGGAAGACGGCGATCGTTTCATTGAGATTTGGAACATAGTATTTATGCAAAATGAGCGGTTCGACGACGGTTCAATGAAAGAACTTGATATTCAATCTATTGACACAGGTATGGGATTAGAACGTATAGGCGCTTTACTTCAAGGTAGCCACGATAATTACGATACGGATACCATGAAAAATCTGATGCTTGCTTCAGCTGAAGCTACCTCGTCAGATCTTGATGGAAAGCAGAACGTTCACCATAGAGTTATTGCCGACCATTTGCGTTCAACAGCCTTTTTAATTGCTGATGGTGTGTTGCCAGCAAATGATGGGAGGGGATACGTGTTGCGGCGCATCATGCGAAGAGCAATGCGCCATATCCATTTGCTCGGTTCAAAAAACCCCATCATGCATAATCTTGTCGTATCGCTAATTCAACAAATGGGTAGCGCTTATCCTGAATTAGGACTTGCGCAGTCGTTGATCGAGGAAACTCTACTTCAAGAAGAAACACGTTTTAGACAGACTCTTGATCGGGGATTAAAATTACTTGACGATGAATTGGCGAGGGTTCCCGAAGGCGAGGAGTTTTCTGGAGAAACTGCTTTCAAATTATATGACACGTATGGGTTCCCTCTAGACCTTACACAAGATGCTTTAAGAGAGAAGGGTCGGGTTGTTAACACTGCCGCGTTTGATATCGCAATGGCGGATCAAAAAGCTAAAGCGCGTGCGGCTTGGGTTGGTACAGGGCAACTTACTGATGATGAGATTTGGTTTGAGCTTGCAGATAATATCTTACCAACTGAATTCTTAGGATACGAAACTGACACGGCTGAGGCCCAATTACAAAAACTAGTTAAAGATGGAGTTGAAGTTCTATCGGCCAAAGCAGGCGATACAGTTCAACTAATATTCAATCAAACACCTTTTTATGCAGAAAGTGGCGGCCAAGTAGGTGATCAAGGTTACATCCAAACCTCTGATTGTTTGATACAAATAAATGATACAAAAAAGTTTGCTGGTTTATTTATACATACAGGCACGGTTTCGAAAGGTTCCGTCGAAGAAGGTGATAGTGTTTCAATATTTGTTGACGCTGTGAAAAAAAATAGAATTAAAGCCAACCATTCTGCTACGCATTTATTACATGAAGCGCTGAGACAGTTACTGGGCGATCACGTTGTGCAGCGGGGATCTTTAAATGCTGAAGATAGGCTGCGCTTTGATTTTAGCCATTCTTCACTTTTAACTAATGAAGAAATTCAGTTGATTGAAAAGTCAGTTAATAACTACATAAGACAAAATTCATCTGTGCAGACGCGAATAATGACGCCAGATGATGCTAGAGGAATAGGAGCTCAAGCTCTTTTTGGAGAAAAATATGGGGATGAGGTCCGTGTTGTTTCTATGGGGCATCAAAAAGGCTCAGGCAAAGGTCTTGGAGGTCAAACCTATTCTTTGGAACTCTGCGGCGGCACTCACGTTAAACGAACGGGAGAAATTGGTGCTTTTACAATTTTGTCAGATAGTGCGTCTAGTTCCGGGGTCCGCCGTATAGAAGCGCTTACTGGTGAAAATGCTGTAATACATCTTGCCAAAAGGTCTCAACAAGTAAGTGAATTGGGCGCTTTATTAAAGGTTTCAACCGATGAACTTACTCAACGAGTAAATGTTTTGATGGAAGAAAGGAAAAACCTTACCAGTGAAGTGGCAGAGCTTAAAAGAAAACTCGCACTTTCTGGTGGAGAAAATGGTAAAACACCAAAAGCTGAGAACATAAATGGAATTTCTTTTTTTACTCAGATCTACTCTGGAATTTCTGGAAAAGACTTACCTTCGCTAGTTGATGAGCATAAAGATCGTTTGAAAAGTGGAATTGTTCTTTTAATTGCAGAAAGCGATAATCGAGTTGCTGTTGCCGTTGGTGTTTCTACCGATCTTACTGATAAAATTTCTGCAGTTGACATTGTGCGAACTGCAGTGCCCGAACTTGGAGGAAGGGGTGGTGGAGGCCGGCCAGATCTTGCTCAAGGTGGGGGAACGGATATCTCAGGCGCTGATGCGGCGATAACTGCAGTGAAAAAACTGCTATAACAAAACTCTACGTTCCAATCTTGGCTATATCATACGGCGTTGCTTGATATATCGAATTAATCCAATTTCCGTATAATAAGTGGCCATGTGAACGCCATCGGTTATCTGGTTTTGCTTCTGGATTATCTCCAGGATAATAATTCTTAGGAATTTCTATTTGTTTTCCTGTTTCAGTGTCTCTGTCGTATTCTTGTTTTAAAGTATCACTGTCGTATTCAAAATGATTAAAAATATAGAGGGATCTATGTTTGGCGTCCTCAATTAGGCAAGGCCCAACTTCATCACTGCCAAGAAGTATTTTAAGTTGTGGAACAGAAATTATATCGTCATTATTAATTTCGGTCCAACGGCTTACCGGTATAATGAAGTCATCTGAAAACCCTCTAAGATATTTTGAGTTTGGACTTAAATTTTGATGGCGGAAGCATCCAAAAGCTTTCTCTTTTAAAATTTGTTTATCTATATCATAGAAATGTTTCAACATCGCCATGCCACCCCAGCAAACACCAAAAGTTGAGTGAACGTGCGTTTGTGTCCAATTAAATATTTCTACTATTTCTTTCCAGTAGGTTACTTCCTCATAATCAAGGTGTTCAATTGGCGCCCCTGTTATTATTAGGCCATCGAACTTTTTACCACTATCAAAGATCTCTGAAAAAGGTTTGTAAAAACTTTTCATATGCTCGGCAGCTGTATTTTTTGTTTCGTGATTACTAATACTTATCAATGAAAGCTCTATTTGAAGTGGGGTAGCACCTATTAATCTTGCAAATTGGTTTTCCGTTTGAATCTTTTTAGGCATCAAATTAAGCAGTCCTATTTGCAAGGGCCTTATATCTTGACGGGTTGCTTCATCTTCTGACATTACCATCACGCCCTCTTTTGAGAGGACGTCAAAGGCAGGTAGAGAAGATGGTAGCTTTATTGGCATTTTGATAATTATTTAATATTTCTTGAAATTGTTGATCCAATTAATGAATTAAACTCTGAAGGCGTTTTTACTTGAGAGATTAAATCAGCTTGGACTGTTATTCCCCAGGAAGCCATTGATTGATAAATTGGGTTTCTGTGCGCCATGGCTTCACTATAAGTCCAGCGCACAAAATCATCGGGGTCCACGTCATTAACATAACACTTATTTATCTTGAGATACTCTTTCCATTTTAAATCCAGAAAACCTGGATCGTAACACATAGGTTTAGGGTTCTCGTCAAACCGTTTAATTAATTCATCAGTATGGTGGCTTGAACCTTCAATCCACACCATAAGAGTATTTTCTGCCAGCGTCTTTAAAACTGGATCATTGGGATCGTCAGGATTAACTACCTCACAGATTGATCCGCCTGTGTCACAGACAAAGTTAGGATAGCCGTAAATTCTATTGGATTTATCAATGAAATTTGGGGTATCTAACAGTGCTTTTACTTCTGCAATATGATGCTGAGCTTGGCGTTTTTTATATTCTTCTATACTGAGCCCACCTTTTCCCTCATTGCCTGGTTTGCCCAGATAATTGGAAAGTGGAGCAAGGTTATCGAAGCTGATGTTTGACGATATATGAATAGAATCGCCAAGAAGTAATTCTCGCAGATAAGGCGATTTCATTGCGTCTTCTTTGTAGCTATCTTCTATATGCTCGCCCATGTACCTAGTACCAATGCGATAATCGATTGAATAATGGTACCACTCACCAGATTGGCGCAGAATATTTGAAATATGAGTTTTACCTAAGCCTGACATTCCAAACAAAACGACTTTTTTGTTTTCTGCCAATAGCCATTCTTCTTCTGTTGAGTACATCGCACTATCCGTTTACCAGTAGTTACTAGGTAAACTCTGCAGTTCTGTTGGTCAATCAGGCAGATTAAACAAACCTCTACCCACTAAATTCATTCAACGACTTAGTTTTTTATTCCAAAAGGGCTTTCCTTAACCGTTTTTTAATTTAATTATCTATTGATAGTTTAAATCCTTAGAGTTTTTTTATGAATAGTTACCTATTTTCGCCCATTTCACTTTCGGGTGTGAGCATTCCAAATAGAATAGTCGTCGCCCCAATGTGCCAATATAGCGCAAATGAAGGTAATGCTACAGACTGGCATCTTATGCATTTGGGGCAATTTGCTGTTTCAGGCGTGGGTTTGATTTTTACTGAGGCTGTTGGTGTTGAAATGAGCGGTAGAATTTCTCCTGGCTGCCTGGCGCTTTGCACTGATGAGCATGAACGAAATTTGAAAAGGGTAATCGATTTTTGCCATGACTTCGGAAATGCAAAGATGGGAATTCAAATTGCCCATGCAGGCCGGAAAGGATCGACTGAATTGCCCTGGCTGGGTGGTAAACCTATACCTTCTAAAGATCCTAGAGGTTGGAAAACCGATGGTCCATCTGCAGAAGCTTATGCTGCAACGGATTGGGAGGCACCTCAGGCTCTTGATGAAGATGGACTTTATAGAATTAAATCCGCCTTCGTGGACGCCGCAAAGCGGGCAGATCGGATAGGATTTGATGTTTTGGAGATACATGCAGCTCATGGCTATTTGTTACATCAATTTTTATCTCCTCTAAGCAATCTCAGGAATGACCAGTATGGAGGATCTCTGGAAGACAGAATGAGGTTTCCCTTAGAAGTTTTTGAGGCAGTTTCAAAAGCTTGGCCAAGTCAAAAAGCAATCGGGGTTAGGTTTTCAGCGACGGATTGGGTAGATAGATCTAGTTGGGATGTAAAAGAATCTACTCAATTCACTAAAGAATTAAAGAAAAGAGGTTGCCACTTTATAGATGTATCAAGCGCAGGCAACTCTCCTGAACAGCAAATTGAGGTTGGTCCAGGTTACCAAACTGGTTTTGCATCTGAAATTAAACGCGTAACAGGCATTGCAACAATGGCTGTAGGTCAGATCACAGAAGCATTTCAGGCCGAAGCCATCATAAGGACAGGGCAAGCTGATATGGTATCAATGGCAAGAGGAATGTTAGCAGATCCAAGGTGGGCTTGGCGCGCAGCAGAAGCTTTGGGTGAGCAGGCTGCATATGCTCCTCAGTATATGCGATCCAACAAGGCGCTGAGAGGGCTTCCAATTCCGGGCAATCCTCCGGTTGCTAAAAAAGCATAAACTTTGTTCTAATTTTACTTTTAATTTAAAGTTATTTTCCGCGGTTTAATTTTGGTATCATTGACTGCCAAACACCGTCATTTTTGAACCAATGATAAATAGCCCCAATTAAATGTATTCCAACCAACCAATACACAATTGATACTGAGACTTCATGCCAACCAATAAGTGTCTCGATGAAAATGCCACTTTTAAGGCCAAGCCAGTATAAACTTCCAATTACCAGGCCAGAAAATGCTATAGATATCATTCCAATATACATGCCATAGTGAACTGCTTTTGCCAGTACCTTTTGTGCCCCGGGCGTATCAGGCGGTAGGGACGACTTTTGTGTTCGCGTCATATAAACAAATCGAGCAACCAAAAATAAAATGAATAAAAGAGCAAATGTTATCTCAAATTTCAGTAGGGCTAAATCTTCTAATTGGTTAATATTCTCAATTTGCTTGAAAATTCCATAGGCAAAAAGAATTACAAAACTCCAGTGAAATATTCTCGCAGTAAGAGTGTAGTTTGTTTTTGCTATTTCAGCGTCTGTTTTTTTCATTTTAACTTTATAAAAACTCTATTACATATATTTTATAATACAAAATAATTATTCCCATTCAATAGTTCCAGGTGGTTTAGAAGTGATATCGTATGTAACTCTATTTATGCCTTCAACTTCATTGATTAGACGTGTTGCTGTTTCCCCTAAAAATTCGTGACTAAAGGGATAATAATCCGCAGTCATCCCATCTACTGAAGTTACTGCTCTAAGTGTACAAGCGTAATCGTAAGTTCGGCCATCTCCCATCACGCCAACAGTCCGAACTGGTAATATTGCTACAAATGCCTGCCATATCTCATTATAGAGGCCGTGTTTGCGGATTTGATCAATGTAAACTGCATCTGCCTTACGCAAAATTTCAAGTTTGTCTCTTGTTATATTACCTGGACATCTAATTGCTAAACCTGGCCCGGGAAAAGGATGCCGACCAATGAAACTCTCGGGTAATTTTAACTCTCGTCCTAATGCACGTACTTCATCTTTAAAAAGCTCTCGCAATGGTTCAAGTAGTTTCAGACCCATTGTCTCTGGTAAACCACCCACATTATGATGTGATTTTATGGTAACTGAAGGGCCACCCTTAAATGATACACTCTCTATTACGTCTGGATATAGAGTACCCTGCGCTAAAAATTCAGCATTTTCAATTTTGTTTGCGTACTTTTGAAATACATCAATGAATAATCGCCCAATTATTTTACGCTTAGTTTCAGGGTCAGATTGCCCTTCTAATTCCTTTAAAAATATTTTTGACTCATCTGCGTGAATTAAGGGAATGTTATAGTTCTCTTTAAACATTGTTACGACTTCTTCGGCCTCTCCCTGTCGGAGTAAGCCGTGATCAACGAATACGCAGGTCAGTTGATCACCTATGGCTTCATGAATTAGAACAGCAGCAACTGAGCTGTCCACCCCTCCCGACAATCCGCAAATAACTTTTTTAGAACCAACTTCTTCTCTAATTTTTTTAATTGCGACCTCTCTGTATGCTTCCATTGTCCAATTTTGCTCAATGTCTGCTATTGAGATAAAATTTTCAAATAAAGTCTGACCATTTGGTGTATGATGAACTTCCGGATGAAATTGGACAGCATAAAAACGACGATTTGTATCGCCGATTATTGCATATGGAGCATTTGGAGAAAAACCAAACACTTCAAAGCCGGGTGCGATACTGCTAACATGGTCTCCGTGACTCATCCAGACCTGTTCTTTTTGATCAAGAAACCATCCTTTTAGTAAATCTGATGAATTTTTTCTTTCAACAAAAGCTTTTCCAAATTCAGCCGTTCCTACTCCAGATTTTACTTCACCACCAAGTTGCTGCATCATCACTTGCTGGCCATAGCAAATCCCTAACAAAGGCACCCCAATGTCAAAAATAACTGGGTGAGCTCTTGGGCTTCCATCTCTTGTAACGCTGTCCGGCCCGCCGGATAAAATTATTGCTTTTGGTGAAAGTTGACTTAGCAAATGCTCATTTACGTTCTGATATGGGTGTATCTCACAATAAACGTCCAGTTCGCGTAGTCTACGTGCTATCAGTTGCGTAACTTGGCTTCCAAAATCTACAATGAGCAGGCAATCATAAGAATTAATATTCATAAAGGCCGTCTATTATTTATCTCGACATCATTCAAGTTTATTAGCTAAAACCTATAGGCAAATAATGAACTAGTTCTTATGTGTCGGGATGTCGCTTTCTCCCCTCAATAGCCGCAATCCAGAGCACAATTCAATTAGGTTACAGATAGATAACGAAACATCAATTTACAGGTAACGGATCATTTATTTTGGCTAAAATAGCTACTTTAAAAAGAACCAGAGGTGGCGGTGGAGCCGCTCGTCGTGCTTCGCGAACTTCAATAAGTTATGAAACAGCTAAATTTATTGAAAGAAAAATACCTTTATTTGAAGTTTTGAACGAGGAAGCTCTTCAAATAATAGAAAACAACGCTGAGCTCATGTTGGAAGAAGTTGGCGTAGCTTTCGTCAATAATCCAAAGGCACTTGAACTATGGAAAAATGCAGGAGCAGATGTGGATGGTGAGAGAGTTCATGTACCTAAGGGATTAGCTCGTAATCTTATTAAAACTGCGCCCGCTAGTTTTATGCAACACGCTAGAAACCCTAATCGTTCTGTTGAAATTGGAGGGAATTCTTTAGTTTGTGCTCCGGTCTATGGTCCTCCATTCATTAGAGATCTAGACGGTGGCCGACGATATGCAACTATTGAAGACTTTCAGAAGTTTGTAAAACTTGGTTACATGTCAAAGTGGTTACATCATTCCGGTGGGACGCTTTGTGAGCCAACAGACGTCCCAGTAAATAAACGACATTTGGACATGTTGCTTGCCCATATGACACTTTCGGATAAACCCTTTATGGGCTCAGTCACAGAACCTTCTAGGGCACAAGATAGCGTCGATATGTGTGAAATATTATTTGGCTCTGATTTTGTTCAAAACAAAACAGTAATGACTTCGCTGATTAATATTAATTCACCAATGACTTTTGACGATGTCATGATGGGTGCAATGGAGGTTTATGCCAAAAATAATCAGGCTTGTATCGTATCTCCTTTCATTGTTGGCGGTGCAATGGCTCCGGTATCAATTGCGGGAACTTTGACCCAGGTCCTAGCAGAAGTATTAGCTGGTGTTGCATACAACCAATTAATTAGGCCTGGTGCGCCAGTGATTTTTGGAACTTTTGTATCATCCATTGATATGAATTCAGGAGCTCCTACTTTTGGTACGCCAGAAGCGAGCCATATTCTTTATGGAGCAGGTCAGTTAGCCCGTCGTCTTAGGTTACCGTTTAGATCTGGAGGAGGACTTTGTGGTTCTAAGTTGCCTGACGCTCAAGCTGCCTATGAATCTGCTAACACGTTAAATGCGGCTTTACTTGGTGGGGTCAATTTCATGTTACATGCCTGTGGCTGGTTAGAGGGCGGTTTAGTATCTTCATTCGAAAAGTTTGTTATGGATGCGGATCAATTGGGTGTTCTACATCAGATGGCTAAGGGTATTGTAATGGATGAGAATGCTCAGGCTCTAGATGCTATCAGAGAGGTGGGCCCTGGTGGGCACTATTTGGGTTGCGAACATACACAGGCTAATTTTCAAAGTGCTTTTTGGAGGACAGACCTTTTTGATTATAAACCTTTTGAAACCTGGCAAGAAGAAGGAGGGCTGGATACGATGACGCTGGCTTCAAAAAGGGTTAAAAATCTATTAGATAATTACGCCAAACCTTCTTTAGAAGTTGAAGTCGAAGAAGCATTAAATGCTTTCGTAAATAATAAAAAAGTCTCAATGCCCGATAGTTTCACTTAAAAGATTTACTATCTTATATTACGCTTGGTAAATTTATTGAATGCCCCTTATATTTTTTGAAAAATATGTTATATCAACAGCATATTAGGGTGAATTAATATGCGAGATCTTAAAGTTCCTAGCCAAAGGCATCCAGAAAAGGCTCATAAAGTTGATAATCCTCAGCCTAAAAAGCCAGATTGGATAAGGGTTAAAGCACCAGTTAGTGAGGGATACAAAATAACTCGCAATATAATGCGTGATAATAATCTGGTGACGGTATGTGAAGAGGCTGGTTGTCCAAATGTCGGTGAGTGTTGGAGCCAAGGTCACGCAACTATGATGATTATGGGCGATATATGTACGCGAGGTTGCTCTTTTTGCAATATAGCAACTGGTAAGCCATCCAATTTAGATATTTTTGAACCTGGTCGAGTGGCCGTCGCAGTTAAGAAACTTGGACTAAACCACGTCGTAATTACGTCTGTTGACAGAGACGACTTAAATGATGGTGGTGCAGATCACTTTGCTCAAACAATCAGAGCTGTCCGCAAACAAAGTCCTACTACGACGATTGAAATTTTGACACCTGATTTCTTAAAGTGTGAGGATAATACTTTAGAAACTGTTGTTGAGGCAAAACCAGATGTATTTAATCACAATTTAGAAACTGTTCCTGGGCTCTATCCAAAAGTAAGGCCTGGAGCTCGTTATTTTCATTCATTACGACTTTTGCAAAGGGTCAAAGAGATGGATCCATCTATGTTTACTAAATCTGGCATTATGGTGGGCCTTGGTGAGGATAGACAGTCGGTTATGCAAGTTATGGATGATTTGCGGTCTGCAGATGTAGATTTTTTAACTATCGGCCAATATCTTCAGCCGACCCCAAAACACCATGCAGTAGATAGGTTTGTGCATCCTGATGAATTTAGCTCATATGAACAGGCAGCTTATGGCAAAGGTTTCTTGATGGTTTCAGCCACGCCGCTTACACGATCTTCTTATCACGCGGGAGATGACTTTAAAAAAATGCGTGAAGCACGGAATTTAAAGCTCAGTCACAACCAGATCTAAAACAACAAATTGCAATCCAACGCTCACTCTAAAGCTCGTGTTGGCCTATTTTCTTTTTGAGATGTGGCAGGTACCTCTTTGCATCTTTAGAGTGTGGATGGATGTTTAAGAGCATTTCATAGGCTTTGACGGCTTCTTTTAGAGCTCCTAGGTGAACGTTTATCATAGCCAAACCAGAAATCGCTCCAAAGTGTCGGGGCTCGCGAGATAAAACTTCAAATACATCGGTCTCTGATCCAGCTAAGTCGCCATTGAAGAACCTAACAGTGGCCCGCTTATTCCAAGCCTCAACGAAATCGGGGTTCTTTTGGATAAGTTTAGTTAACTCTTTTTCCGCTTTGACCAGGTTACCACTATCCATCGCTGACAAAGCTTGTGACATCATTTTTTTTTCAGCCGGATCTTTATGCGAATTAATCCAAGCCTCTTGAATATCAATTGTGATTGTTTTTGCTGCGGCTGCGGATGGTGCTGATGCCAGTTTATCCAGCAAATCTTGTGTTGAAGAAGCTTTTACTGCAGTCAAACTGAATAAAAAAACGAAAAATACCTTTGAGATTAGTTTCAAAACCTGACACCTTTTTTTACAGCCTACAAAAAAATTAGTTTGGGTATTCTTTTGGTCAAGGATTGGTAAACTAGTCAGCTTTTTTAATCCAACCTCCACCCAATACTCTTGAGCAATTTTTGTCATAAAAAACGCATGCCTGGCCGGGTGCTACGCCTTGCTCTGGCTCATAAAGCTCAACTTCAGCAGTATTTTGAGAGTTTGGCCTTACTACTGCATCTTGGGGAGGACGCGTTGAACGAACTTTAACTTTCATTTTCCATTGTTTTTTTGAAAAGAAAGTTTCATCACCTAACCAGTTGATTTCAGAAACTTTTATCATGTGAGTTTTTAAAAGTTTTTTTGGTCCAACAATAACCCTTCGTTTTTCAACATCCAAAGAAATTACATACAAAGGATCACTTAACCCACCAACGCCTAAACCTCTTCTTTGACCAACTGTGAAATTGATTATTCCCGCATGTTCCCTCAGAACACGACCATCGGCATGTACAATTTCTCCCGGCTCCGCTGCTCCTGGCCTTAATTTTTCAATTACCGCAGCATAATCACCGTTTGGTACAAAACAGATATCTTGACTATCGGGTTTATCCGATATGCTGAGATTAAATTTTTTTGCCAGAGCTCTTGTTTCATCCTTTGATTTAAGATGACCAATAGGAAACCTCAAAAAGTTTAGTTGTTCCCGAGTAGTTGGAAATAAAAAATAGCTTTGGTCACGCTTTGGATCAGCAGCACAATGAAGCTCTGGGCCTTTTTCGCCATGCTTTCGCTGTATATAATGTCCGGTCGCCATACAATCTGCATCTAAATCTCTAGCTGTCTCCAATAGGTCCTTAAATTTTACTCTCTCATTACATCTAATACACGGTACAGGCGTAGCTCCGCCAAGATAGCTATCGGCAAATTCATCAATAACTGTTTCTCTAAATATATTCTCATAATCAAGAACGTAATGGGGGAAATTCATGCTCTCGGCAACTCTTCTGGCATCATGAATATCTATGCCGGCGCAACACGCCCCTTTTTTTGCTAGGGCAGCTCCATGGTCGTAAAGTTGTAGCGTCACTCCAATAACATCATAACCCTCACTCACCAGTTTGGCCGCGACTACAGAGCTATCAACACCCCCGGACATGGCAACAACGACCCTTGTATCGCAAGGTGCTTTTTCAAACCCAAGTGAATTCAGTTTTTTAATATTTGATTTCAAAATAATAACTTTTAGATGTTTAAATATGATCTTGAGTAGAAGCAGTAGCTCTATTCATAACTAATTAGAGGTTAAGACTGCCTATTAGAATATTTATAAATGGAAATCAATTTTTCTGAAAAAATACTTGATAGTTTAGTGACTAGACTGAGCTTTTAAGAAACTTTATCAAAGTGTTCATCTATTACGGGACTGATGATGACAGATTATATAGCTATTGAAGATCTTTCGGGCGATATGGCTAAAGACGAGCTAAATCGTCTTGCTGATTTATTAAATAGTGCAAATAACGCCTACCACGGTGATGACAGTCCTATTATGACGGATGCAGAATTTGATTTCCTAAAGAAAAGAAATTTAGAAATTGAACTTAAGTTTCCTCAATATAAGAAATCAGATAGCCCAACAGAAAAAATTGGATCTCTACCTTCAGAAAAATTTTCAAAGATCAAGCATGCAAAAAAAATGTTTTCATTAGCGAATGCTTTTGAGAATAGTGATCTTTATGATTTTGATGATCAGGTGCGGCGGTTTTTAAATTTTAAACACTCAGATCTATTAGAGTACACCGTGGAACCCAAGATTGATGGTTTATCCTTATCTTTACGTTACGAAAATGGTGAGCTTGCATTTGCTGTTACCAGAGGAGACGGAACTACCGGAGAAAATGTTACTGCAAATGCTTTGAAAATTGAGGATATACCAACAAATTTACCAACAAAAACTGAAATTCTTGAGGTTCGTGGTGAAGTTTATATGGAGCATAAAGATTTTAAAATTTTAAACAGTAATCAGGAATCTTTAGGAAAAAAGGTTTTTGCAAACCCGAGGAACGCTGCTGCTGGAAGTTTGCGTCAATTAGATCCAGCGATCACTGCAGAGCGCCCTTTGAAGTTCTTGGCGTACGCTTGGGGTGAATTAAGCCAACCTTTAGATACAAATCAATTTGGCGCGATAGAAAAGTTAAAAAATTTAGGGTTTAAAACCAATTCCCATACTAAACTTTGTAAAAATATTGACGAGGCGCTCACTCACTACGAAGAATTATCAAAAATACGCTCAGAATTAGGATACGATATTGATGGTATCGTTTACAAAGTTGACTCACTAGATCTTCAGTCTCGGCTAGGCTACCGGTCTACAACACCTCGGTGGGCTATTGCTCATAAATTTCCCGCTGAATATTCCTGGACAAAGTTAATAGCTATCGACCTACAAGTTGGAAGGACTGGTGCGCTCAGTCCGGTTGCACGTTTAAGTCCTGTAACGGTCGGTGGAGTGGTAGTTTCAAACGCTACCCTACATAATCAAGATTACATAGCGGGACGGGATAATTATGGGAAAGAAATTAGATCTGGGAAAGATATTCGAGTTAACGATTGGGTAGAGGTTTATAGGGCAGGCGACGTAATTCCAAAAATTTCCGACGTAGATATTACAAGAAGGCCTAAAGATAGCATGGCTTATCGGTTCCCCTCAATTTGTCCAGAATGTAATTCAGCAGTAGTTAGAGATGAAGGTGATGCGGTTATTCGATGTAATTCAGGAATTAATTGCCCGGCGCAAGCTATTGAAAAAATAAAACATTTTGTTTCCCGTAAAGCTTTTGATATTGAGGGTCTTGGAGCGAAACAAATAGAAATGTTTTTTGCCGATGAGGCTTTGCCAATCAAGGAACCGGTAGATATTTTTACTTTGGAGTTTCGAGATCAAAATAACTTTACAAAATTAAAAGACCGGCACGGTTTTGGCAAAAAAAGTGCTGAAAATCTTTTTGATGCAATCAAAGAGAAAAAAACTATAGAGTTTAGCCGTTTTTTATTTTCTTTGGGGATCCGTCATGTGGGTGAGAATGTTTCAAAACTTTTGGCACGTCACTTTTTAAAATGGTCAAAGTTCATTTCTTTTATTTCACTGGCTCAAAATAGAGAGAGCCAAGAGTATTTTGATCTGGTGTCTATAGATGGAATAGGAACGACCGTTGTTAACTCGCTGCTTTCTGCTTTTGAAATTGGAAAAGAAAGAGATAGTATCGACAAACTTGTCGAGCATTTGGATATATCGGATGAAAATCTTCCGGATATAGACGACAACGCTCTTTCAGGAAAAACCTTAGTTTTTACTGGAACACTAGAACAAATGAGCCGTTCTGAGGCTAAATCTTTGGCTGAAAACTTGGGGGCTAAAGTTTCAGGGTCTGTTTCCACAAAAACAGATCTAGTTATAGCGGGACCTGGGGCAGGATCAAAAATTAAAAAAGCAGAAGAACTTGGAGTTAAAACTTTAGATGAAATTGAATGGCTTAGTTTGATTGGAAAGTAATGGGAACGCGTCCTAAAGAAATATTTCATCTATTTGGTGATCTAAACAATTTGTCTGGTATAGGTCCTAAAACTATCATTAATTTAAAAAATCTTTCGATAGAAAAACCTCGGGATTTTCTTTTTAATTTACCGTTTTCAGTTCTCGATCGTCTCCCTGTAAAAAGCGTTCGTGGAGTTGCATCATCGCAAATAGTTACCGTCGAAGTATTGGTCAAAGCTCATAAATTTAGTAGATCTCGTGCTTCTGCATATAGGGTTAATGTTCAAGATGCCGAAATAGGTTTTCAACTTGTTTTTTTTAATGCAAGAAAAGAATATCTTGAAAGTCTTTTGCCTATTGGAGAACGTAGAGTTATTTCAGGTAAGCTTGAATTTTATGAAGACGTCCCACAAATTGTGCACCCTCACCATGTTAAGAAAATTAACGATGAAAAACCTATTTTTCGATTTGAACCTGTTTATCCTCTTACTTCTGGTGTCAGTCAAAAACTCATGTCTGGTACGATTAATGGCTTATTGGAAAATTTGCCTAAACTCGATGAGTGGATTGATGATGAATTATTAAAAATAAAGGGTTGGCCGTCTTGGCAGGATGCACTGAAGAACGCTCATTGTCCCATATCTGCTGAGGGTGCTTCTTTGACTGACCCGGCACGGCAGAGATTAGCTTTTGACGAGTTATTTTCACATCAGTTATCCCTCTCCATTGCTAGAAATAAGATCAAGCGATCAAAGGGGAAAGCGAACACAGTTACAGGTATTTTACAAACTAAAGTTCTAAATAATCTCCCTTTCAAATTCACCGAAGATCAAAAACTTTCAATTAGAGATATAATAGACGATTTAAAAAAGCCTGAAAGGATGAACCGTCTTCTTCAAGGGGACGTTGGCTCTGGTAAAACTATAGTAGCATTTTTAGGTTTAATTGCTGTAGTTGAGGCTGGAGGGCAAGGCGCAATAATGGCACCTACTGAAATATTGGCAAGGCAGCACTTTGAAACATTGTTACCTTTGGCCGAGACGGCGGGTGTAAGTTTAAGTCTGTTAACAGGTAGAGATAGAGGCAATTTAAGAAATAATAAACTCACCGATTTAAAAGAAGGTAAAACAGATGTGGTTATCGGAACTCATGCGCTCTTTCAAGCGGACGTTATTTTTAAGGATTTACGATTTGCGGTTGTGGATGAGCAGCACAGGTTTGGTGTTAATCAACGACTTGAATTAGGCAAAAAGGGCATTGGTGTTGATCTCCTAATAATGACTGCGACTCCAATTCCAAGATCTTTAGCATTAGCCCAGTATGGTGATATGGACATTAGTATAATTAAGCAGAAACCTCCTGGTAGAAAGCCGATTAATACTGCACTTATCTCAAGTTCGCGCATAGATGAGGTTGTGGATAAATTGAAACAATCCATTGCTAAGGGAGCACAAGCCTATTGGGTTTGTCCACTTATCGAAGAAAGTGAGGTTTTACACTATACGGCTGCTGAACGCAGATTTGAGCAGCTTCGAGCCAAATTGGGTGAGGGGGTAGTGGAGTTAGTTCACGGGAAAATGTCTTCAGATATCAAAGATAAAATTATGGATCGATTTGTTTCCGGAGACACTAAGCTTCTCGTCGCAACAACTGTAATAGAAGTTGGGGTAAATGTGCCTTCTGCAAATATTATGGTCGTGGAAAATGCTGAAAAATTTGGTTTGGCGCAACTTCATCAACTGCGTGGTAGAGTGGGGCGAGGTACCAATCAATCAACTTGTTTATTGCTATATAAAGAACCATTAAACATCTCTAGTAAAAAGCGATTGTCTATTTTGAGAGAAACTGAGGACGGCTTTAAAATCTCAGAAGTCGATTTAAATTTGAGAGGCTCTGGTGATGCTATTGGAACAGCTCAATCTGGTTTACCAAGGTTTAGGTTGGCTAACATTGACATGATTGAAATGCTAATGGAAACAGCACATCAACAGGCTAGATATTTCCTTGCCAAAGATCCTAATCTGGAAACGGTTCAAGGTAAAGCTGTGAAAAATCTCCTTTGGTTAATGGATCAAGATAAGTCTATCCGGCTAATTACCGTTGGTTAAATCATGTAATTCCTATTTTGTTCTTTTCAAACTTGACAAATCATGAAAAAAATGAGAACAAAACATAAACAATAAAAAAGTATTAGTGAGGTTAGTTTAATGTTAGCTAAGATTAGGACTGTTTTTTCAAAACAAAAAGAAGCTATTTTGCTTGATATGATAGGCTGTGTATCTTTATTTATAATTTTTGCAACGGCTCTACATATTCCAATACTGATATAGAAAATAAATAAGAGTGTTGATTTTAAATTACCTATCGTTTTCTTCAATTTGCTGAAATGCAGCTAGAGTTGCTTCAAGAGCTAAAAGGATAGAGGCGTGCCTATTTTTGTAGTCTGATGCAGGCTTCAGCATGTACAACTCTTCGAATGGTTTGCCGGGAGCAGGGCCTTCGTTTTTGAGCATGTCACTTAACTCCTCGTAAGCCCTTTGCACTTCTGTAAGTGAACGACCGACAATGGCCTTTCCTATTATGGTTGAAGAAGCTTGTCCAAGGGCGCAGGCTCTAACGTCTTGCCCGTAATGTGTGATAACCCCACTTTCAACATTCAGATCGACTGTAATTGCGGATCCACATAATGGTGATCTTTTTGTTACAGATGCATCAGGTTCGGACAAGCGTTCTCGGTAGATAGGTTCGGCTGCCATTTTAAGAATTTTGCCTGAATACAATTTTATTAAGTCAGATTCAGACGGCATGCTCTTTTCCTTTTTGTTTATAAACAATAAATAGGTTAAGTAGCACCAGTTGCAAATGGATTATTTACTATGAATGACTTTGACCCGAGCACACTCAGATATAATGACGCAGGTCTGTTACCAGTAATTGCGCAAGATGAAAGAACTTTGGAAGTATTAATGCTTGCTTGGATGAATAAAGAGGCAATTGAGAGAACCCTGGAAACAGGTAAAGTTACATATTGGTCCCGCTCGAGGAACGAATTTTGGATAAAAGGAAAAACTTCTGGCAATATCCAAGATTTAGTTGAATTCAGATTTGATTGTGACAGAGATGCATTGCTTGTAATCGTCAGACAAAAGGGAGCCGCATGCCATACGCAAAGAAAAAGCTGTTTTTTCACAAGCGTTGTTGATGGATCTGAATTAGAAATAATGGCTCCGATCGAATAAATGGACAAGTCTTTGAATATTATTGGCGGTGGAATGGCCGGGTGCGAAGCAGCATGGCAAGCTGCTAACATGGGCATCGATGTTACTTTATTTGAAATGCGGCCAAAAGTTAAAACTTTTGCTCATCAAACTGAAAAATTGGGCGAAATGGTTTGTTCTAATTCTTTTCGCTCTAATGATCATGAGCAAAATGCGGTTGGGCTTTTGCACTGGGAGATGATGCTTGCAAATGGGCTCATTATTAATACAGCTTATCAAAATAAATTACCGGCGGGCGGGGCTCTTGCCGTTGATAGAGAAGAATTTGCTGACACGGTTACTAGCAAAATAAATAATCATCCAAATATAAGGATCTCCAATGAAGAAATCACAACAATTCCAACTGAGGGACAATGGATTGTAGCTACAGGCCCACTCACTTCTTCAAAGTTGGCTAATTCTATTGCTGAACTAAGTGGCTCCGATGCTTTGGCTTTTTTTGATGCAATCGCCCCAATTGTTTATTTTGACACTATAAATATGTCAAAAGCTTGGATGCAATCAAGATATGATAAAGGGGAAACAGAGGAAGAAAGGACAGCCTATCTAAATTGCCCTATGTCGAAAGAACAATACTATCAATTTATTGATGCGTTGTTGGCTGCTGATAAAACTGAATTTAAGGAAGGTGAAACCGCAAACTATTTTGATGGTTGCCTTCCTATAGAAGTAATGGCCGAAAGAGGAGTGGAAACACTGAGATTTGGCCCTATGAAGCCTGTTGGTTTGACTAATCCTCATTCAGATGAAAAGCCTTACGCGGTTGTTCAACTTCGCCGCGATAATGCTCTTGGTACACTTTACAATATCGTTGGGTTTCAAACCAAAATGAAATATGGGGCTCAAAAAGAAATTTTAAGAATGATTCCAGGTTTGGAGGAGGCAAAATTTGCTAGACTGGGGGGCATTCATAGAAACTCTTTTATAAATTCACCGTCATTGCTGGATAAACAACTTCGCTTTAAACCGAGATCAAATATTCGTTTTGCTGGACAAATCACTGGAGTTGAAGGGTATGTTGAAAGCGCTGCAATTGGATTATTAACTGGTCGATTAGCGGCCTTAGAAAGTCTTAATAGAGGTATTCCTGACGTTCCAACGGATACCGCAATCGGTTCCCTCGTTAATCATATTACGGGAGGAGCTAATGCAAAAACATTCCAGCCAATGAACGTAAATTTTGGTTTATTTCCAGTAATTGATGGCGTTAAAGGTGGTCGAAAAGGTCGTGTTGAGCGCTATAAAGCCTATACCCAACGCGCCAAGACTTCCTGGTCGAACTGGTTGTCATATTTTGATGGACGTGGTTAAATTTAATTCTTTAAGGTATCCTTAATGGCAAAAAGTTATTTAAAAGAAGTTTATTCTGGCGACACGAACGACAGTAGAGAATTATATGCCTCCTGGGCTGCGACTTATGATAAAGAAGTTCAAAAAAATGGATATGTGACTCCGAAAAGAATTGCGAATGCTTTGAAAGATGTTGTTACTGACCAATCTGATTTTATCTTGGATTATGGATGTGGAACAGGTTTGTCTGGTTTTGCGCTCCAAGCGGTTGGATTTGAGAATATCAATGGTTTAGATGTTTCGCAGGAAATGATAAGTCTTGCAGAGAAAAAATCGATTTATAAAAATCTAAAAGTATTTGATCCTTTTACTGAAATACCAGTTTATCCCGATCAATATAAAATTATAACAGCTATTGGTGTGATTGGAGCTGGGGCGGCACCGCTCAAAGTTTTTGATAGCCTATTCACTTTATTGCCACAAAACGGTTTGTTTGCTTTTTCATTTAATGACCACACGCTCAACGATCCAAGTTATGAGAAAAAAGTAAAGAGCTGTCTCAGCCAGGGGCATGCAACAATGTTACATAAAAGTTATGGAGACCATCTCCCCAAAGCTAATTTAAAGTCCAATATTTATATTCTTAAAAAACTTTGACCTTTATAACCCGTTTTGCACCTTCCCCTACCGGACCTTTACATCTAGGTCACGCTTATTCCGCTATTATTGCTCACGATATGGCTCGCAGAGAAGGAGGAAAGTTTTATATCCGAATAGAGGATTTGGATCAGTCACGCTCAAAAAAGAAATGGGAAAATCAAATTTTTGATGATCTTGAATGGTTGGGTTTGTCTTGGGATGGGCCAGTAGTTCGCCAGTCAAAGCAAATTGACAAATACAAAAATATTTTAACTAGGTTCGAAAAAGAGTTAAGCCTTTTTGAATGTACTTGTAGCCGAAGCGATATAAAAAATGCCTTAAGCGCTCCTCATGAAGGTGAAAAATTGACGGGTCCGGATGGCTTTATCTATCCAGGTACTTGTAGAGGAAATATTTTTTCATCCCAAACTAAATTTGATAACGCCCTTCGAATGCATATCAATTTGGATAAAAATGAATTGCTCTCTTTTTGTGAACTAGGTCCTAAAAAGGGAGAAATCTCATTTTCGTCAGAAGAATTTTCCAAAACAGCTGGCGATGTAGTTTTATGGCGTAAGGGATACCCTGCTTATCACTTGGCTTGCGTTGTTGACGATTCTGAACAAAAAATAACGCATGTTGTTCGAGGATTAGATTTATTTGAAGCTACTAAAATACACACGGTGTTAAATTCACGACTTGGGTTTAAAAAACCCTTTTATTATCATCACAGATTAATTTGTGACGAAAATGGTAGGCGATTAGCAAAAAGACATGACTCAAAATCAATATATAAATATAGACAAGACGGTTTGAAGGCTAGTGATGTTCGGGCCTTATTGGGTTTATAAAATATTAATTAATCAATCTTGTTCCCAAGCTGGTTCAAGTTTGTTCAAAAAAGCGTCAATTCCCTGTTCGGTTTGCCGCAACATCATATTTTCTGCCATCACTTGACCAGTATATTCGTAGGCCTCAATTATTGGCATCTCCAATTGCTTGTAAAAAGCTTCTTTTCCAATTTTGACGGCAGCTCCTAATTTTGAAGCAATTTTTTCGGCGAGGTCGTCCGTCTGCGCTTCAAAATCCTCTATGCTTGCTACCTTATTTACTAACCCAAGTGTTTTTGCTTGATCTGCAGTAATAAATTCTCCGGTTGTCAACATTTCAAACGCTTGCTTTCTAGGTATATTTCGAGAAAGTGCAACCATTGGAGTAGAGCAAAAAAGCCCAATATTAACGCCATTAACGCCAAATTTCGTTGATGCTTCGGCTACTGCTAGATCACAAGTTGCAACTAGCTGGCATCCGGCAGCAGTTGCTATTCCATGGACTTTAGCAATTACAGGTTGGGGTAATTTTTGAATGAGCATCATCATTTTTGCACATCGTTTAAATAGATCTAAAAAGTAAGCTTTGCCGCCATCCTTTGCATTGCGACCTTTAGTCATCTCTTTGAGATTATGTCCTGCGCAAAAAGCTTTACCCGCACCTGAAAGAACTACAGCTCTAATCTGCGGGTCATTTTTTAAATTTTCAAATTCGTTAGTTAGTGCATCGAGCATTTCATCTGAAAGAGAATTTAAAGTTTCCGGTGAATTTAGTAGTATGTAAGCAACTGAGTTTTTGTCGTTACGTTCTAAAATGGCCATCTTGTTCTCCCCAAAAATTTCCTTAAGTTTAAGGTATCAAAACTAGAGTTAAAATAATGTCGTTACGTTTTACTATTGAAGAGCTAAGCGAGTATGTCGAGGAAATATTTCCACAAATTAAAGACGATTTTGAAATTCTCGAAATTTCCGAGCTGGGGTCACGCGTTAGATTAAACGTGACCTTTAAACATTTAAGGCCAGGCAATACTGTTTCTGGTCCCTCAATATTCTATCTTGTGGATTGTTCTGCATATATGGCTGTTTGTGCGAATTTGGGCAAAGAAGCACTGGCAGTAACAACAAATTGCTCAATAGATTTTATGCGAAAACCGGCGGGAGAGAAAGATCTAATTGCCATTTGTGAACTACTAAAGGTTGGCCAAAGCCTTGTTGTTGCCGACTCTAAAGTTTACTCGGACGGCATTGAAAAGCCAGTAGCGCGAGCCACTATCACTTATTCTATACCACCCAAGATTTAAAGTTAATTTTTAACTTCTGTTTCTTGTTTTTTTACAAATTCAGCTTTTGGCTTTACACCTGTAGCTAGCGGATCATCTTGACGTTGGACTGATCCTTCGAAATGCGCTCCAGATTCAATCGCGATTGTTTTATGAATAATATCACCTTCAACACGAGCTGTTGAAGTTAGCCTGACTTTCAAACCTCTAACGCGACCTATAATTCGGCCATTAATGACTACATCGTCTGCAACAACTTCGCCCTTAATAGTTGCCGTCTCACCAATAGTTAGCAGGTGAGCCTTGATATCGCCTTCAACTGTTCCCTCAACTTGAATGTCGCCAGTAGTCTTGATGTTCCCAACAATATTTAAGTCTTGTGATAGCATAGAAGCTGGAGGTTTCGGCTTTGCCACAGGAATCGTAGAAGTTGGCTTTTCAGGCTCCATCGATTTAGAGACCTCTGGGGCTTTTTGTGCTGGTTCGTTTATTTTACTCTTAGAAAACATTTTGTGCTGCCTTAATATACTTCATTGGATTAATCGGCTTTCCGCCTATTCTTATTTCATAGTGTAAATGAGTGCCGGTTGAGCGTCCAGTATTTCCCATATCACCTATGTGTTGACCGCGAGAAACTCTTTGGCCTTTTTTGACACGAAACTTTGAGAGATGTGCATAGCGTGTTTCGATCCCAAAGTCATGTTTTATTTTTATCAATCTTCCATAAGCGCTTTGCCACCCAACATATGTTACGATACCATCCGCAGTACTGCGGATAGGTGTTCCATGTGGCGCAGCAAAATCTGTACCATTGTGCATTCTGCCCCAGCGTGGGCCATATCCAGATGTAAATCGATTAGCTGTCTGTATCGGATGATAAAAAGGGTATTTTTCTATTGCTATTCTATAAAGATTTAACTCATCTAGGTTCTGCAAAACCCTTGATGCTCTATCTAAATTTTTATCGTACATTACAAAAGCCGTTTCGCCATCACCACCATCCATAAAAGACAAATTATGGCCTCCATAGCCCTGATAGCCTTGTCTAATTGTCTTTATGACACTTTCTGGGTTTACACCGGCAGATCGAAACATTTTATCCAAAGGACCAACTGAAACTGATAAGGCTTCCTCTATAAGTCGGAATATTTGCTCATTTTGCTGCTCTATTAGCTTCATTTCTCTTTCAATATTTTTTACACTCAGCCATGCATTATATGCCTCATCTTCAAGAATATCGCGTTGCTCTGCAGTTTCACTTAAAACTTTAGCAAGAAGAGTTTCTTTACCCGTTTCCATACTTCTGGAAAAGCTTGGAGAATTATTTTCTGGAGCATCTGAATTTGCTACTTGTTTTAATTGATCCAAATTTTTCCTGGCTATTTTTTCGTCTATTCTTGAGGTGTTAAGCTTGTTTTTTAGGAGTGTGAGGGCTGCAGTTAATTCTTTTCGTTCAATTTCTCCCTTCATAATCGCTTCTTGCAAGAATGATATATGGCTAAGGGCTTCCTCGAATTTAAATTGAGCTTGCCTTGATAAATCTAATTGGAAGTCACGCTCTTCCGCAAGAGACAATAATCGAGATTGATAATTTTCTTTATCTCGCATGGCTTGCTCTCTGAAATTTCCAGCTCCGAGGCTGTCCATTGCTACAATAGCTATCGAAATTATTGACCAAGCGACTACAGAAAAGAGTATAAAGGAAACACCCACCTGGGTACTTGATTTCAAATTTACAAAATGGGTCTTCCCATTTGTTTTTATCAGCAGCTGGCGCGCGGGCATCAACTTTTTAAAAAAGCGCTCTGTACGGTCAAAAAAACCTATATTTCGGTGTTTGCTGTTCACTTTAATGCCGTAGACAAATGAAAATCCCTTAATTCTGTTAACGATATCACAATAAATTGGCAATAATTTTATTCTAAACAGTTACATTTATTGAAATTTTAAAATCTACTAGAATTTTATTTTAATTTAAAAATTATTTAGTGATTATTAAATTTTTTCAATTTCTTGAAGAACTTCATTCACGTGACCGGCAACCTTTACTTTACGCCACTCTTTTACAATCAGGCCGGTCCCATCGATTATAAAAGTTGATCTTTCAATACCCATATAAGTTTTGCCGTACATAGACTTTTCTTTCCACACACCGAAATCTTCGCATACAGTGCCGTCTTGGTCGGAAAGTAGTGATATTGCCAGTTCTTGTTTTTTAATAAACTTTTTGTGGCTTTCAATACTATCTTTTGAAACCCCGAATACACTTACATTGGCCCTGCCAAATAACTTGAGGTTTTCAGTGAAATCTTTGGCTTCCTTTGTGCAACCGGATGTATTGTCTCTGGGATAAAAAAATAAGACAATTGGGTAAGGTCTGAAGTTTTTAAGATCTATTATTTCCCCAATTTCATTTGGCAAAACGACACTAGGGGCTTTGTAAGGTGCATTTGACATATTTTGATCCTATAATTACGCGTTAATGGTGATAGTAGGTCAGATGATGATATTTAAAAGAGAAGATACAAGTCTTGAGAATGTTTTTTAGGAAATTTTTTATCTCTAAAACGAACTCTTCTATTTTCCGTTGGGTTGCGACACTGGTTTTTTCCTTATTACTATTTTTGTCAGTTGTAACCATTGCTTTCGTTGCAGTTTTGCGTGATCGAGAGGTACAAATACCCCAAAGGTTTACCAGCAAAATTCTCTCTGAGATTAATTCTATATCTTCTACCTACATTATTGAGGCAAGTAGTGCGCACTTATCATTAGATGAAGGCTTTTTACCGGAAATAAAAATAAGAAATGTTGATTTATTTTATTCCAATGAAGAGCCAATTTTATCTTTCAATTCGCTAATAACAAAATTTTCTTTAGTTGATCTGGTTTCTGGTAAATTTAGAGTATCTTCAGTAACTTTAGACAGTGCAAATTTATCAATAGTTAGAAAAAATAGTGGCTCTCTCAATCTAGAGTTTGGATCTGAAAATACTTCTGGGGCTAACGAGCTCAATGCCATAGGCATTTTAAAAGAATTAGATGAATTTTTCATTAGTGATGAAATGGAAAGATTTCAGGATTTAAATTTATTTGGCTTAACTGCGCAGTTTGAGGACCAGCGCACAGGTAGAATTTATACAGTGGACGGAGCTAGATTTCGCTTAAATCGTGAGGATCAAGAATTATTCATGGGTTTTGATTTGGCTTTGCTTTCGGGGGGTGAAGGAGTCGCGACTATTGAGGCAAATTTTAAAAGTACTATAGGTCAAATGGAAGGTGATTTTGGTTTCATACTTAATAACTTTTCTGCCCAAGATATTGCTAGCCTATCTCCAGAATTTGGATGGTTAAGTATTTTGGAAGCTCCAATTTCTGGTGCCTTGAGAGGTTCATTGGATAAAGATGGACAACTCAAACCCTTAAGCACAACTCTGCAAATAGGTGCAGGACTGTTGAAGCCTTCAAATGATATTAAACCAATCGCATTTAACTCCGCTAGGACCTATTTTTCCTATGCTCCAGGAAGCGGTGAGATTAACTTTGATGAGATATTTGTTGATAGCAAAGATTTAAAAGCAACTGCAGATGGATTATTGATTGTTGAGGATATAGCAGATGTGCCAGAAACATTTGTTGTACAATTAAACTTTAGTGATCTCCAAACTGGAGGATTTGGTTTATTAAACAATGGTATTTCCTCAAATTCCGCGTCTACAACTTTTAGGGTTCAACTTGATCCTTTTGACGTTGAAATACCCCAGTTATATATTTATGATCAGAACTCATTAGTGAGTGTACACACAGATGGGTTTATTTCAGTTAGGGATAATAACTGGATTGTTTCTTTAGATACACACAGTGATGCTGCAGACTTAGAAAACGTCTTTTATTTTTGGCCTGAAAAACATAAACCAAAAGTAAGAAAATGGGTAGCTGACCATTTCGAAGACAGTGAACTTTTTGATATTTCTATGCAAACGGAAATAGAAAGTGGATTAGCTCCAAAACTATCATGGAGTTTTGCATTTTCTGAGACTAGTTTTACTCCTTTGAAAGGATTCCCTCTAGTAGAACAATCCAACGGACACTTCGTTTCTAAGGATTATGCGACAAGTGTCATTTTGGAGGAAGGTATTATTTTTGATGATACTGGTAAAGTAATTGATATTGCTGGAAGTAGCTTTTTTATCAAAGATAGCCGTATTAAACCTAGTCCAGCAGAGATACTAATTAATGCTGATGGTGCGTTAACCTCTATATCTCAAGTTTTAAATAAACCACCTTTAAAGTTACTGGACAGAGTGCAGCAACCAGTAAATTTTGGAAATGCACAAATTTCCGGAAAGGGTCGAGTGGAAGTACTTTTGAAAAGTAATTTAACATCAGATGAAATTACTTATGAAGTTAATGGAACGGCTCAAAAGTTTTCGTCCGATGTAATTAATCCGGATTTCATTATTTCAAACGGCACTTTAGATTTTTTTGCTGACAAAGAAGGATTAGAAATAAAGGGTAATGCAAAAGTGAAAAATTTACCCATTCAAGCAGAACTTTCGGGCTCTTTAGCAAAAGATGAAGCTAAATTTTTGGAAATTGATTTCAATTTATCAGAAAAAGCTTTGGAAATGCTACCCGTTGGTATGCCTGAAATAGAAATTTCAGGATCCGCTCCAGCTAAACTTTATTTAAAATTTCTAGAAAGTAATAAGGTTGAATTCGACCTAGTCAGCAATTTGAGAGGAGTTGAGTTGAGCTATCTTCCAATTGGTTGGGTCAAAGAAATGACTGAAGAGGCTGAGCTAAAAGTATCTGGGGCTATAGGGAATGAGTTTGTTCTTAACAATATCTCTTTGAGCTCTCCTGATTTAGTATTGGTAGGTTCGGGTGTGCAACAAAAAGATGAAAACTTTATGCTTAATTTTGAAAAGCTAGCTTTAGAAGATGTATTTGACCTTCAGTTAATCATAGAAAAAGAAGGAGTAATCGAGGTCACTGGCGGTGAACTTGATATGCAAGAGTTTATTAAATTGCCTTTAGTTAAAAATTCATCAAAAAACTCAACCCCAATAATAATTTATTTGGATGAATTAAAATTATATGAGGAACAAGTTATAACGAAATTTACTGCCGCTTTGGAGGCTACTGGAAAGGGTAAATTTTCTGGTAACCTGAATGACTTAGCTTCTTTTGATGGAGCTTTGGAAAGAGTTGAGGAGGGCTACAGTATTAGGGCTAATTCTAATAATGCAGGATCTTTTATTAGAGCACTAGGTGCAGCAAAAGCAGCTGACGGGGGTACAGCACAGCTAAACCTCAGGCATCTAAAAAATTCATCTGGAATGCAAGGAAAGTTAAAAATTAAAAACATTCGCTTGCGAAATATGCCTGCTTTGCTTGAGCTATTAGATGCTATAAGCATTGTTGGTTTGTTAGATCAACTTCAAGGTCCTGGGTTAGTTTTAAATGAAATTGAGGCCGACTTTGTCAACTTGCCAGATCAAATAAAGTTTGAAAGAGCTTCGGCATTTGGTCCTTCGATCGGAATTTCGCTCGAAGGGTATTATGCTAAAGCTACCAACGATTTGAATATGCAGGGGGTATTATCGCCTCTTTATGTTGTCAACGCAATCGGATCTATCTTTACAAGAAAAGGTGAGGGGCTTTTAGGTTTTAATTACAGATTAAAGGGAAATGCGGATAGGCCAGAAGTATTGGTGAATCCTCTTTCTATTTTTACTCCTGCTATTTTCAGAGAAATTTTTCGTCGGCCAGTTCCCAATTTGGAATAGTCTATGTTTTTAAGTGATTTTGATTTTAATTTGCCGGAAGAACTAATTGCGACAAGACCGGCTAACCCGAGATCTTCAGCTCGCTTACTGGTGGCGAAGGGAGATGAAATTTATGATAGTTTTGTTGATAATCTTCCAAAATTTTTAAAATCTGGAGATAGACTGGTTTTAAATGATACAAAAGTACTTCCGGCGCGATTAAATGGGGTTAGAAGCCGATCAATTGAGGGTAGTGAAATATCATCTGCCAAAATAGAGGTTACTCTTCTAGCTACAAAGCAAAAGGGAATATGGAGTGCATTGATCAAACCCTTGCGTAAAGTAAAATTAGAGGAGACAATTCATTTTAATAAAAGTTTTAATGCGAAACTTATAGACAAGGTTTGTGGGCAGGGTTTGCTTGAATTTAATAGTGATGGCTCTGAATTCATTAGATACTTGGAAAAACTCGGGGTTATGCCTCTACCTCCTTACATTGCTTCAAAGCGGAAAGCAGATGACTACGACAAGCTTGATTATCAAACTGTCTTTGCACGGAAGTTAGGTTCTGTAGCGGCACCGACGGCCTCCCTACATTTTGATGACCCTTTGTTGGATAAAATTAGGGATGCTGGCGTGGAAATTTCTTTTGTGACGCTTCATGTTGGAGCAGGAACATTTCTACCTGTTAAAGATGAAGATATTAAAAAGCATAAAATGCATGCGGAATATGGAGAGATCAGTCAGCAGACAGCAGAAGAGATCAAAGAAACAAAAAAAAATGGTGGAAGAATAATTCCAGTGGGGACTACCGCGTTAAGATTGTTAGAAACTGCGGCTCTATCAACTGGGAAGCTATCTGAGTGGCATGGCGAGACTGATATTTTTATCTACCCGGGTTTCCAATTTAAAATTGCGGATGGATTAATGACAAATTTCCATTTGCCAAAATCTACTTTGATAATGCTCGTTTCGGCTTTTTCGGGTAACGACACTATTGAAACTATCTATAAACACGCCATAAAGCATCGTTACAGATTTTTTTCTTATGGAGATTCGTCGCTTCTATTTCCGTAAAAAATCCATGTTCAGTTTTTTGAGGTGTTAGTATGTTACTCGTTATGCAAGGGTCTTGGGCTCTTTTGTTGGGTATGCTTTTTTTACAGCTTGGGAATGGCCTTCAAGGTACGTTACTTGGCGTAAGGGGAGAATTAGAAAACTTTTCTACTTTTGAGATGTCAGTTGTAATGTCGGCCTATTTCGTGGGTTTTTTAGGAGCAAGTAGGTTGGTTCCTGAGTTAATTCGGCGTGTGGGGCATGTTAGAGTTTTTGCAGCTCTAGCCTCATTTATATCTGCAGTTTTAATTTTATATCCTCTTTTGGTAAATCCTTGGATCTGGACGGTAGGCAGAGTAATTATAGGTTTTTGCTTTTGCGGTGTTTATATAACAGCGGAAAGTTGGTTGAATAATGCCGCTACAAATGAAAACAGAGGTCAGCTTCTGTCATCTTACATGGTTGTACAAATGGCTGGTATCGTCGCGGCACAACTTTTGTTACTTGTTGGTGACCCTGGTGGATTTGAGCTTTTTATCTTAATTTCTGTATTAGTATCGATTTCTTTCGCACCTATTTTATTATCTATTACTCCCACCCCTGCTTTCGAAGCTACTAAACCGATGAGTATAAGAGAGTTGTTTTCTACTTCCCCCTTAGGTTGTGTGGGTATGTTTTTTCTAGGGGGTATCTTTTCAGCTCAATTTGGCATGGCTCCAGTATTTGGTACACAAGCTGGCTTATCATTGTCTGAAATTTCAACTTTTGTTGCTGCATTCTATATTGGAGCAATGGTCTTTCAATTTCCAATTGGTTGGCTCTCAGATCGAATGGATCGAAGAATATTGATTGTTGTAACATCCGCAATTGGATTCATTGCAGCTTTGTCTGCAGTCGTAGTTGCAGATGTTTTTTTAATTATAGTGGCAAGTGCATTTCTTATTGGAGGTATGTCCAATCCTCTGTACTCACTGCTGATAGCATATACAAATGACTTTCTAGAGATTGATGATATGGCTTCTGCGTCCGGTGGTTTACTGTTTTTAAATGGTCTGGGAGCAATAAGTGGACCTTTATTTACAGGATATTTAATGACAAAAATGGGACCTGAGGGATTTTTTATAATTTTAGCTACTTTTCTAGGCTTTATGACAGTTTATGGCTTTTACAGAATGACACAGCGTGGAATTTCTGATGTAGATACATCTAGTTACGCTACCGTCCTCCCCACAGCTTCCGTCGTTGCGGTTGAAATTGCCCAAGAGTTAGCTATTGAGGCTGCTGAAGAAATGGATGAAAGTTAGGTTCCATTTTAAAAATCGCTTCACAAAAAATAAAACCCATGTCTTAATGTAACAAAAAAAGCAGGATAACAGGCATGGACCCCGAATTTATTTTGAATTTCTGGCTCGACGAAGTTGGGCCTAATTGTTGGTATAGTTCTGATGACTCTTTGGATGGTTTGATTGAACGAAAATTTAAAGAAACCTTACAGTATATCCTTTCGGGTGGGCATAGCCTTTGGTTAACTTACCCCTCAGGAGCTTTAGCCTACATAATTGTGCTGGATCAATTTTCTAGAAATATTTTTCGAGGAAGCAAAAGTTCTTTTGCTGCTGACAGAGCCGCTGTGGCTGCCTCTAAGCAGTCAATCAAATATGAGTTTGATCTGAAGGTAGATGAACCGGCCCGGCAGTTCTTTTATATGCCATTGATGCATTCTGAAAATTTATATGATCAGGAGAAATGTATTAGGCAAATTTTACAAAAACTCCCATTATCTGGCCATAACTTACTTAAACACGCTCGAGCTCACCGTGAATTAATACGGAGTTATGGACGTTTCCCGAATAGGAATAGTCAGTTGGGTCGCACGAACACGCTCTTTGAGCAAGAGTATTTTGATCATGGTGGTTATCAGGCTGTTCTTTCAAGAATTAATAAGTATGCAGCCTAATTTATGGTATATTTATCTGAACGATAGATTGAATATCGAGAATTTATAGTTTAACGTTAAACGATATATATTTTGGAGATGAATATGTCGCGAAATAATTTTGACGTAGTTGTAATTGGTGCTGGGCCCGGCGGATATGTTGCTGCCATCCGGAGTGCGCAGCTGGGTCTTAAGACTGCAATTGTTGAAAAAGAACATATGGGCGGCATCTGTCTTAATTGGGGATGTATTCCAACAAAAGCAATGTTGCGATCTGCTGAGATCTTTCATCTGATGCACCGGGCAAATGAGTTTGGATTGAATGCAGAAAAAATATCTTTTGATTTACAAGCAGTGATAAAACGGTCTCGAGGTATTTCTAAGAAACTAAACCAAGGCGTAACCCACTTATTAAAAAAGAATAAAGTAATATCTTTTATTGGAGAGGCTACTATTCTTGAAAAGGGAAAAATTAGAGTTTTAAAAGACAAAAATGCTGAAGAATTATTAACGGATAACATTATCATCGCTTCTGGTGCACGAGCTAGGGAATTGCCTGGTTTGGAGGCAGATGGAGAAATAGTATGGACTTACAAGCACGCTTTGACACCCACTCGTATGCCTAAAAAGCTTTTGGTAGTAGGCTCAGGGGCAATAGGAATAGAATTTGCGAGTTTTTACAACACGCTTGGTTCTGACACTACTGTTATAGAGTTAGTCGATCGAATATTGCCTGCCGAAGATGCTGAAATAGCAAATTTTGCTAATAAACAATTTTTGAAACAAGGTATGAAAATTTTAACTCAGACATCTATAAAGAAAATCGAGCTTAAGAATAATTTAGCGAATATTCAGATGGAGCAGGCTGGTAAAATAATAAATGAACAATTTGATACTGTTATTTCAGCGGTAGGTATAGTTGGGAATATAGAAGGATTAGGCCTTGAAAAAATGCCAATTGAAACTGAAAATTCGCATATAATAACTGATCGTAATTGTAATGTTGGTATCGAGGGCATTTACGCAATTGGAGACGTTGCTGGAGCGCCTTGGTTGGCTCACAAAGCTAGCCACGAGGGTGTAATGGTGGCTGAGCTAATTGCTGGAAAGGAAGTCCATACAGTTGATCCAAGGTCTATCGCGGGGTGCACTTATTGCAACCCTCAAATAGCAAGCGTTGGATTGACCGAAGAAGAAGCTCAGAAAAAAGGATTAAAGGTTAAAGTTGGGCGTTTTCCCTTTATCGGTAACGGTAAGGCTATTGCCTTGGGCGAGGAAGAAGGCCTTATTAAAACAATTTTTGATGTTGATACTGGAGAACTGTTAGGTGCGCATATGGTTGGTGCGGAAGTCACAGAGCTAATCCAAGGATATGTTTTGGGTCAAAAGCTTGAGACAACTGAGGAAGATTTAATATCGACAGTCTTTCCTCATCCTACACTTTCCGAAATGATGCATGAAAGTGTGTTGGATGCCTATGATCGAGCAATTCATATTTAAAAATATATTTAAAACAGTTAGTTAGATTGTTTCCGAAGGTCGATTAATTAGCCTCTGCGTCTACCCCCACGCCTTCGAGACCTACCACCTTCACCAGAGCCTTCCATTGAGAAACCGGATGGCTTGTTGAATTTAATCCAAGCTCCACCGTGTGGATCATTATTTGTGAGTAAGTTTGCCGCCCTTATTGCTTCCATTTCTTTCCCTGGACCTGGCTTAGTGGATCCCAAGCCAAATATAGAAACAAATGTCTCATCGTCCATCGTTTCTGGAATTATTATACCTGAAGATAAGACCTCGGCTTTTTTCTCTGCAATTTTTTTCTGCGTTACAGGTAATGCAACTGGGTTCATTATGGCAGATGTCATTCCCGCACCCATAGCCATAGGTAAAAAAGCGTTGTTAATTCCATGGCGATTTGGCAATCCAAACGAAACATTAGACGCGCCACATGTGGTGTTTACTCCCAACTCTTCTCGTAATTTACGAACAAGAGTAAATACTTGTTTACCTGCAGTTGCCATCGCTCCAATAGGCATTACAAGAGGGTCTACGACAATATCGTTGGCAGGTATCCCAAAATCAGAAGCGCGCTCCACAATTTTTTTCGCAACTGCAAAGCGAACATCAGGATCTTCTGAAATACCCGTATCATCATTACTTATCGCTACAACAGGAACATTATATTTTGCGACTAAAGGCAATACGAATTCTAGGCGTTCTTCTTCACCCGTTACCGAATTTAGAAGTGGGCGGCCTTGAGCAGTTTCAAGACCCATCTCTAAGGCTTCAGGAACGGAACTATCAATACATAAAGGAATATCGATAAGACCTTGAACTAACTCAATCATTTTTTTCATTAAGGGGGGTTCTGTTTCGTTAGGATTAGGGTTGGAGTTATATACTACCCCTGCGTTGATATCTAATATATTTGCGCCAGCCGCTACCTGAGCCAGTGCGTCTTTCTCCACTGTTGAAAAATCACCAGCCTCTAGCTCAGCCGCCAACTTTTTTCTACCGGTCGGATTTATCCTTTCACCTATTACACAAAAAGGGTGGTCAAAACCCAAAACAGCAGCTTTAGTTTTTGATTCAACAACAGTTTCTACCATTTTTTTTCCTTATATTTGATTTGCTGGAAGCCCTGCAGTTCCACAGTTTTCCGTCACCCATTTAGCGTTTGTTTTGATCCCCCCTAGTGGAAAAAAATGAACGCTCGCAATATTTAAGTCGGGGTTATTTGCTTTATGATCCGCCAATTGGGACAAAACCTCGGTAGGTTCGTAAGGCAAAAGAAGTTTTGTAACATCTGTTGCTCTTTTTTGTAAAACTTTCAAGGATGGTCCTACGCCGCAAGCTATAGCGAACTTAATCAGTGTCTGTAGCTTAGCAGGTCCTGCAATCCCAATGTGAATAGGTATATCAATTCCAGCATTTTTAATTGAATTGGCCCATTCAATAATAGGCCCAGCTTCAAAAGCAAATTGAGTGGCTATTGCCATTTTTGCATCAGTTTTACTTTTATAATTCTGCTTCCATTTAAGGGCCGCATCTACGTTTACTGTAGTTCCGTCTGGATCAATATCTTTATTTCCCTCTGGATGGCCTGCAATATGAATGTTTTTGAAATTAGCTTTGTCAAATAGGCCAGTTTCCAAAAGGCTCATAGAGCTGTCATAATCACCATGTGGTTTGCTCACACCGCCGGCCAATAATAGTGCTTGGTTAACTCCAGCCTCTCCTTGATAGCGAGATATCCAATCATTTAGAGTAACTTTATCTTTAATTATTCTGGCAGGAAAGTGAGGCATTGTGGGGAAACCATCCTCAGCAAGTCCTTTTGCAGTTTTGACCATATCGTCAATTGGTGTTCCTTCGATATGAGCAATATAAACCCTAGTGTTTTGAGGTAGAAGATCTTTAAAATTTTCAATTTTTTCTGCCGTTCTTGGCATGACTTCGATCGAAAAATTGCTTACAAAACGCTCAAGGTTTTCGCTCACCGGCGGTGTTTGTGAAGCTTTCGTTTTTAATCCAAAAAATGCCATTTCTGCCCTCAATGCCAGTTACGTAGCTCGGCCATCATTGTTTACAAGCACTATTAATTTTTCTTTGTCATACTCGGTTTCTAATTTTTCTGCTTGTTCTGTTGCGATGGTCTCGGGGTTACCCTCCACTTTGAAAGGTTTGGCCTTTCGCCATTCAGCCAGATATTCATCAGTGGACTTTTGGTCCGACTTCATAGCGGCTCTATCGATAGCTTGTTCAAACCTTTCTGATAGTTGTATTTTAGTAGCACGACGGCCCTTGCCGACAATAACTTGTGCCGGGATATCCCTCCAATAGACAATTACCACGTCATGCATTCAACGACTCCCTGACAAAACTATTTTTTTGGTAAGATAATTAGTCGATTTCCAACGGCTAGATTTCGACAGAAAGCATTGCACCTGCGACTTTTGACCTGGAGAAATAGGATTAAATAATTCTACCGCGAATTAAAGTGTCTTGCACAGTGTTAGTCTCCGACGTATCGTTAGGTTAACTTATAATGGAGGGCGTAGGCTATGGCGCCCAAGAAGCCTATAGAAAAAGCGGCTTTCCCTGGAGTGGTTGAGAGCGCTATTGAAAAAAATGCGGGGCCTGAGGCTTTATATGCAGCACTCGACTTGGGCACCAACAGCTGTCGCATGTTAATTGCACAGCCAAAAGGTGCTCAGTTTCATGTAATTGATAGTTTTGCAAAATCTGTTCAATTAGGGTCTGGTCTTGAAAAAACTGGAAGATTAAGCCGAGAATCCATCAATCGTACTATTCAAGCCCTTCAAGTCTGTAAACAAAAGCTAGATAAGTATGACGTTAAATATGCCAGACTTATCGCAACTGAGGCTTGTAGACGTGCAAAAAACTCAAAAGAATTTATTTCTAAAGTTTTGCAACGGACAGGCTTAAAACTTAACATTATAGACACGGAAGAAGAAGCAAGGTTGGCGGTGATTTCTTGTGCTCCCCTAGTTAGCGTAAAGTCTGAACAGTTACTGGTTGTTGATATTGGAGGAGGTTCAACTGAACTCGTTTGGATTGATCTAACCTCTGTTCCACCCCAAGAAAGACCTAAATCGATAATGCGATTACATGCTGGCTTTCATTCGGTTGAAAGTCCATTTACTGCCGCCAAAGTGGTAGACTGGATTTCTGTACCTTTGGGTGTTGCGACCTTGCGTGATCAATTTAATGATGTAGAGGACGACGCCGCTAGGTTTGCTTTGATGAGCTGGTATTTTGAAGAAAAATTGACTGATTTTGCGCCTTACAAGGATAATAAGGTGGACACCAGTTTTCAAATTATAGGAACCTCTGGTACCGTTACAACAGTAGCTTCTTCACATCTTGGATTGCGTCGCTATGACCGTACAAAGGTAGACGGTTTGAGGATGACAACAGGACAAATTGACAAGGTAATTCGTTCATATCTGGAGATGGGGCCGGAAGGGCGTAAAAAAGACCCCAGAATTGGGCGTGATAGACAGGCGTTAATAATGTCTGGTTCAGCTATTTTGCAAGCGATGTTGAGAAGTTGGCCGACGGATAAGTTAACAGTTGCTGATCGTGGTTTGCGTGAAGGACTACTTTACGCTCAAATGTCTGCAAACGGAGTGTTAGAAGGCGCTAATTTTTAAAAAAATGCTTATTTATTTAATTTCAAATTGATGAATTGATGAAGAAAACAACAAAGGCCAAAAACACATCTGGACGTGGGCAGCGAGATCTTAAGGTAAAGGTTAAATCAGCTCGTGGAAAAACAGTCAGTCAGGTTAAGTGGCTACAGCGTCAATTAAATGACCCTTATGTTAAGCGAGCCCAACTTGAAGGTTTTCGAGGGCGGGCAGCATTTAAAATTTTAGAGTTAAATGAAAAATATAATTTTTTGATACCAGGATCGAAGGTGGTTGATTTGGGTTGCGCTCCAGGAGGTTGGAGCCAAGTTGCAGTCGATTTAGTGAATGCACTTGGTGTTAAAAAAAATGTCAAAATTGGTTCAGTTATTGGAATAGACTTACAGGAAGTTGAAGTATTGCCCGGGGCCACGTTTTATCAACTTGACTTTATAGCAAACGATGCAGATCTCGAGGTCAAAAATATTCTTGAAGGAAAAGCAAATGTTGTAATGTCTGATATGGCGGCATCGTCCTCTGGTCATAAAAAGACAGACCATCTTAGAATAATGGCACTGTGTGAAACTGCAGCGTATTTCGCTTTTGATGTTTTGGAAGAGGGGGGAACTTTTGTTGCTAAAGTTTTAGCGGGTGGAGCAGAAAGTGATCTGCAAACTTTACTGAAACAAAAATTTACAAAAGTATATAACGTTAAACCTCCGAGCAGCCGGTCAGGTAGTTCAGAAAAATTTGTGGTTGCGCTAGGTTTCAGAGGCTAACTTTTTTATTGTCGCGGTTGCGTTTTAAATTGGTAAATATAGCAAAGTTTTTGTTTCGTCTATCTGACATTTTATAAATAGTTATTTTGGAGAAAGAGATGCCACTAAACCTTAATCGTGAAGTTTTTATAACCTGCGCAGTGACAGGATCAGGTAGCACGCAGGATCGCAGCCAATTTGTTCCTAGAAGCCCAAAAGATATCGCTGATAGTGCGATCAATGCTGCGAAAGCAGGTGCTGCCGTCGTTCATTGCCATGTTCGGGACCCTGAAACTGGAAAACCTAGTAGAAATTTAGCCTACTATCGTGAAGTTACGGACCGCATTAGAGATGCGGATGTAGATGTTGTTCTTAATCTTACTGCCGGTATGGGCGGTGATATAGTATTTGGTGGTACTGAAAATCCGTTGCCAGTTGCCGAGGGAACAGACATGATTGGTGCTGAAGAGAGGGTAGCGCATATTATTGAGTGTCTACCAGAAATATGCACATTGGATTGTGGAACTATGAACTTTGCTGAAGCAGATTATGTGATGACCAATACTCCTGGAATGTTGCAGGCAATGGGTTCTATAATGACTAAAGCTGGCGTTAAGCCTGAAATAGAGGCCTTTGACACTGGACATCTATGGTATGCAAAACAGTTGGTGGCAGATGGGATTATTGGAGAAGATGTTTTAGTTCAGTTATGCATGGGAGTGCCATGGGGCGCACCAGATGATTTAAATACGTTCATGGCCATGGTGAATAATGTTCCTGAAAACTGGACTTTTAGCGCATTTTCTCTCGGACGAAATCAGATGCCTTATGTTGCGGCAGCAATTTTGGCTGGAGGCAATGTAAGAGTTGGATTGGAAGATAATCTTTGGCTTAAAAAGGGAGTTTTGGCCAGGAATGAAGATTTAGTATTGCGCGCAAAGGAAATTATTGAAGCCATTGGTGCTAAAGTGATTGGGCCTCAAGAGGTGCGAAACAAGTTAAATCTAAATAAAAGAGTTCCAATTAACTAATTTATAGCGTGAATTTTTAATATGCTATCTTATGCAAAGGGTAATATATGAAAAAAGTAGCTGCAATTATTGGTGGCGGTGTCATAGGAGCAGGCTGGCTTGCTCGGTTTTTGTTAAATGGATGGGATGTGAGAGTATTTGATCCCGATCTGGAAGCAGAACGAAAAGTTGACGAAGTACTTTTAAATGCAAAAAGGGCTTTGCCCATGTTGTATGATTTTGAACTTCCAGAAGAAGGCAACTTATATTTTTGTTCTACAATCAAAGAAACAGTTGAAGACGCATTATGGATACAAGAAAGTGTGCCAGAGCGTTTAGATATAAAGCAAACCATTTTATCAGAAATACAAATATACTGCAAAAAGACAGCAGTTATTGGTTCCTCAACTTCAGGATTTATGCCTTCTCAATTGCAAGAAAATTCATCATTTCCAGAACAGATAATGGTGTGTCATCCATTTAACCCTGTCTATTTGCTGCCCTTGGTTGAAGTCGTTCCTGGCGATCAAACAAGTGATGAGCATTTTGGATCGGCCAAAATGTTGCTTCAAGAGTTGGGTTTTTTCCCTTTGCATATTCGCAAAGAAATAGATGCTCATGTTGCTGATCGCTTTCTTGAAGCAGTTTGGAGGGAGGCGCTTTGGTTAATAAAGGATGGAATTGCTACAACGGAAGAAATCGATAATGCTATTCGGTATGGATTTGGCCTTAGATGGGCTCAAATGGGACTCTTTGAGACCTATAGAGTTGCTGGTGGAGAAGGTGGTATGGCACACTTTATAGAGCAGTTTGGTCCTTGTTTAAAATGGCCTTGGACAAAACTTATGGATGTTCCCAAGCTTACAAAAGAACTTATACAGGATATTGCAGATCAATCGGATAGCCAGTCAGGGAAATATTCAATTAGGGAACTTGAACGAATTCGCGATGACAACTTAATCGTAATTCTGCGTGCTTTGAAACAACAAGATCAAGCCGCTGGCAAAATTGTAAATAGTCATGAAGAAAAAATAATTAATTTGGCAGATATTGCTCCTAAAATGAGGACAGTTTCTCGAAAAGTTCCAGTGGATTGGACTGATTATAATGGGCATATGAATGAAGGCCGTTACGGGCAAGTATATAGTGATGCAGCCGATGGATTTCTCTGGGCGGTTGGGGCTGATAAGGCCTACGTGGCATCTGGTTATAGCTATTTTACAGTCGAAACATCAGTTAAATTTTTAACTGAAACGCATGCAGGAGAGGACATCATAGTAGATACGACAGTAAAACTTATTGATGGGAAGAAACTCAAACTTTTTCATTCCATGCAGCGTGCTAAAGACGGTTGCATACTATCTACTTGTGAACAATTTCTACTGCATATTGATATGAAAAAGCGAAGATCATCTTTGCCAATTTCGCCTGTTGCTGAAAATTTGCAAAACTTATCTATTAAAATTTAGGATTGGAAGGAATATGTTTTTTGGATTAACAGAAGAACAAGAAATGATCGTAGAAACGGTTAGAAGTTTTGTGGAAAACGAAATCTATCCTCATGAAAGTTTAGTTGAAATGAAAGGTTTTGTGCCAACAGAAATTGCACAAGACATAAAACAAAAATGCATAAATTTAGGCTTTTACGCATGTAATTTTCCTGAAAACATAGGTGGTGCCGGCTTAAACCATTTGGATTTTGCCCTAGTGGAGCGAGAGCTAGGTCGTGGATCAATGGCTTTAACGCATTTTTTTGGTCGACCTCAAAATATTTTGATGGCGTGTAAGGATGAACAGATTGAAAAGTATTTGCTACCCGCTGTTCGTGGAGAACTGATGGACGCTTTGGCTATGACAGAACCAGATGCTGGTTCTGATGTAAGAGGCATGAAATGTTTTGCTAAAAGTCAAGGTACGGACTGGATTGTGAATGGCACAAAACACTTTATTTCGGGGGCAGAACACGCTGATTTTATTATAGTTTTTATTGCAACGGGTGAGGAGAAAACCGAAAAAGGACCTAAGAAAAAGATTACGGCCTTTCTTGTCGACAGAGGAACTTCAGGGTTTGTAATCAGAGATGGTTATAACTCGGTCAGTCACAAAGGATATAAAAATATGATTTTAGAGTTTGATGACTGTAGGTTGCCAAAAGAACAAGTGCTTGGTGAAGTTGACGGTGGCTTTGAAGTTATGAATACGTGGTTATACGCTACTCGGCTAACAGTAGCAGCGATGTCAGTGGGTCGGGCTAGACGCTGTTTTGATTACGCTTTGAATTATAGTGCTGAAAGAAAACAGTTTGGCCAACAAATTGGGAAATTTCAAGGTGTTAGTTTTCAACTAGCAGATATGATCACTGAAATTGATGCTGCAGATTTTTTAACGCTCAATGGAGCTTGGCGTTTGGATCAAAATTTATCCTCAAATAGAGAGATCGCGAGCGCAAAATTGTATGCAACTGAAATGTTAGCGCGCGTTACTGACACAACTTTACAAATTCATGGAGGAATGGGTTTGATGGATGATTATCCTATCGAACGATTTTGGCGAGACGCACGTGTTGAACGCATTTGGGATGGAACTTCAGAAATTCAGCGGCATATTATCAGTAGAGATCTGCTTCGTCCTCTGGGGTCTTAAATTTCCTTATAAAAAGTGGTAATAATGAGTTCTCAATCCCGTTTGAAACGTTTATTTTCTCCAAAAAATGTAGCTGTAGTTGGTGGAGGTGTGTGGTGCTGTTCAGTTATAGAACAGCTATTCAAAATTGGTTATCAAGGAAAAATTTTTCCAGTTCATCCTGTAAAAAAAGAAATATTGGGTCTAAAATCATTCAAGAGGTTAGACGATATACCTCATAAAATTGATGCAACTTTTATTGGGGTAAATCGTACTGCGACAATTGAGATTGTTGGAAAGCTGAGTAGTATTGACGCGGGAGGTGCTGTCTGCTTTGCATCTGGATTTTTAGAGGCGGAAAATGATAAAAAAGGTTCTGGAGAACTGCAAAAATCTCTTATTTACGCTGCCGCAGACATGCCAATATTGGGTCCGAATTGTTATGGTTTTATAAACTATTTAGATCGTTCGGCACTTTGGCCGGACCAGCATGGTGGAAAGCCAGTAGAGCGAGGCGTTGCGATATTAACGCAGAGTTCAAATCTAGCAATTAATCTCACGATGCAGACCCGTGGATTACCCATTTCCTATATAATGAGTGTGGGAAATCAAGCTTGTCTTGGATTTGCAGAGATTGGAAAATATCTTCTTTCTGATCCCCGTGTAACAGCTCTTGGTCTCCATATAGAGGGCATAGGGGATTTAAGAGCCTTTGAAGATCTGGCAAATGAGGCTCGAAAATTGGAAAAGTCTATAGTTGTGCTTAAGGTTGGGAAAAGTGTACAAGCGCGCAAAGCCGCCCAGTCTCATACGGCATCACTAGCTGGTGATGCACAGGGTGCCAAAAGTCTATTTAAACGCTTGGGAATTTCTGAAGTTGATAGGTTAGATGTTTTAATTGATACCTTGAAAATTCTTCACTTATACGGTCCGCTACCGTCAAAAAATATAAGATCTTTGTCATGTTCTGGAGGCGAGGCGTCACTTATTGCTGATTTGGCTCAAGAGTATTGTGTCCAATTTCCGCTGCTTGGAAAAGAAAATATATCTGAGCTGCGTTCAGTGTTGGGTGAAATGGTTGCTTTATCCAATCCCCTCGATTATCACACCTACATTTGGGGTGATGTTGAGGCCATGGCTTCGACTTTCATTGCGATGATGCGTGGACATGAAGGAATAACTACAATCATCGTAGATTTTCCTAGAGATGATACTTGTGATCCTTCGGCTTGGAATTGCGTCATTGCAGCTGTAAAAAAAGCAAAAAACGCTGAAGATAAGCCTTTGGCCTTAGTTTCAACTTTGTCGGAAAATATTCCAGAGCAGGTATCTTTTGAGCTTTTGAAGAGCAATATCATTACTTTACACGGACTAGATACAGCTTTAGCTGCAATTTCCGCATCGGCATCAAATCAAATGCTGGTGAATCCAAAGCCCATATTTTTATCCAATCCGACTGGGGAAAGTACTCTGGTCGATGAGTTTGTTGCAAAAAAATGTTTGGAAAAATATGGTTTGAAGATACCAAAAACAGAAAAATGTTTGTTGAGTGATGCGCATTTGCTTTCCGATCAAATTGGCTATCCTGTTGTGTTAAAAGCACTTGGATCAGCACATAAAAGTGAACTAGGAGAAGTTTTTTTAAATTTAAAAAATCAAAAAGCTGTCAAACATGCGTTGAAAAAAATATCTAAAAAACATGTCATTATTGAAAAAATGATCGATGATGCGATTATTGAATTGCTTGTTGGCATTGTACATGACCCAGCTCACGGGATGCTTTTAACATTAGGTGCAGGAGGGATTTTAACTGAAATCGTCTCCGACACTTCATCTCTTTTGCTTCCCAGCAGTGAGGATGAAGTGCTTGAGTGTTTTAACCAACTTAAAGTATCTAAGATTGCTAAAGGTTACAGAGGGCTCTCAGGCGTAGATGTACATCAAATAATCGATGGAATAATGAAGATCCAAGAATTTGTTTTAGATAACAGAGATAAAGTTTTTGAAATAGAAATTAACCCTCTTATTGTTACAAATTCGGAAGTAATAGTGGCCGATGCGCTGATAAGAAAGGTGACGTAATGCAATCTGATAGCCCAATCCAAACGAGCGAACGCAACCATATTTTGGAGGTTAAATTGGATCGACCTAAAGCAAATGCTATCGATTTAAAAACAAGCCGAATTTTGGGTGAAATTTTTACAAAGTTTAGAGATGACCCAAACCTGCGTGTGGCAATTATAACTGGAGAGGGTGAAAAGTTTTTTTGCCCAGGTTGGGACTTAAAAGCTGCTGCAGACGGTGACGCGGTGGATGGCGACTATGGTGTTGGTGGTTTTGGAGGCCTTCAAGAGCTTAGGGGTCTGAATAAACCCGTAATAGCTGCAGTTAACGGTATTTGCTGTGGAGGTGGTTTGGAATGGGCTTTGAGCGCTGATATTATTTTAGCGGCTGAACACGCCACTTTTGCCCTGCCTGAAATTCGATCCGGAACCGTCGCTGATGCAGCATCAATTAAACTACCAAAGCGAATACCATATCACATTGCTATGGATATGTTGCTTACTGGTCGCTGGTTGGATGCAGAAGAGGCGGCAAAATGGGGTCTAATAAATTATATTCACCCTGCACAAACTCTATTGGCCGAGGCTTATAAACTAGGGGAGCTTTTGGCCTCAGGACCCCCTTTGGTTTACGCTGCAATAAAAGAAGTTGTTCGTGAAGCCGAAAATATGAAGTTTCAGGATGCACTAAATAAAATTACTAATAGTCAATTCGAAAGTGTAGAAAGACTTTATAGATCAGAGGATCAAATCGAGGGCGCGCGCGCATTTGCTGAAAAACGTGAACCTGAATGGAAAGGGCGTTAACTAGTCTAATCAAATAAAGGGGTATTCTTACTTATAATAGAGTTAAACGAACCTAACTTTCCCAATAAAAGAAAGGTTTCTATTTCTTTGGGCGTAATCGATTCCATACCCAACAACGAATTCATCTGGTATTTCAAAACCAGTCCAATCTGCTTTAATTTCTGTCTCACGTCGGCTTGGTTTATCAAGTAAAGCTATAGTTTTTAATTTAGCTGGGCTTCTTGATAAAAGTAAGTTGGTTACATGATGTAGCGTAAAACCTGTATCAACAATATCCTCAACGAGAAGGACGTCTTTTCCTTCAATAGCACCTCTTAAGTCTTTTAGAATTCTAACCTCTTCGGATGAAACCATTTCATCGCCATAAGATGAAGCCTCGAGAAAATCTACTTCAACAGGTAGGTTAAGTTCGCGAACTAAATCTGCTATAAAAACAAAGGATCCTCTTAAAAGTCCAACAACAATAAGTTTGTCTGTTTCCTTGAACTCTAATTCTATCTCTTTAGCTAAGTGCTCTATTCGAGCTGCTATAGATTTTGCGGAAATAAGAGTATCGACAACATAATTTGATTGAGACATTTGTTCCTCTTGAATTTAATTCACGTTTGTTTGTAGTTAGAAAACAAACTAAATGCAAAGGCTTGAAATGACATCTCACGCAGAAACAAAATACTTACCCTACACGGCTAAAGAGATGTTTGACCTAGTTGCTGATATTTCGTCATATCCTGAATTTTTGCCATGGTGTGCTGCGGCTCGTATAAGAAAAGAAGTTCAAAAAGGAGAGGTAAAACAAGTTGAGGCTGATCTAGTAATAAGTTTTAAAGTATTTAGAGAAAAATTTGGTAGCCATGTTTTACTTGATGCTTCGAACTATATTATCGAAACAGATTACATAGACGGACCATTTAGGTATATGCATTCTGTTTGGAGTTTCGAAAATTGTAAAGAGGGCTGCGAGGTAAAATTCGACGTGAATTTTGAATTTAAAAATGCGATGCTCCAAAGTATTATCGGATTAGTTTTTAACGATGCAATGCACAGAATAGTTAGGGCGTTTGAACGACGGGCATCAGATCTTTATACTAGATAATGTACTGGTTGGTGACGGAAGTATTCCCGGCACCAAGAAAATCAAGAGTTCACATCATGAGCACGTTCACCATGGATGCTTAAATCAAGACCGTTTGTTTCGGTTTCTTCATCCACACGTAGTGGCGTAACCAAAGACACGATTTTGATAAGAGCGTAAGTAACAATAATTGTAAAAACACCTACTGATACCATTACCTTTTTTATTTTTCGATTAAAAAATAAGTGAAAAAATAGCTTATTGATTGATTTTAAAACACTTTAAGGTCATTTGTTTAAGGCACTTTTCAGAAGATTCAGCCCATGTATTGTTGCTTTTTCCCTTACAATGTCTCGACCTAAAGGCCCAAATTGTTGTGTTTTAGTTAACTTTATGTATTTATCGAAAGCCACTGAGAAGCAAACCATTCCTTCTGGTTTTGTATTTGAGCCACCAGGGCCGGCTATTCCAGTTATTGAAATTGCTATATTCGCTTTAGAATTTTTAAGAGCCCCAATCGCCATTTCAGCAGCTACCTCCTCTGAAACAGCACCAAACGACTCTAAAGTAATTTGATGGACATTCAAAAGTTTCATTTTTGAAATATTCGAATAAGTAACAAATCCACATTCGAATATTGCGGAAGAGCCCGGTATGTTTGTGATTGCACTAGATAGCATTCCGCCAGTACAACTTTCTGCGCTCGCGATAACAATATTTTTAAAACTAGCCAGCTCAAAAACCTCTTTTGCGATCTTATAAATGCTTTGTCTCATGTTAATATTAGTAAAGCTGTTAATGTAATCGCAGCTGCAACGCCGGCTAAAATATCGTCCAAAATAATTCCTAAAGCTCCGCCTAATTTATCAGCCCAGCCAACCAGACCTAGTTTTACAATATCAAAAAAACGAAAACTGACAAAAGCCCAAATCCAAAAAATCCATAGGTTCTCGGTGTTAGTTTGCTCGAATTGGAAAATGTATCCTATTGGAAGAATGGCAATCCATTGACCAATCACCTCATCAATAACCACTTCTGAGGGGTCAGACTTCTCTGGATTTTGTTCAATATATTTTTTTGTTGCCCAAAATCCTATAAAAATAGAAAATATTAAAAGAAAGCAAAAAGCCAGAAAATTTGTAATTTGAAGAAAAGTATAGGCTGAGATAATTCCAGCTATTGAGCCCCATGTGCCAGGGGCAGGGCGCAAAAAACCAACATAAAAGAATGTAGCAATAAACTTACTCAACTTTACTTACCGAGGCAGTGGCAAGTGCAGCTATTCCTTCTTCTCTGCCAGTGAAGCCCAACTTTTCAGAGGTAGTGGCCTTTACGCTGATGCGATTTTTATTTAACTCCATAATTTTAGAGATCGAGGTCTTCATCTTATCAGATAGTGGTCCAATTTTTGGCTGTTCACATATAATGGTGCAGTCAACGTTATTGATTTGATAGCCTAATTTATCTGCAAGTTGAACTGCATGCTTGAGAAATATATCACTTGAAGCACCTTTCCATGTAGGATCATTCGGAGGAAAATGTGTGCCAATGTCACCGGCTGCAATCGCTCCATATATAGCATCAGTGATGGCATGTAATCCAACATCAGCGTCAGAATGCCCTAATAGTTTTTTTGAGAAAGGTATTTTAATGCCACAAAGAGTTATTTCATTTCCTTCAGTGAAAGCATGAACGTCAAAACCATTACCTAACCTAACATCAATCATCTATTTCAAAACTTTCTCTATCATTTTATATCCAATTTTTTGACCAAGATTTTAGACATTTTTGAAAAGTCCTCTGGCATCGTTATTTTCATATTATCTGTATGGCCAGTTTTAAGAATTACCTTCAATCCAGATTTTTTCGCTAATTCAACATCATCAAACGCCCGTTCATCAGATTGATACTCATGGGCTTCAAGTATCTTAGAGTATGGAAAGCCTTGAGGGGTCTGTGCTCCAAATATAAAATCCCTATCAAGGGTTTTTTCCACCTCTCCGTCTGATATTTTCCAGAGTGCATCAGTAATGGGTAACCCAGGAGCGGCACCGGTTTCTTCGTTAATCTCTGTAATTATATCTGTAATGATATTTTCTGAAACTGCTGGTCTGGCAACGTCGTGTATCAGGACTTTGTCCGGTGAAAGACTTTTTGCAGCTATTAAACCGTTATATACTGAAAGTGACCTAGACTTTCCACCTACGCAAGTCATCACATCATTTCTATGAAGATTTTGATTTGGGGGTAAAACAACAATAACGAAGTCAACTAAACTATGATTTTTGAAGGCATCAATAGACCAATCAACTACAAGCTTCCCTGCTATTTTGCGCCACTGCTTTGGCACTTTACCACCCGCTCTATTTCCTTTGCCGGCGGCCACTATAATCGCAACTGTTGTCATTAAACCTCCACATTACGACTTTTAAATTTTTTATGGCTGACTCGCAATCTATGAAAAAACTGCTTAAAAATTAAGCAAATATTTTTAAATGAGGAATAAATATGCAGATATTTATTATCAGAGCTTGGAATTTTGGATAGATTAATCAAAATCAATATTATGATGCTTTCAATTGGACAATTTAAATTAAATCCGCCGATTTTTCTGGCCCCAATGGCTGGAATTACCGACTTGCCATTCCGGCGCGTGGTTTCGTGTTTCAAAACTGGTCATTTTGTTTCTGAAATGGTTGCGAGCCAGGAATTATTGAGTGGTAGGCCAGGTGTAAGGCAAAAAGCTGAATTAGGAGTGTATGCAGGCAACACGTCAGTTCAAATTTCGGGAAGAGATTCTTACTCTATCTCTGAAACAGCAAAGTTAGTTGAAGATCTGGGTGCTCAAATAATTGACATAAATATGGGTTGCCCTGCAAAAAAAGTTGTCAATGGTTATGCCGGCTCGGCTTTGTTGAAGGATTTGGCTTTGGCAGCTAATTTGATAGAGGCCGTAGTTACTTCTGTATCGGTTCCCGTCACCCTAAAAACTCGTTTGGGTTGGGATGATAATGATTTTAATGCACCAAGTTTAGCAAATTTGGCTGAGCAGTTAGGTATCAAACTAATTACTATTCATGCAAGAACTCGTTGTCAGTTTTACAAGGGTCGTGCCCGGTGGAATCTTGTGCGGCGTGTTAAAGAAAACGTTTCAATACCAGTGATTGTTAATGGTGATATTTCGGATGCAAGCTCGGCTAGGGCGGCTCTAAAAGAGTCGACGGCTGATGGTTTAATGGTTGGCCGAGCCATACGGGGTAAGCCTTGGTTGCTGAACGAGATAGCAGCTGATTTATGGGGACATCAAAAATATAATTTATCAAATTTTGCATCATTAACTGAAATAGTCATGATGCATTATGAAGAGATACTTAGTTTTTATGGTAATGAATTAGGCGTCAAAGTAGCTAGGAAACATTTGGGTTGGTATATGGATTGTGGCAATGTGTTTAACGAAGTTCGTCAACACATATTAACTGAAAACTCCCCAAATAAAGTATTGTGGAAATTGAAAACTGTATTTGACCATAGGGAGGCAGCATGAAAAATGCGCCCATTGATTTTGTTTGGTCTTCCTTACCGATTCCAGCACTACTTATAAATCCAGAAGATATCATAACCGAGGCTAACCCCGCTGCGGAGGGTTTTTTTAATACTTCAGGCAAATCTTTGTGTGGAAAATTTATTTGGGAACAATTAGTGGTTGGTGCTCCTTTAGAAGAAAGCTTCGCTCGCGCTAAAGAGTTTTCAACACCACTTTTTGTAAATGACGTTGAGGTTGGCTCTTTTGGAAAGTTGCAACTTCAGTGTAACTTAACCTTTGCTCCAGTGGTACAAAGCCCTGGTCATGTTATTATATTAATTGCGCCAAGAGAACTGGCTGGAAGAGTAAATCAAACAAATTCGGTGAAATCTGCTGCGAAATCTGCGATTGGCATGGCTGAAATGTTGGCTCATGAAATTAAAAACCCACTCGCAGGTATTTCTGGAGCTGCTCAACTATTATCGATGAGCTTAGAGACTAAAGATCTGGAGTTGACAGATTTAATTGTTGAAGAAACGAGAAGAATTGTAAATTTACTTGAGCAGGTTGAAGAGTTTGGCAATTCTCGTGCACCGGAAATGACAGCTGTGAATATTCACGATATACTTGATAGGGCTAAAAGATCGGCTCAGCTAGGTTTTGGTGCTCATATTAGGTTTGAAGAGGAATATGATCCATCACTGCCAGCCGCTAAAGCAGACTCAGATCAACTTTTACAAGTCGTTTTAAATTTAATTAAAAACGCCTCTGAGGTTTGTCAAAATAGTGGAAAAATTAAACTTAAAACTTCCTTTGATCACTCTTTTCGATTGCGTCGCTCTGACGGAACTGGTCAAGCATTACCATTGCAAATCCAAATCTGCGATAATGGTCCAGGTCTGCCTCCTGATATAAAGGATGAGGTATTTGATCCATTTGTATCAGGTAAGGAAAATGGAACAGGACTAGGATTAGCTCTAGCTAGCAAAATTATATCAGATCATGATGGTTGGATTTCTGTTGATAGCGTTCCAGGAAATACAGTTTTCACAATTTCTTTAGCAGCAATTAATATTAAAAATAATTCTTTTACGGGTGAGGTTGATTAAATGGATGGTACAGTGCTTGTTGCAGATGATGATCGAACAATAAGAACCGTTTTAACGCAAGCTTTGACAAGAGCGGGTTGCAGAGTCCATGCAACTTCAAGTCTCACAACCTTGATGAGGTGGGTTGTCGAAGGAAAGGGAGATGCAATCATTACTGATGTAATAATGCCAGACGGTAATGGTTTAGAAATGCTGCCAAAAATTGCTACTGATCGACCAGGTCTACCAGTTATAGTTATTTCTGCACAAAACACCATTATGACTGCAATTCAAGCGGCAGATGCAAAGGCTTTTGATTATTTACCTAAACCGTTTGATCTTCCTGATTTAATGAAAAGAGTTGCAAAAGCTTTGGAGCAAAAAAAACTGTCTCATCGTTCGGTTGAAGAGAAAGATGATGGTCCTGACGCCGACAATGGTTTGCCAATTGTTGGAAAATCAGTTCCTATGCAAGGTGTCTATCGATTAGTCGCTCGGCTTATGAATACAGACTTGCCTATCCTGGTTTCTGGTGAATCGGGAACAGGTAAGAGCCTTATCTCAAAGGTATTACATAGCTTTTCTGATCGTCGTAACTTACCTTTAGTACCTGTTTCGCCGGCCGATTTAGTCGATATAGATGGACCATCAAAAATTTTAGCTAAAGCAAGGGGTGGATCATTAATCATAGAAGAGATTTCTGATTTTTCATTAGAAAGTCAGGCCAGATTAGTACAAATGATCGATAATCCTGGCGAGTATTCGCCTAGATTTGTAGCTACAATGCAAGGGAGCATGACTGAAGCCGTCGAAAAAGGTACTATAAGGAAAGATGTGTTTTATAGATTGAGTGGTGCAACGATTGAATTGCCGAGTTTGCGCGAATGTGTTGATGATATTCTGATTTTGTCAGACCATTTTCTGAAATTGCTTGAGAATCAGGGTGGACCAAAAAGGAAATTAGGATTTCAGGCACAAGAACTTTTTCACTCTTATAGTTGGCCAGGAAACGTAAGGCAGTTACAAAATGTAGTAAAGCGACTTGGCCTAACTTCTAGGGAGCACGAGATTTCTCTTACTGAGGTTGAACAATCCTTGGAAAACCAGCCCGAAATGCAGGGATCATTCGGAAAGGTGAGCGCAGAAAAAATGTCTAACGATATAGAGAGGCATTTGCGCAGATATTTTGACTTACATGGCAATATTTTACCCCCTGTTGGCTTGTATAATCGTATTTTAAGAGAGTTAGAAATTCCTTTGATTACCATTTCGTTAGAAGCGACAAGCGGAAATCAGGCCAAGTGTGCTGACTTATTAGGAATAAATCGAAATACTTTAAGAAAGAAAATAAGCGAACTTGATATAAAGGTAGATAGACGTCGTAAATTGATGTAAAAAAGCAACATATCTCTTGACATTTTTAACAGATGCTGTTGTCAGTGATGTAAAATTACAACATTTTTGGTTTTGATCTTGTTGAGGATATTTTGGCGTCAGCAAATAGAAATAAGTCTCTCTCTAAATGGCTTTCGAGCTATTCAAATGTGAAACCATTTCAATCTTCGGTCAATATTTCTCTCATTTTACTTGGGCCATTATTGGCTATTGCCACATATCTGTTTTTAGGTCCGTTTAATGTGGCAGGGCAGTCTATTTGGCTTCGGTTTTTTTTGCTTCTAGATTTGGTTTATGTGCTTCTGATCGTGGGCATTGTTTTGGTCAGGATTTTATATGTACTTTCTCAACGTAGATCTAGGCTGGCTGGTTCAAAACTTCATTTTCGATTAGCTGGTGTATTTACGACGATGTCTTTGTTACCGACAATTACCGTTGCTGTATTTGCTACCGTTTCAATAAACTTGGGTTTAGAAGCATGGTTCTCTGAACGTGTTCAGAGTGTCGTGGGAACTTCCCTGTCGGCTGCTCGTGCATATGCTGACGAACAAGAAAGTGCTTTGGTTGAAGATCTCCATTCAATAGCAGAGGATTTACAAAATTTTCGAAAAAACAAATTTTTTATTGAGGAGGATGAGTTAAGAAATGAGCTTGCTTCTCTCCAGCTACAATTACAGCGCGGTCTAAAAGAAGCTTTTATTTTGAATGGTCTTGGTAATATCGAACTTCGCGGACAACGATCTTATCTTTTCGATTTTGAAAAACCAGATGAGGTGCAAATTAAGGATGCTGTTGAAGACGTGGTTTTAATTAATGACTTCAACAACAATGAGCTTAGAGCATTGATATATTTAAATGGATTCGGCGATAGATATTTGTATGTAACAAGAGAGGTCGACGGAACTCTCTTTAATCTATTGGATGAAACACAAAAAACTGCGGTTTTGTATCAACAGATGGAAAGTGATCGAACTGCGTATCTTCTCAATTTTGCAGTTCTTTACTTTGCATTAGCTCTTTTACTTATCGTTTCTTCAGTTTTATTTGCACTTTGGTTTGCCGAAAGGTTATCCAAACCGATAGGTAGATTAGCTGCAGCTGCAAAGCGGGTTGGAGCAGGGGAGCTGACTACCCAAGTAATCGAGGATGAAGGTGATGACGAAATTGCTCAGCTCGGGCGTTACTTTAACCAAATGACAAAACAACTTAAACATCAGAGGGATACATTAATTGACAATACCGAGCAAATTGAAGAGAGAAGGCGGCTATTTGATAGCGTACTCTCTTCTGTTACTTCTGGGGTTATTGTTCTCGATCCAAAAGGAAAAGTAAATTTCACCAATAATTCAGCTAATATCTTATTGAATAATTTCAAAAATGAAGAATCTCAGAATCAACTTTCAGATATATTTCCAGAATTAAATTCTCTTTTTCAAAATTTAAAAAAATCTAGATTTGACAATTTGCAATCAGAAATCAAACTTGTTCGATCTGGTCGGGTCGAAAATTTTTTAGTCCGCATGGCTCCCATGAATGAAGATGGAAATTTGAAGGGTTATGTTGTTGCTTTTGATGATATAACATCTCTGGTTTCTGCCCAGAGGTCTGCTGCTTGGGGTGATGTTGCAAGACGAATTGCTCACGAAATAAAAAACCCACTTACCCCAATTCAGTTATCTGCAGAGAGAATTAGGAAAAAGTTTAGCCCTCTTTTGTCGGACAATTCAGACGGGCTTAGAGATATGGTTGATGTAATAACAAGGCAAACTGACGATATACGGCGCATTGTGGATGAGTTCTCTAAATTTGCAAGGATGCCGGAATTGAGACGAAAGAATGAAAATCTTAGTGCTTTAATTGAATCTACTGTCTCTCTACAGCAAGCTGGTCAGCCAAATGTTTTGATAAATTTATCCCAACCTAAGTCGCCCGTCGTCACTTCAGTCGATGCAACTTTAATTAATCAAGCTTTGACAAATATCTTGAAGAATGCTGGGGAGTCTATAGCAACAAGAATGCAGAATCCTTCAACTTCAAATCATGACGGCATAATTGAGGTTTTACTAAAAAATAAATCCGATAGTGTTGTGCTCAATATCTCAGATAATGGAGTTGGGTTACCGCAAGATAGGTCGAGATTGTTTGAACCGTATGTCACTACCCGCGAAAAAGGGACAGGTCTTGGATTAGCAATAGTTAAAAAGATTATTGAAGAGCACGGTGGGGTTTTGAAATTGGAGGACTCTGCTCCATTTGAAAATACTGGAATAATAGGAGCTTTGATTTCTATCGAACTTCCAAAATCAAAAAATTTATAATTATGAGTAGGTGTCTAAATTAGATGAGTGATATTTTAATTGTTGATGATGAAAAAGATATTCGGGAATTGATATCGGAAATTTTAATTGATGAAGGGTTTTCTACACGCTTGTCTAGCAATTCTGCTGAATGTTTGAACCAGGTTTCCAGTGCTCCACCTAGTTTGTTGATTTTAGATATTTGGTTAAAAGACAGTAATATGGATGGCATTGATATTTTAAAGAAAGTAAAAGCCGAATATCCTCATGTGCCTGTAGTTATTATTTCAGGCCACGGTAATATTGAAATTGCTGTGTCAGCGATAAAACAGGGCGCTTATGATTTTATCGAAAAGCCTTTTAATATTGAACAGCTTTTAGTTGTTGTTAGGAGAGCAATGGAAACATCGTCCCTGCGGCGAGAAAACAAAGAGCTAAAACAAAAAGATATAGTCGAATATGAATTAAAAGGCGAAAGTATTATATTTCGTAATTTTATGTCTAGCCTAAATAAAGTCTCTAAAGCCAGCAGTAGAGTTTTGATAAGTGGTTCTTCGGGTTCTGGTAAAAAAACTTCAGCTCGATATATTCATAAAAATTCAAAACAATCAGCTGGAAATTTTATTGCTATAAACTGTTCGGTTTCTGATCAAGATGAGCTTGATCGAATGTTATTTGGTATTGAAAATAAGGACGGGCTACAAGAGGTTGGAGCACTTGAGAAGGCAAATGGCGGTACTATTTACCTAGATGAAGTAGCTGAAATGCCTTTGGATTTACAGGGTAAACTACTAAAATTTTTAGTTGAAAGGACAACAAACCGGATTGGGAGTAATAAAAAATTAAATGTTGATCTCAGGGTTATAAGTTCGACAAACTCAGATTTTCCAGAAAAAATTAAAAGCAAGAAGTTTCGTGAAGATTTGTTTCATCGGTTGAACGTGGTGCCAATTAAAACCCCAAGCCTCAGTGAAAGAATTGATGATATTCCCATATTAGCTAAATATTTTGTTGAGCAATTATCATCTATCGACGGTTTTTCTTATCGAGAATTTACCAATGAGGCTTTGTCTTTCTTACAAGCTATGGATTGGCCAGGAAATATTAGACAGCTAAAAAATCTAATTGAACGCGTTTTAATATTAGGTAACCCTTCGGAAAAAATAAGTAGTGATGAGTTAGCTTTGACTGGGCCAAAAGTAAAAGATAGTGGCGAGAAGATTAGTTTAATATCCTCTGAATTAGCTGGTATGTCCTTACGAGAGGCCCGTGAAATATTCGAGAGAGATTACCTTACGCTTCAAATAAACCGTTTTGGAGGCAACATTTCAAAAACTGCTGTGTTTGTTGAAATGGAGAGAAGTGCATTACATAGAAAACTCAAGTCATTAGGTGTTAATTCGAGTCAAAAAATGTAATACGGCTGTATCAAAATCATATTAGTTTCTTAGTAAGTTTAATTAGTCTATGATTTTGTTGTTAGTGAGGTGAATCTGGATGAAGGTTATCATTTGTGGAGCAGGTCAAGTGGGTTGGCAGATTGCGCGTCATCTCGCTAGTGAAAAAAATGATGTAACAATTGTAGACAGCGATCAGGATTTGGTAAGTAGAGCTACCGACACGTTAGATGTAAAAGGCGTTAGTGGCTTTGCTTCATATCCTAATGTCCTTAAGAATGCAGGTGCGGAAGATGCCGACATGATTATTGCTGCTACTCACTCTGATGAAGTAAATATGGTAACTTGCCAGGTTGCACATTCCATTTTTGATATTCCTAGGAAAATTGCCCGACTGCGAAGTCAATCTTATCTTGATGCAATCTATGCTGACTTGTATAGACGAGATCATCTACCCATAGACGTAGTTATAAGTCCTGAATTAGAGGTTGCCGAAGCTGCTTTGAAAAGGCTCTCTTCTCCAAATGCTTTTGAATCTGAAACCTTCCTAAATAATCAGGCTCAGCTTTTAGGCCTCCACATAGAGGATAATTGTCCAGTTGTTAACACTCCATTAAGGCAACTAACTGATTTATTCTCAACATTAAGGGTGATAGTGGTTGGAGTCCGAAGACAAGGAATTCTTTTTGCTCCAAATGCTGGAGATCAACTTTTTTGTTCAGATGAGGTTTATCTGATGTGTCACTCAAGTGATACAAACAGAACTTTAGACGTTTTTGGTAAGTCTGAAGGCGAGCAAAATCGAATTATATTGATTGGGGGCGGCAATGTAGGTTTAAGAATTGCTAAATCTCTTGAAGATAGTGAAAACCGTGTTCGTACAAAAATAATAGAAAAAAATAGAGTAACGGCTGAATTGGCAGCAAGCTCTTTAGAGAGAACAATTGTTTTGCACGGTGACGGACTTGACTCAGGTTTGTTAGAAGAGGCCAATGTCGCCAAAACAGATACTATAATGGCTGTAACAGACGATGATAAAACAAACATGCTTGCTGCTGTGCGGGCAAAATCTAGAGGCTGCAAAAAGGCAATTGCTCTTATAAATGATCCAACAATGTCTCCTTTGATGGAGCCTCTAGGTATAGATGCGTATATTAACCCAAGATCTACAACGGTAAGTTCTATATTGCGCCATATAAGACACGGAAAGGTAAAAAATGTTTACTCTATCGGAGATGCCGAAGCTGAGGTTATAGAAGCGCAAGTTATGTCGACGTCTCCAATAGCTGGGTCTCGTATTGGTGATATAGACTTTCCAGAAGGTGTTATAGTTGGTGGAATTTTAAAAAATGAAGATATGGTAAAACCTAGCAGTCAGTCTAAAATTGAAGAGGGTGATATTATTGCCTTATTTGTACTTTCTAAAGATATCCCAGAAGTTGAAAGACTTCTTCAAGTAACGATAGATTATTTTTAGTCGAGTAAAGTTGTAATAATAATATGCAGTCAAATTTTAAATTTAATAAAACCTTAAAAGGTTTACCTCTTCTATTTCAAATTTTTGGCCTAGCTTGCAGTTTAATGTTTGTTATTGCTGCATATTCTTTATTCGCTAATCTGTTCAGGGAAGCGCGAATATTCTTTTATATTGGTTTGACGGGAATTCTAGTTTTGTCTTTAATAATTTTGGGAACGTCAAATAGAGATTTAAAAGAAACGGGAGTCTCGCAACTATTTTCTCTTATTTTGTGCTTTTTATTCCTACCCATATTTTTAGCATTTCCAACTTGGGTAATTTTTCCAAGTATAAACTGGGTGGATGCATATCTTGATATGGTTGGCGCATTTACCACCACCGGTTTTCCGGTTTTTGAAAAAGAAGTTTTGTCTAAGCCTATTCACCTTTGGCGAGCACTAGTCGCTTGGTTTGGTGGCGGATTAATTTGGATTGCTGCATTTGTGATTTTACTACCGGTTAATCTTGGTGGTCTTGAAATATTTTCAAATAAAAAAAATTCGCCAAACTCAAACAGGAAACTTACACTAAATGAACGGTCCACGACTTTTGTTAAGGTTAGTCAAAAGTTAATACCAATATATTTTGCCTTGACCGTTATTCTTTGGGGTTGTCTTACCAGCTTTGGAACAGATAGTTATACAAGTTTTATAAGAGCCCTATCAATAGTTTCCACATCTGGCATTTCTGGTCCTGAAAAATTTGAATTAGATGGGGCAGGCTTTTTAGGCGAATTAGTAATTTTATTATTTTTATTTGTGGCATTATCGAATAATATTGTTAAATTTTTTCATAACCAACTTAGTTTGAGAAGAATTTTATCTGATACAGAGACACGTTTAGGTTTATCTATAACAATAGGTGCAACGATTATATTTACTTTAAAACAGGTATCTCTTGGTGATGTGTATACTGGACTAAGTGGGGCATTTGAAAGTATATTAGAATTAATTTGGGGAAATTTTTTCACCGTTTTTTCATTCATTACCACAAATGGTTATGTTAGTGCTTTTTGGGATGTATCGATATCTTCTGCAGACTTGTCGTATGCCGCCATTATCCTAATGGCACTATGTTTATTTGGTGGTGGAGTAGCCACAACAGCGGGTGGAATCAAATTACTTAGGATATCAATGCTGTTCACAGCTTTTTCAAATGAAACTGGAAAATTACTTCACCCATCCTCTGTAAAAGTAAAGAGTAACCGTATGAAAAATATGAAAATTTCGGTTTTTATGGCTTGGATTTTTTTCATGTTATTCATGGTAAGTTTAGCAACTCTAACAATCTTTCTTGCTGTATTTGAATTACGATTTGAGGAGGCTCTCTTACTTGCAGTGGCTTGTTTAACCACTACTGGACCAATCATAGAGATAGTTGAACTAGAAAATTTTTTGATATCTGATTTATCAATATTTTCGAAAATGGCTTTAATCATTGGAATGGTTCTTGGACGTCTGGAAATTTTGGTTGTGTTATCTTTGATGACATTTGGGTTAAATAGGGCTTAAATGAATTTGAAAGCTGTTTTGGTTGATTTGCTTTCTTTTTTGAGTATTTTAAAGTAAGTCAAATAATAATAAAAGGTAAGGCTTCGATTATGGCTTCTGATCGTCAAAATTTGCAAGACGCATTTCTTAACCAAGTGCGTAAAACAAAGATACCTGTTACAGTATTTTTAATAAACGGAGTAAAATTGCAGGGTGCAATAACCTGGTTTGACAATTTTTGCATATTATTGCGTCGAGACGGGCAGTCTCAACTTGTTTATAAGCATGCTGTTTCAACAATTATGCCTACTCAAAATATTTCTCTTTACGACGGTGAAGAGGAGAGTTGATAGAAGTCATAAAAGACAAGACATCTGTTTGGGTTCTTCAACCAAAACTCAAAATTGAATTAAAAAATCGTGATAATAGCTCCTCTGTTGGCGAGGCTAACGCTTTAGCTAAAGCTTTACCTAATGTTAAGATTATAGGGTCTATTATAGTCCCAATTGAAAAAATTAGTCCGAAAGAATTTTTTGGTTCCGGAAAAGTTAGCGAACTATCAATCAATTTTAAATCACAAAAAACTGATTTAGTAATAATAAATAGCCAAATTTCCCCTGTACAACAAAGAAATTTAGAGAAGAAATGGCAAGTTAAGATTTTAGACAGAACAGCTTTAATTTTAGAAATTTTTTCTGATAGGGCTGTTACTAAAGAAGGCGTACTACAAGTTGAAATGGCAGCACTGTCTTATCAGCGATCCAGGCTTGTTCGATCTTGGACGCATTTGGAAAGGCAAAGGGGTGGTCTTGGATTCGTAGGTGGTCCTGGTGAAACACAAATTGAGGCTGATAAAAGAGCAATAGATCATCATTTATTTCGATTAAAACGCCAACTAGATAAGATAAAAAAACAAGAGATCTCCATCGAAAGTCCCGAGCTAAAGTTTCCTTCCCTGTTATTGCACTGGTTGGATATACGAATGCGGGTAAATCTACTTTATTTAATTTGTTAACTGGGGCCGATGAGTTTTCCGAAAATATGTTATTTGCGACACTTGATCCAAAAATGCGCGCAATAAAATTAAATAATAAACTAAAAATTATAATTTCAGATACGGTTGGGTTTATTTCTGATCTCCCAACCGAACTCATAGCAGCTTTTAGTGCAACTTTGGAAGAAGTTTTGGCTGCTGATTTAATTCTTCATGTACGAGACATTGCTCATAAAAATACAGATCTTCAGGCCTTAGAAGTTGAAAAAGTTTTGCATAGCCTTGGGGTTTCTGGGTCAACTCCAACTTTGGAAATATGGAACAAAATTGATAGTATTGAGCCTGAGAAGAAAAAAAGTTTAAAAAATATCGCTAAACGGAGATCAGGAGTGTGCTATTTATCCGCTTTAACGGGTGAAGGCATCTCAAGCTTGGTGGAGCACATTGAAAAATTGATATTACCACAAAAGTTTTCTGACACTTTGTTTGTTCCTTTCGAATTTGGAAATAAAAAGGCATGGCTTCATGAACATGGTGTCGTTGTTAATGAGTTTTGTACCGAAGTTGGCTTCAGGTTAGATGTAATTTGGTCAGCTCAACAAAAGAAGAAATATTATTCATTTAATCGTTAATCTCTGTAGGTACGATATTCGTAACACCCAATGATGCACCTCGAGCCAAATTTGGATCCAAAGACATAGGAACATATTCACCTCTTCTCCATAAATTACCTAAGTCATCGTAATGACGAGATAAGAAATGCCCAGATTGTCCAGTTGAAATTACAAAGATTGAGCTGTCGGGGTCAGCAAAATCATAAACACCTCGGTAAGTAGCAGCATGGATATTTGAAAAAGGTTCATTAACTTTACCAGAAGTCTTACCTCTCATAAGGGTATTATCACCACCTGAGGTGGATTGACGAATATTTACAAAATATTTTAGAATTGGAATTGAACCCAATGTCTCATGTCGGTGGAGAGCTTCATGTGCTTTCCCCCATCTAAGGGAATTTAAATTTTTTCCGTATTTTTCTTTCAACCATAAAAGAGCTTCGTCTAAAGACTTTAATGCAATTTCGACACATGTTTCCCGACGGCTACTGTGTTTGATATCACACCAATTAGATGCCCCATCTATATCACGAAAAACTTTTTCAACAAAAATAGGGTTAAAGTGATTAAATCGTGAAGAAATTGGCCCAAGCTCATCATCAAGCAATTTTTTTTGCAAAAATTTCATCCATGTAGAATAAATTAAAGGCTCAGGTAGGTGTTCGCTCATCTCTCCGTTCCATGAAGCTAGCATAGAAATGGCATTAAAGCGCAATCTTTCTTTACTTCCTGGTTCTCCCATAGGTTGTGAATACCAGAGTTCAGAACCAATAATCGGTAAAAGTGCTCGAGCCGTTGGTGATACTATATCAAGTTGAGCCTCTATAAAGCTTTCTCTAGTATGCACTTCACGGTTTTGCATAAGCTTCTGCCATCGTAATATTCTTTGAGTGTCTCCCCAAAAATGTGATACGTGCTTAGGAAATTTTGTGTTAGATATTTTATTGTTTGTATTACCGAGAATATCACCTGGAGAACTTACTATAATTGGGTTGACTTCATAACCCCAATAACCACGCCATTTATTTTCAGGTTTCCATCCTAGAGATGGCATACGACCTTGGGTCTGGTTTAATGGAGATCTTCTTGGCATTTTCCCAACTGTTTTTAGTACCAACTTTTCACTATCAACTAATAAAAAATTTAAGGATGGAGCATGAAAATTTTCTAAGGATTCTAACCCTTTTTGAACGTTTTGGCTAAGCATCAAATTGACTGCAGAGGAAATGGTTGTATCTTTTTCTGTCAGCGCCGTCCAAGAAAGTGTAGCTACGTGGTTCTTTGGCGTTATGCTTAATAAGTCAAAAGCGGTTGCAGGTAAAACGGGGCCATTTGCAGTCCATTTTCTTTCTATTTCAACATCTGATGTATTTTTAACTTTTATATATTGTTTATCAATTTTGAAATTCTTCCACCCTTTATCAGTTCTGTAAAGGTCTGGATCTGAGGAGTTTAACTCTTCCATAAAAATGTCTTGATCATCAAGATATGAGGCTGTTATTCCCCAGGCTAAATTTTCGTTTCTACCACTTAAAATTATTGGAGTGCCGGGAATTGAAGCTCCAATTATTCCACCGTCCTTTAACTGCAATCTGGCTAAATAGAATAAGGAGGGTGCAGATAACTCAAAATGGGGATCATTTGCCAACAATGGTTCGCCAGCGGCGGACCTTTCTTTTGTTGCCCCAAAAACATTAGAGGCTCCAGCCAATTCAAAACTAGGAAAGGTAAATAAATCTGCAAGATTTTCTTCATTATTTGAATAGTTGAGAAAATTTGAAGATAATTCCTTTATGTTTTGAAGTTTACTTATTGGACTACCAGGCGCATCTGGCAATAATGCCGACAACATTTCTTTATTATCGACTGCTAATACTGCTTTAGCGTGGGTTATTTCAGCATCTATATGGCCAGTCATTTTTAAAGAAAGTAGTTTAAAAATAGCGATACTATCGGCTGGTTGCCAAAAAGAAAACTCATTGGGATATAAAAACATCTCAGGCGAGCCTCGTCCAAGCGCTTTTTCATTAATTTCTTTTACTCGCGCGTTTACCCCGTTTGAATATGCCCTTAATATCAATTTTGTTTGTTCCGATTGATGCTTTGCAGAAGATCTTGCTAGATTATAAAGATCCAGACGCCGTATAAATTCGTCTAGCTTAAATGTTTTTTGACCAAATAATTCTGACAAGCGTCCTTGTGCTGACCTTCTCAAGATATTTAGTTG